>CP102260.1:1017000-1351000 GCA_025146925.1 [Bacteroides] pectinophilus | reverse complement strand
TCCCGTTGTAACCTTTGGCTGTCTTGGCTGCCACTTAGCACGGCGTGCTGCCATCTCCTCATCCGAAACCTTTATGTCAAGCTTCATCTCAGGAATATTAATTGAGATGATGTCACCTTCCTCTACGAGCGCAATAGGACCGCCAACAGCAGCTTCAGGTGAAACATGACCTATTGAAGCTCCTCTTGAAGCACCGCTGAATCGTCCGTCAGTAATAAGTGCAACTGTTGAACCGAGACCCATTCCCGCAATTGCTGATGTCGGATTAAGCATCTCTCTCATACCAGGACCGCCCTTAGGGCCTTCATATCTGATTACCACAACATCACCGTCTACAATCCTGCCGCCCTTAATAGCAGCAATTGCATCTTCTTCGCAGTCAAATACTCTTGCAGGACCTTCATGGACCATCATCTCTTCTGCAACGGCTGAGCGCTTTACAACACCACCATCCGGTGCAAGGTTACCCTTAAGAACTGCAAGTCCGCCTGTCTTGCTGTAAGGATTGTCAATCGGTCTGATAACCTCAGGATTCTTATTGACACACCCCTTGACATTCTCACCAATCGTCTTACCTGTAACTGTCATGCAGTCAGGATTAAGAAGTCCCGCTTCAAGAAGCTCGTTCATAACCGCATACACACCACCTGCTTCATTAAGATCTTCCATATATGTATGGCCTGCAGGTGCAAGATGACACAGGTTAGGTGTCTTCTCACTTATCGGGTTAGCAAATGCTATATCAAAATCAAATCCAACTTCATGAGCAATCGCAGGGAGGTGAAGCATGCTGTTTGTAGAACATCCAAGTGCCATATCTACAGTAAGTGCGTTGAGGATTGCTTCCTTAGTCATGATATCTCTCGGTCTTATATTCCTGCGGTAAAGTTCCATTACCTGCATGCCTGCATGCTTGGCAAGCTTGATTCTCTCAGAATATACGGCAGGAATTGTACCATTACCCTTAAGTCCCATTCCGAGAGCCTCTGTAAGGCAGTTCATACTGTTGGCAGTATACATGCCTGAACATGAACCGCATGTAGGACATGTCTTTTCCTCATATTCTTTAAGATCATCTTCATTAATCTTACCGGCAGTATATGCGCCTACAGCCTCAAACATACTTGAAAGGCTGGTCTTACATCCCTTAACATGGCCTGCAAGCATCGGTCCTCCACTTACAAATACAGTAGGAACATTAACTCTTGCAGCTGCCATAAGCAGACCCGGCACATTCTTATCACAGTTAGGAACCATTACAAGCGCATCAAACTGATGTGCTGTTGCCATACACTCTGTTGAATCTGCAATCAGATCTCTTGTAACAAGTGAATACTTCATTCCCACATGTCCCATTGCAATACCATCGCACACTGCAATTGCAGGGAATACTACAGGAGTGCCTCCTGCCATTGCAACTCCAAGCTTGACAGCTTCAACAATCTTATCAATGTTCATATGTCCCGGTACTATCTCATTATATGAACTTACAATTCCGACAAGCGGCTTCTTCATCTCTTCTTCTGTCATGCCGAGTGCATTGAACAAAGATCTGTGCGGAGCCTGCTGGGTTCCTACTCTTACTGAATCACTTTTCATTACTACCATTCCTCCATCTAAACTGATTATTATAACTAACTATTATATATGATATCAGATGTTGTCCGCAATCAGATCGCCCATCTGTGAAGTAGACACCTGTGTCATGCCTTCGTCCATAATATCTATTGTGCGGTATCCGTCCTTAAGCACCTTCTTAACTGCCGCCTCGACCGCATCTGCTTCCTTATCAAGATCAAATGAATATCTGAGCATCATTGCTGCTGAAAGGATTGTTGCAATAGGGTTAGCTATATTCTTACCTGCAATATCAGGAGCCGATCCATGGCTAGGCTCATACAGTCCGAGTTTACTGCTTCCGAGGCTTGCTGATGAAAGCATTCCGATTGAACCTGTTATCATACTTGCTTCATCAGAAAGGATATCACCAAACATGTTCTCTGTAAGAATCACATCAAACTGTCCCGGATTCATGACAAGCTGCATTGCGCAGTTATCAACAAGCATATTAGATACCTCAACCTCCGGATAATCCTTCGCAACCTCTGCCACTACCTTGCGCCACAATCTTGATGAATCGAGAACATTGGCCTTATCAACACTGATTACCTTCTTATTCCTCTTCATTGCTATATCGAATGCCTTAACTGCAATTCTTCTGATCTCTTCCTCGTTATATGTAAGGGTATCCGTAGCAGTCATCACACCATCAACTTCCTCGGTATGTCTCTCTCCGAAGTAAAGACCGCCTGTAAGTTCTCTCATAATGACCATATCAAAACCGTCACCGATTATATCTTCCTTAAGAGGGCATGCACCCTTAAGCTCATTGAACAGATATGCAGGACGTATATTGGCAAAAAGTCCGAGTTCCTTACGAATCTTAAGAAGTCCAGCTTCAGGTCTGAGATTAGGCGCCACATCGTACCATCTTGAATTGCCTACATTACCGCCAACAGCTCCAAGAAGAACCGAATCACTTGACTTGGCAACGGCAAGAGCCTCATCTGAAAGTGGCACGCCGTATGCATCAATGGAACATCCTCCCATTAATATCTCTGTATAATTAAATTCATGTCCGTATCTGCTTCCCACACAGTCAAGGACCTTTCTTGCCTCAGCAACTATCTCAGGTCCGATTCCGTCTCCGGGAATCAATGCAATGCTAAATCCCATAGTGCATACTCTCCTTTGGTTTTATTTATAACTAAAATATGACAAAATTATGCCTATTATTAAATAATATCGCATAGGTGCTTCATTTTCAATATATTTTTTCATTGTAATAGGTTAATTATGGAGTTAAAATAGAAAAAAATAAAGTATTTACATCCGCAGACCCTTGGCAGCCTGCAGAATGGAGATTAGTATGGAAAAAAGACTTAAAGATTACACAGCATATCTCGAAGCACTGATTGCTTCTGATGATACCTCCGCAATGAGCATCATTTACAGTGACATTACGGTGCAGATAGGCTTCTTTCAGCATGAGCGCATAGTCCACCTGATAGTAACAGTTACATTTGCGATACTTGCACTTATGTCTCTGTGGTTCTTCACTATGACACAGATGACTGCTGTACTGATTCTGTTTATATTATTCATGGTGCTTCTGGTACCGTACATAAGACATTATTACATACTTGAGAATGGCACGCAGCACCTGTATATGTTATATGACAGCATCACACAAAAGCTTCGCAATTAATAAAAGAGGCACTCATACCGATATCTGCGGTCTGTAAGACCGGCCAGGCATCAGTATTGAGAGTGCCTCTTTTATTAATTATCTTTATTTATGTTACTACATTGCAATAATTAATTGCACATGAATTGAATTATACGTTAATTGTAGCAGTCATACCAAGTGCATCGGCATTGGAATCAAGCACAGGCTGTACAACCTCGGCAAGATACTCATCAACCTGCTCTTTTGCGCGTCCTGTATACTTTGAAGGATCAAGCTTTGCCTGAAGTTCTTCAAGTGTAACACCGAACATCGGATCCGCTGCAATAAGTTCAAGAAGGTTATTATCAAGACCCTCCTGCTTAACTCTTGCTCCGGCCTTCATTGAAAGCTCTCTGATTCTCTCATGGAGTTCCTGACGGTCTCCGCCGGCTTTAACCGCATCCATCATGATATTCTCGGTAGCCATGAATGGAAGCTCAGCCATAAGATGCTTAGTAATTACCTTGTCATATACAACAAGTCCGTCTACTACATTCATATAAAGGTCAAGGATTCCGTCTACAGCAAGGAATGCTTCCGGAACAGAGATTCTCTTATTAGCCGAATCATCGAGTGTTCTCTCAAACCACTGTGTTGCTGACGTGATTGCAGGATTCATTACATCTGCCATTACATAATTGGCAAGTGATGCGATTCTCTCACTCCTCATAGGATTTCTCTTATAAGCCATTGCAGATGAACCAATCTGTGACTTTTCAAATGGCTCCTCAATCTCCTTCAGGTGCTGAAGAAGTCTGATATCATTAGAGAACTTATGTGCACTTGCGGCAACGCCTGCGAGAACATTAAGCACTCTTGTATCTACTTTTCTGGAATATGTCTGACCAGATACAGGGAAACACTCCCTGAAACCCATCTTCTCAGCTATAAGGCTGTCCAGCTTGCGGATCTTGGCATGGTCACCCTCAAACAGTTCAAGGAAACTTGCCTGTGTACCTGTTGTACCCTTTGATCCGAGAAGCTTCATTGTCGAGATAACATGATCCAGATCTTCAAGATCAAGCATAAGCTCATTAATCCAGAGTGTTGCTCTCTTACCTACTGTTGTAGGCTGTGCCGGCTGAAAATGTGTAAATGCAAGCGTTGGAAGTGCTCTGTACTTTCCTGCGAACTTTGAAAGCTCAGCAATAACATTGATAAGCTTCTTCCTTACAAGCTGAAGTCCTTCAGTCATAATAATTATGTCTGTGTTATCACCAACATAACATGAAGTTGCGCCAAGGTGGATAATTCCCTTAGCCTTAGGGCACTGGAGTCCATAAGCATATACATGTGACATAACGTCATGACGTACTTCTGCCTCGCGCTTCTTAGCGTCCTCATAGTTGATATCATCCTGATGAGCCTTAAGTTCAGCTATCTGCTCGTCTGTTATGTTAAGTCCAAGCTCCTTCTCTGATTCAGCAAGTGCTATCCAGAGTCTTCTCCATGTTCTGAACTTCTTGTCAGGTGAGAAAATGTACTGCATCTCTTTACTTGCATAACGCTCAGCAAGTGGTGTCTGGTATCTGTCGTTCATATTATGATTAATCCTTTCTTAATACATTTGTCAAACAGAAAAATTATAAAACATTTGCATCACAAAATCAATATGCTATTATATTCTTATAGCTTTTCCTATAGCTTATATTACTTATACTTTTGAGAGGAACACAACATGACATCATCACATAATTCCCCATGCAATCGTGCACACTCCCCTGCACAAAACCGAGGCAGAAAGCAGGCAAAGCCGGCTGAAGTATGTCCGCATGCAGCACGCTGCGGAGGCTGCGCCTATCAGGGAATTGCATATAAAGAGCAGCTTGATAAAAAGCAGGAATACGAGCAGAAACTTCTCTCCTCATACGGCAGTGTATCACGTATAATCGGCATGGACAAGCCATATCATTACCGTAACAAGGTTCATGCGGCATTCGGCCGTGACAGATACAACAATATAATATGCGGAAGTTATGAGGAATCAAGCCACAGGATTGTAGACAATACTGCCTGCCTTATTGAAGATACACGTGCCAAAGCAATAATAGAAGTAATACGCCGGCTGGCAGGCGATTTTGGCCTTAAGATATATGATGAACGTAACGGTACGGGACTTCTGCGTCATGTTCTCATAAGAACAGGGCACAAAAGCGGTCAGATTCTTGTTATTCTTGTAATGGCATCGACATTTTTCCCATCCAAGAAGAATTTTATACGTGAACTCATCAGGGAATGTCCTGAGATAACATCTGTTGTCATAAATATTAATAACAGGCGTACGAGCATGATTCTCGGCGACAGACAGTATACGGAATACGGAAGCGGGTATATAGAAGATACGCTCTGCGGAATAACCTACCGCATATCGCCTAAGTCATTTTATCAGGTAAATGCCGTACAGACAGAGCTTCTCTATACAAAAGCCATTGAGCTTGCGCGTCTTACAGGCAGCGAGACCGTCATTGATGCTTACAGTGGAATCGGAACTATAGGCATGACCGTTGCCGGACACGTCCGGAAGGTTATCAGCGTTGAGACCAATACCGATGCAGTAAAAGATGCACGCCGTAATGCCAAAGCCAATAATATCAGCAATATCGATATCTACGCCGATGACGCCGGTCGCTTTATGAGACGGATGGCAGATAATAACGAGACCTGCGATGTTATATTTATGGATCCGCCACGTGCCGGAAGCGATAAGGTATTTCTTAACTCTATACTGAAGCTTATGCCTTCAAAAGTCATCTACATCTCATGCTGTCCCGAAACACTTGCACGGGACCTTGCAGTGCTTGCGCGCCGTGCATACCGTGTAGCGGCTATCCAGCCTGTTGATATGTTCCCATGGACATCGGGAATTGAGACAATTGTATGCCTTGAGCGCCGCTAAACTAATATCTAAGTTAACATCTGATATGCCCATTCTCAGCAGATACGCCAACAAAAATGTCACACACGCAATGAATCTCTACTAAGTCATCGCATGTGTGACATTCTGTCATATACGTCCGGCTGCTGTATCCGGCCATCAGATCTCATCAAATATATAATTAAGTACGGGTGCCATTCCGACGAACTCTGCACCATATGAATAGCTTCCGTCCTCCTTACGGATACTTCTTATAATCTTAATAACACAGTATAATGTATCATCCTTATTACCAAGATGTAGTGCCGCATTAAAATAATATCCAACCGGGAGTACACTATCTGATACAAAGCCTATCCCACCCTTTGATACGTTGTTCACAGAAATAGGCGAATTCATATCAGAAATTCTGACATTATCCTGCTTAAACAATGTAGATACTCTAAGGCTGAGGCTTACAGGAAACCTCTTAGTCTTTCTCTTCTCTGTCATACAACAGTCCCCCCTTAATAATTCTAAGATATATGATACTCTCTTTTACCTTTTTATTCAATGAGTACTTTTACCTATATATAACTACCGTATCATTCTCGTGAATAACTGTATGCCCACTCGGTATTATGCTCTGATCCTGCCTCTTTATCATTGCAATAAGCACATTTTCCGGCAGATTAAGTTCGCTTATGCTCTTATTATTCCATTCATGTCTGCGGTCAATATGTATCTCTTCAAGCCGTATGTCATTCCCCCCATGATATGCCGGAACACTCAGTATCACACTGTCATCAGCTAATATTCTGGTGCTCCCTTTGGGAATAACCGTATCTGTTCCCCGCTTAATCATAAGTGCAAGTGACCCTGTTGGCATTGTTACATCACTTATAAGCCTGTTCTCCCAGTTATGCCCCTTTGGAATATACATTCTCATCAGAGTCATAGCTTCCTCTTCCTGATAATCATTGAATGTCTTGAGAACATCAGCATCCTCATCAATCATATTGAATTTCTTTGATACAAGCGGAAGCAGCGTTCCCTGTATTGCAACCGACAGCAGTGCTACCATAAAAACTATATGAAATATATCATGTCCAAGAAGCATGCCTGATGACATAACATCTATTGCAAACACTATTGATGAAGCTCCGCGTAATCCTGCCCATGACACCAGCCCAATCTGTCCAAACGATGCACCAAAAGGAGCCAGAAGTGCCATAATAGTCACAGGTCTTGCAATAAATGTAAGGAATAATGCTATGAATACAGATGTCAGAATAATCTCAGGCATCATATGCGGCGTTGCGAGAAGACCAAGCAGAAAGAATATTGTAATCTGTGCAAGATTCGTAAGTCCGTCAAAAAAATGAACCAGATTATTCTTGTTGGCAATTCTTGAATTGCCGAGTATTATACCGGTAAGATAAACACTGAGATAGCCATTGCCATTAAACATGCTTGGCAGCGCATATGATACAAGCACAACTGCAATAACGAATATCGTATCCATTCCCTCTGTAAGAATGTCTGTCTTACGCATAATAAACTGCGCTGCAAGAGCAACGATAACACCCACCGCAACTCCAATTACAATCTGGCAAAGCACAAGTCCCGCAACAGAGCCCTCCATTCCATTCATCATGCTTATTCCAATAACTGTGAGCATATATGATATAGGGTCATTACTACCGCTTTCAATCTCAAGCATCGATGCCGTTCCATCCTTTAATGAAAGCTTCTTTGACCTGAGTATCGAAAATACTGATGCAGCATCAGTCGAACTCAGTACCGCACCGACAATAAATCCTTCCACCTTTCCGAAGCCAAGCGCATATACGCAGAACACAGCCGTAAGAAGTGCTGTAAGGACAACTCCCACAGTAGAGAGAATGACTGATTTTACTGCAACCGGCTTTGCTGCCGACCATTTTGTTCCAAATCCGCCATAAAACATTATAAACGCAAGAGCTATCGAACAGACCCTGCCCGTAAGCTCATAATTATCAAATTCAAAACCAAAAAAGCCATCCACGCCAAAAGCTATACCAAGCAGCATGAACAGCAAAAGAACCGGCATACCAAACTTATTAGAAAAGCGGTTTGCCACTATACATAATAAAATTATTAAAGCTATTATAAGTAAAATCGACTGCAATAATTATCCTCCCATTCCTGTATGATTCCGCCTATCTGATTATCGCTGTAAGCCAGTTGCTAATCATGTTAAGGCTTATACTGTAACCAATAATCACCGGCAGTTTGCCAAGTAATATTATCGTTATGAATTTCTTATATGACATCTCCGTAAGTCCTGCCAGAAAGCAAAGCAGATCATCCGGAGCAAACGGAAGAAATATACATATTGCAAAAAATATCTCGAACTGCTTTCCCTGGGAAAGTCTTTCTTCATACCTGTCATACTTTTTCTTATCGACGAATCTGAGCACAAGATGCCTGCCGTACCTTTTGGCAAGTGCAAATGCAGCGATTGAACCAAGACATATTCCTATATAATTAAGAATAAGTCCTTCAACAGGTCCGAACATCACAACGCCTGCCGTTGTTGTTACTCCGCCGGGTATGAATGGTATCACAACTATCTGCATTATCTGGTAGATAATAAAGACAAACGGAGACCAGATTCCGAACCTGCCGATATAAGCCTCCATCTTATCAAGAGATGTAAAAACTCCTGCACGCCAGGCACGGAATACGATAAGAATAAGCAGGGCTACCAGAACCCATCCTACAACTCTTAGAATTTTACTTACCCATATGCGCTCACGGTCTCTGTTTTTCATAGCTGATTCCTCTATTACTGATTCTGCTTCTCAACCTGTGTGATAGCTGACTTCTGCATAGGAATTCTGCAGTTCTTATTATTACCAAACTCAACAATTACTGTATCATCTGTAATATCAATGATTGAGCCATAGAAGCCGCTTGTTGTAAGGACATAATCGCCAATCTCAAGAGATGCGATAAGCTCGTCCATCTTCTTCTGCTGCTTCTTCTGTGGACGAATTGCCATAAAATACATCAAAGCACCCAGGAATACAACATATACAAGAATCATACCAACTGTACTTCCTGCACCTGCATTAAGTGTAATCATAATTGTTACCTCTTTCCGTCATCTGACTTTTAATTGAATATTTTCTTCAAGAAATATAACAAAAAACCAATAAATGTGCAAGGCTTTAGCCCTATTTTATTGTTTTTTTAGTTACCGTTTAAATTATCGTAAGTTTTAAGAAGTTCAATTCTCTCTTTCTTAAATTCCGAATATCTTCCCTCATCTATCGCACCACGGATATCCTCCATAAGGTGATTGTAAAAATAAAGATTATGAAGAACGCACAGACGCATTCCAAGCATCTCCTTAGCCTTAAGCAGATGTCTTATATAAGACCTGCTGTAATTGCGGCATGCCGGACACCGGCATCCTTCCTCTATCGGCTCAGCGTCACACTCATACTTTGCATTGAAAAGATTAATCTTTCCAAACTTTGTATACACATGTCCGTGTCTTCCGTTACGTGACGGATATACACAGTCAAAGAAATCAACACCTCTCTCAACAGCTTCAAGGATATTGGCCGGTGTACCGACACCCATAAGATATGTCGGCTTATTCTGTGGAAGATATGGCACTACGTGTTCAATTATATCATACATCTCCTCATGCGTCTCACCTACAGCAAGTCCTCCGATTGCATATCCTGCAAGGTCAAGATCTGCTATTCTCTTGGCATGCTCTATTCTTATATCCGCATATGTTGCCCCCTGGTTAATTCCGAAGAGAATCTGCTCTTTGTTAATGGTATCAGGAAGTGAATTAAGCCTGTCCATCTCCTTGACACAGCGTTTGAGCCATCTTGTTGTCCTGTCAACAGAATCCTGCATATACTGCCTTGACGACTTGCTCGGTGCACACTCATCAAAAGCCATGGCAATAGTCGAACCAAGATTGGACTGTATCTGCATGCTTTCTTCCGGACCCATGAATATCTTCCGTCCGTCAATATGGGAGTTGAATGTAACTCCCTCTTCCTTTATCTTACGGAGACCTGCAAGTGAAAACACCTGAAATCCGCCGGAATCTGTAAGTATAGGCTTATCCCAGTTCATAAACTTATGAAGCCCGCCCATTTTCTTAACTATCTCATCACCCGGACGTACATGAAGATGATAAGTATTGGACAGCTCTACCTGCGTTCCTATCTCCTGCAAATCCGTTGTTGCAACAGCACCTTTTATGGCAGCCGCCGTTCCGACATTCATAAAAACCGGTGTCTGTATCACGCCATGGACAGTATGGAACTCGCCACGCTTTGCCGCACCATCTGTCTTAAGTAATCTGTACTCACTCATTATTAAACCTTTCTTCTTCGTAGAATTTCTGTATTCTGTCCATCCTTGCTGACATATTTGTAAATATCAGGTCAACAAGCGTCAGTGCTGCCATCGCCTCAACCACAACAACAGCTCTTGGGACTATCATTGGATCATGACGTCCTTTTATGGATACATCTATATTCTCTCCCGATTTGTTGACCGTATGCTGTATTGCAGCTATTGAAGGTGTCGGCTTAACTGCTGCCCGGAACACAATATCTGTCCCGTCACTCATTCCTCCAAGCGTTCCTCCCGCATGATTGGTTGTCTTAATGATTCTGCCGTTTTTGAACGCGAATCCGTCATTATTAGTACTTCCAAATGCAGCTGCCGCACCAAATCCGTCTCCAATCTCGAATCCTTTGACAGCCCCTATCGACATCACAGCCTTGGAAAGACTGGCATCAAGTTTGTCAAATACCGTCTCACCTATTCCCGGCATAACTCCGCTTATGACACATTCAATCACTCCACCTACGGAGTCGTGTTCTTCCATCTTCTTTTCCGCAAACACAGCAACCTCCTGTGCCGCTTTACTGTCAGGCATATAGAACGGATTGCCTGCCGCATCATCCATGCTGAATCTGTCATAATCAATTGTAACAGGTCCTATGGATTTGGAATATGCATTGATTCTGATTCCAAGCTGTGAAAGAATCCTGATTGCAACCGCACCTGCTGCAACTCTTCCTATTGTCTCTCTTCCGGATGAGCGTCCTCCGCCTCTGTAATCACGGAAACCATACTTCATGTCGAATGTATAATCTGCATGCCCGGGTCTGTAATATGAAGCTATCTCTGAATAATCTGCCGAACGCTGTGTCTTGTTAAATACAACCATTGATATAGGAGTACCTGTTGTCTTCCCTTCAAACACTCCCGAGAGAATCTCAACAGCATCATCTTCCTTTCTCGGTGTTGTGTACTTAGACTGCCCCGGTTTTCTTCTGTTAAGGAACTTCTGTATATCTGCTTCGCAAAGTTCAAGTCCGGCAGGGCATCCGTCAACTACAACTCCTACTCCTTTTCCGTGTGACTCCCCCCATGTAGTAATTCTGAATATATTGCCATATGTTGATCCGGCCATGTGCAATCCTTTCTGTTTCAATATCCGTAAAATGTGAATTCAGGATATATTTATACATTTTTTTCCATTCTGATGTGTGGACAGCCCTCGTCATCATAAGTCTGTCCGTGTGCATTGTAACCGCAGCTCTCATAGAACTTCTGTGCCCGGCACTGTGCGGACACCTCCATTATACGTGCTCCGTTAGCCTTTGCAATATCTTCAAGTTCCTGCATAAGCCTGCTGCCAAGATGCATCTTGCGGTATTCCATCAACACTGCAACTCTTCCTATGCGGTAACGTCCCTCTTTGCGGTTCATGCAGATTAACCTTGCTGTTGCAGCAGGACTGTTATTGCAATACAGGACGAGGTGCCATGCGGCCTTAACCAAAGTATCCGTCTCATCGAATTCATTAACAAATCCCTGCTCTTCGCAAAAAACCTTGTTGCGTATAAATCTTCCGTCATCGCCTAGTATATCATATACTCTTGATACTATTTCCACTGTATTTTCCTCTTTGTATTTTATTAAAACTTACTGAAGATGCCAGATATCTTTATTATACTCTGATATTGTTCTGTCAGATGAAAAATATCCGGCCTTGCTGATATTAATAAGCATCTTCGATGCCCACTCAGTTCTGTTCTCATAATCCCTGAACACTTCCTCTTTCTTGAAAATATAATCATTCAGGTCAAGAAGCGTCATGAACCAGTCTTTCTGTATAAGCTCTGCATGGAGTCTTAACAGACTGTATTTGCTGCCTATTCTTAACATCTGCGGACTTATGATAAAATCAACAAGATATCTGATTACTTCATCATTAATGTATATGTCACATGAATTATAATCGTTCTTCTCATAATGTGCAATTACCTGTTCGCTGCTCTCACCAAATACATATATATTATCTTCACCTACAAGCTGTGCTATCTCTACGTTGGCTCCATCCATGGTTCCGAGCGTTACGGCACCGTTAAGCATAAACTTCATATTACCTGTACCTGATGCCTCCTTTGATGCAAGCGATATCTGCTCCGAGACATCGCACGCCGGAATAATATATTCAGCCTTTGTAACATTATAATTCTCTATCATTACAACCTTAAGGTACGGACTCACATCAGGGTCGTTATTAATAAGCTGCTGAAGGCAGAGTATAAGATGTATTATATCCTTCGCTATCGTATACGCAGGTGCCGCCTTTGCGCCAAATATAACAGTTACCGGAGTTGACGGAATATTGCCTCTTTTAATATCAAGATATTTGAATATTACATAAAGTGCATTCATCTGCTGTCTCTTATATTCGTGCAGACGCTTTACCTGAATATCAAAGATTGAATTCTCATCAATATCTATTCCCTGCGTATCAAGAATGTATTTTTTTAGGCGCCGCTTATTAGCCATCTTAACCTCAAGCAGGCGGTTAAGCACCTTCTCATCACCGGCATACCCTGCAAGCTTTTCAAGCTGCATTGCATCCTGTCTGAAGCCGTCTCCTATAAGCTGTGTAATCATATCTGTCAGCGGCTCATTACAGTGTATCAGCCATCTTCTGAATGTAATTCCGTTGGTCTTGTTATTGAACTTATCAGGATATATCTTATAAAAATTATTCAGTTCTTTATTCTTAAGAATCTCGGTATGCAGATACGCAACTCCGTTAACACTGAATCCATAGTGAATATCCATATGTGCCATATGAACACGCTCATCTGAATCTATTATATAAACGCTCTCATCTGTGAAGCGTTCCCGCACTCTTCTGTCAAGCTCTCTTATAATAGGCACAAGCTGCGGAACAGCCTTCTCAAGATATGCGGCCGGCCATGTCTCCAATGCTTCTGCAAGAATTGTGTGATTGGTATATGCGCATGTATGTGACACAATACCCACAGCCTCATCAAAGCTTATACCGCGCTGCGTGAGTATTCTTATAAGTTCCGGAATAATCATCGACGGATGTGTATCATTAATCTGTATAACCGCATATTCCGGAAGATCATGCAGATTGCATCCCCGTGCCGTACACTCATCAAGAATCAGCTGTGCCGCATTGCTTACCATAAAATACTGCTGATATATTCTGAGCAGCCTGCCTGCTTCATCGCTGTCATCAGGATAAAGGAACAGCGTAAGATTGCGCTTAATATCGTTCTTGTCAAAATCAATACTTTCGTTGTGTACTATTGCCTCTGATACAGACTCAAGGTCAAACAGATGAAGCGTATTGGTTCTGTTGTTATATCCGGTAACATCTATATCATAAAGCCTTGAGCGCACAGTTATGCCGCCGCCAAACTGCACCTCGTATGAAGTACCCGTCCCGTTAAGCCAGCTCTGTGATTCTATCCATGGGTCCGGAAGTTCTTTCTGGAAATTGTTGTTGAATTCCTGCCTGAACAGTCCAAGATGATAATTAAGTCCTATTCCGTCACCATTAAGTCCCAGTGTTGCAATCGAGTCAAGGAAACATGCAGCAAGCCGTCCAAGTCCTCCATTACCAAGTGAAGGTTCCGGCTCTGCATCTTCAATCTCATTAATATCCTTGCCATTAGCTGCAAGCATCTGTTTTATTTCATCATATATTCCGAGATTGATAAGATTATTCGACAGCAGCTTGCCAATAAGAAATTCGGCTGATATATAATACAGTTTTCTCTTGCTGTCCGTATTGCCATTCTTTTTACGTCCCTCTGCAAGACTTCGCACCATATCCAGGAGAGCATAATATATCTCTTCATTAGAACAATTTCTAAGTTCCCTGCCGTAACGCATCTGACATATCTGTTGTAAATCCATACATCCTCCCATCCGCGCCATCATCTGTGCGCATACTGATCTAATATTATCTGCACTTCATCACTATATTCAGGATGAGCCGCCGCTGCTCCTGCAATATCAGCCCTGGCTTCATCTATCCTGTTCTGGTTATATTTTATTCTGGCACGCAGCTTCTGCCTTCTTGTCGACAATCCATGCCTTACTTCAACCATCTCCTTAGGGTCTATAAGTGCCTTGACCTGTGCAAGCCATATGTGCGGGTCATAGAGACTCAGTGACTTAAGAATGCCTTCAAGATGTATCTCTGAATCGCTGAGCTGTTCTGTCATCCTTGCAATACGCTGCTGCTCTTTTCTTACATCAAGATATAATTCATACTGTGAGCTCAGTTCATATGAATTCTTTACGCCGTATTTTTCGCATTGATAATCAACTGTTGATGCTATATTTACATATTTTATCTTAACCTTGTTAAGCAGTACTTCCGCCCGGTTAATCTTTTTCTGGGTTATTGCGAACTGCCTTTTCGTATTCTGAAGCATCCACAAAAGGCCTATTGCTATAAACGCCGACAGCGATATTACTATTGTAAAAAGGATACCTGCAATCTCGCCCATCGCAACACTCGCTATAATAAATATACAGAATACAAAAAATAATCCTATGGCAGACATCTTAGCCATCGAAAGAACACTTTTCTGTTTTCTGATAAGGTCTCTGGCATCTGCTCTCAGCGACATCATCTCGCCTTCAAGCATTCGCATATCTTTACGTACTGTCTCACAATAAGCTTCATTGTTCTGAAATTCTATAAGTGCATCCGGCATATGCGGTTCAAGTCTTTCCATTCTGAAAAATGTATGCTGCGATATTCTGTTCTCGCCAGTCCTGTATATTCTTCTGTCAACCGTAAGCTCTGCAATCTGTTCGGCGGTCTTTTCTATATCATCCCTGACATCATCAGGTGCCGCATCTATAAGCTGTATATCCGAAAAATATGATGTGACCGTATCATATTCCTCGTCCGCCATATCTATCTCATTAGCTGCATCCTTTATTATATCACACTGGCTCTTTATATATGAATGTATGTCACTATCGTCAAATGATGATATATCGACACGTCCCGGTGCATTCTTCTCAAGCCTTTTGTAATATTCACTGTCAGAATCATCCGTATCTTTGGTGCTGTATCTCTCTATGTATTCATAGTCCTCTTCATCATCTCCGCCGTCAATTATCCCGTCATCGGAGTCATCGTAATATTCTTCTTCGAGCTCATCATCTAATTCATCCTCAAGCTCGTATTCCTCATCGTCATCATCTATCATATGTCTGAAAAAATCCAGAATTCCCATATAATCTCCATTCCCGGAACACAGTTACAGGTCTGCTGCTCATCCCGTATATCTTACATACTGCTCTTTCCAGCGTTCAATCTGTTCTCCGATACTTTTTTCGTCTTTGTTCTTATAAATATCATCAATATGCCTGTACCCGTCACTGTACATCGCATTGTCCATGAGTGCCTCTATCTCTCTTCTGATAACATATTCCTCATCCGTCTGCTCATCAAGGAATTCAACCCTGTTGGAACTTTCACTGTTGAATGCAAGTCTTCCAGCTGCCATTGCCGCCTTTTTGCAATCCTCATGTCTGCTGAGTGAATATGCTTCATTAAAACAATTCTGTGCCTGCCTGAACAAAAACATCCTTGCATATGCAACCCCCATGTTATAGCATACATCGGAGTAAAATACCACAGAAAGCGACGGATCTTTTTTTCCGTTAATAATCTGCGAATAGCTGCGTATTGCAGCATAATAACACTCATTAAGCATAAGACGGTCAGCTCTTGTCTTGAGTCTCTCATAAACATTCTGTGTATTGAGCGTTGTAAGAATTCCTCTCAGCTTCTCAATCTCATCATCTGTATAGTAATCCACATACCTTAATACAGTAAGCACCATCTCTGCGAGACCGGCTTTTTTCTCTCCAAGATACTCAAGTCTGTCCGCGAGCTTCGGCTCCTTAGTCTCACTGCGGATGAATTCGATGAGCTTCGGGCATATAAAATCTGTACCAATAAGGTATACATTATTATAAATATAGTAACACAATTCCTCAAGCGAATATATTTTTATATCCATACCGCTTATATAGTATGGATTAACTGCCTCTTTTGTCCTGCATAATATAAGACCGCTCATAACACGTCCTCCGCAATCACAAATCTATGCTCCTGACAACACTTTTCCCCGAAGCCTGAACAAAGCATCCAAAGCCTTTATCAGTAACTGTAACCGAGCACCTGTCATCACCTTCAAATTCAAACCTTACATTAATTCTTGTAGTCTTACCGGCACGATAAGGAAAATCAGAGAAATCCACAATCTCATCATACGGTTTCTGTCCGCCAGCCGGCTGTATATGAAGTGTAATGCTGCTGCAGTCATCAGCTATAAAATCAACACTGCGTCCTGCATGATACCAGTTCGTACCCGCCGATGCAATTCTGAATATCTTCTTTTTACCGCGCTCGATAATGTCCATATCTATCGTAGACGGAAGCCTGTTGCGGCATGCCACGATAACATCCCTTTGAAGAGCATTCGCCTCCGTAAATGCGCATATGCACGCCCCCTTTACATACAGGTTCTGCCCGGCAAATACCCTGTGCCTGTTACATATGCATTTTAAAAATGCATCCGGAAGCCTGGTCGTATCAAATCCCCTTCCTGTCAGATATACAGATGACGCCGCCTTTTTCCCGATAAGTTTGTCGGCATCCTGCGTAAGAATGTCACTTAACATATCAAGATCAGCTGCTCCTTTGCTCTGTGCGAATTCATCCGTCAGAACGCGGTTCTCATCTTTCATATAATCCGATTCTGCAATTACCTGCTTAGAACCTATGGCTACACGATCCATCCTGTATCCTGTAATTCCGTCATATGAATAGTCAATCAGTATGACTCCGTTTATCCAGAGATCCCTGTGCATTCCAAATGCATAGTATGCAAGACATTCCTCATGGCTTATGAACATCAGCGATGTGTCCGGTACTCCCGCACTGATAAATGCATCCCTGACAGCATCAACTATATGCCTCTCAAAATGCGGAATCGTAACACACACACGCTCAGTCTCATTACATGCACAATATCTGTATGCTGTCTGCATAATCTCCGCCACATGTCCGGCCAGCCTGTCAGGCTGTTCTGTCATCCTGTCTAGCACATCAGGATTAGCAAGAGCCATCTCTCCCGCAAACGGCACTGACTCAGGGACATTCTTAGATTTGTCGTAGAAACTCAGATGTGAATATTCATTACATATATCTATTCCAAGTATTAAGCCATCCATATGCTTCTCCCGTTACCATAAAACTGTTAATATTAATACTTAGGCTTAAAAAGCTCCTTTGTTATATAATCCTCAACGCAGTATTCATGCATTATTCTCTCAACAGAGGCCGTATCATGTGCTTCATCCGCCTTAAGCATATCATTCAGATATTCATACCTGCTATGGGAATAGCCTACATCTGCCTGTCTGCATGTAAGCAGCTGTGGCCCGGTATCGGTCTTTTCTCCGTTAAGTTCCTGTGTTATATAGTACTTTATGGAGCCGCCCTGGAATATTGTAAATGTCTTAACAAATATTCCCATAAATGCATCCTGCATTATCTCACTTGTATAATCTGTTCCGTCCTCACTGTCATCGCGGTTATTCTGCTTATAATGTATTGTGACCCTGCTGTCAGGATTGCATCTGTATTCCACAATCGTCTTATCTGCAAGCTTATACGGAAGCAGTACCTTATCGGCAAAATCAAGAAAGAACGGAAACATAATATCTCTTGTACAGAAATATCCCAGAAGTTTCATTATACGTTCCTTCTGCCCGTCATCAGGAAGTTCAAGCCGCGAATAATGCTTAAGCAGTGCAAGCCTTGCAAGATCGTTTACATTATCGTCATACTCAAGCCTGCTTTCAATTATCCTGAATATCTTCTCATCTGCTTCACGGTTCTGCATAAAACAGCCATATGCTTCATATCCTATATATGCCTCTATGACTCTTTCTCTGGCTCCCTGTTCGTAATACTCGGCAAACACTTCCTTAAGTCTCGGAGATGTACTCCGGACAAAAATCATCTGTGCAGTTATGCGTTCCTCTAATTCATAGCACTCCGTGTCGAATCCACGGCACGCATCCCATAAGGAAAGCATCTGTGAACACGTTCCGTTATATGTATTCTGTAGATATGTAAGCATTGGAGCGTCATACTTTTTTTCTTTAAAGGACTGCCAGCATATCTGTGTAAGGAACGGGCTTCCGGCTTCGAGTCCGTATTCAAGCATATGTCTGCACAGCCTGTATAATCTCTTAGGACTTACTTTGCGCGTTCCATAAGCCAGTGCCGTATCATATGCCTGAATGTATAATGCATTAGCAACACACATCTCGATAAAATATGCCGATTGCTGCTCAGTCAGCTTTCTTCCTGCCAACACAGCCGCCTTATCTGCAAATTCGTCCCCCGTATATCTGTCATGATAATACTCAATAAGTGCATCAAGGATTTCTTTTTCAAATGCCTCCGTAACCTTGCTGCTGTCAAGGAGCTTTTCACGAAGTCCCGGAGCATCTATGCCTGTTCTGTGATACTTACGGTTCTGCTCATAATAATACACTGACAGGAATATATCATCAGGGATTAAGGAATATACGCTTTCTACAGAATCAGGTATATTCATAAGCCGTTCAAGCTCATAATCGACACTTTTACATTTTCTGCTTCCGTCCTCATATTCAAATGCAATACAGCACTTTTCGGTATATATGCTTACGCACGCCACATTATCAATAAAAGGTACAACCACTTCTTCATTAAGTTCCTTATGCAGTACGATGGCATTCTTTACACTGCTGTCACTGCATGTAAGCTTATATGCAAAAAGAAGTCTCGCAACAGGTACTGCTGTCTCCTCATTAATAAGTGCATCGTTCCATATATATTTGTAAAGTATTACAAGATTATTGCTTATCTGTCCAAGCCGCAGCTGCTCAGCTGCAAACTGTTCCATCTGAGGTGCATATGTAAGCTTAACAGGGTCTGTATCCGGCAGATAATTAATTATATTGGCATACAGGAATGCTTTTTGCGTATCATTAAGCTGGTTATTGTAGCTGAAGTACATGAGTACAACTTTTGGCAACAGCCTGTCATAGCCGGAATCTATACTGTCCATATAGGACTCATACAATCTTGTTATTCTCAGCTCGCGCAATATACATGTCTCATATATACCAAAATATCTGCTTCCCCGCATCTGGTTACGGATAAGATGTTCACACAGGACCGTAAGAATATCATCGCTTCCATACCTGTCATACAGTCCCTGGAGTATTCTTAAATATGTCTTTGAAACACTTCGCTCAGACTGACCTATATCACATATGTGCTTTGCTGTCTTTTCTGTTATAATGTTGTATTTGCAGCCAAAATTAATTACCTGACGTTCAAATTCATCAAAAATTCTTAAGAATACCGGCTGGCTGTTTATTATAGTACACGCCTCAAGATACATTATCGGGCTGTGACACCCCGCATGATACAACTCCTTGATTCTTGCAAGCTTTATGCTCTGATTACGCTCATAATCCTTGTCAAGATAGAACAGCATCCACAGAATACGCCAGTCTGCTGAATTATAGTCATATTTTTTCTTAAGGATATCATGCACCTCGGATGTATAAGACTCATTCCTCCTGTGCACTGAATTGACATACAGGAAATAACAGTATTCTATTGAAGAAGTGTCCGCAAGGACATCTTCTCTCACTGCTTCGAGCAGCCACTCTGCATCTTCATCCCGCTCCTCTACACAGTATATCTGCGCCTGCATCAGCTTGTACAACGGATCGTGTGCAAATTGCGACATTGCTCTTTCAAGGAGCTTTGTTGACTGTTCTGCCCATTCTCTTACATCTATCCTGTGCGTTCTGAAATCTATATAGAGCTGTGTTATTCCAACTGCTGTCTCAAGCTTTATTATGTGATCCTGTGACCTTGTGCTCTGTTGTGCAGCCTGATTAGCGCCATCAGTTTCCGCTTCGTTATTCCTTATAACTTCTATTCTTCTGACTACTGCATTCTCTCCCGTTCCTACGGTTATCTTTGCATAATTACGTCCCGCATGAAGCCGGTCTTTTCTAATTATATATCCTAATTCAAACGTGTTACCTGCAAAATCTTCTGATGTTACATTCTGGTGATCTGCAGTCACAAAAGGCGCATCACATATAACAGGCGCATCAACATATCCCCATGTATTCTTATGGAGGATTATAGTATCCTTATAATCAGCATCTATCTGACCGTAATGTATTACATCATCACTGCATTCAGCGCCATTCTCATCAACTGCCTTAAGCCTCACAGGCTGCTTCTTGCGTATTGCAATAAGGAATTCCTCTATACTCATCCTCACATTGCTGCCCTTGTGAAGTGCCCTGTATATTGCAGCAGTTGCCATATCATCTTTGATAAATATTTTTTCAAAATCCGGTCTTGCAAATACATGACATGCTTCATCCGGTGATGCCTGCACAAGATTAGCAAAATGGAACAGATCATGAATAGGTCCTATGGAAGAGTCTATTGTCACACTTGTAATCCTGAATGCAAATGATGCGGAGCACTCTCCCGCATTGCTTACGATATCAAAGTGTCCTTCCAGCAGTTCTCCGGCCTCAAGTCCAGACGCATTGACCGTATAGTGCAGCACTGAATCCACGCCAAAGAAGCTGTCCTTTTCAAGGACAACTCTCGGATTATCGGAATACACAATACCCTTTACATAATCGTGGCTTCCGGCTATCTTCAATTCCCTGTTCTGTATGCTTCCAACACATATCTGTGCCTCAAGGTCATCCGATACAATTGTAACCTCCGGGCTATCATACATGAACTCTCCTCTGGCATATCTGTTCAGTGTGTCTTTCACGATCTGCGCTTTCTCCTTTTTATGGTTGATGTTCTTATAAGACTTCCGGTAAGTATTGTTACCGATCTTGGCGGTGTAATAATCTGTCTTCCCGCAAGCTTAGCTGTGTTATCAGCATCAGTACTGAGGATTATCTTCCATTCATTCGGCTCCGGAAGATCCGGAAGTGCCAGATGATGCGGTTCCCAATGCAGATTATATGCAACATATATAACTTCATCAGCCGGTTCATTCTTTACATATCTTGAGCAGTACATAACTCCTATATGCCTGTCATAGCTTTCCATTCTTGAATACCACGCATTATCACCATGGTATGATATATCCGGATATCCGCATGATAATCCGTCTGCAGCCGTCAGTTCGGAATCCATATGCATAATCTTGTGGCTCTTCCTGAAATCTATAAGAATTCTTACAAAATCAGCTATTGAGCGTGCCTGCACAGATTCCTTCCATTCAAGCCATGTTGTCTCGTTATCTATACAGTATGGGTTGTTATTGCCTGACTGCGAATTACCGAATTCATCACCTGCAAGTATCAGAGGTGTCCCCTGTGCGGTAAAAAGCATTGCAAATGCATTCTTTATCTGCCTTGTCCTGAGCTCGTTAATCTTCTTCTTTCTTGATGGACCCTCTATGCCGCAGTTCCAGCTGTAATTGAAGTTCTCACCGTCCCTGTTGCCTTCGCCGTTGGCCTCATTATGCTTTCTGTCATAGCTCACCAGATCCATCATTGTGAATCCGTTATGATTGGTAACATAATTAATGTCAGCTGCATCCGCCGGATTGGCCCTGAGAAGCCTTGCAAATGTCTGCAGCTGGTTCTCATCGCCTTTGAGAAGCCTCTTGGCAGCCTCATCAAATCCGGTATTATAATTTGCCATATGTTTTGTGCGCTTAATCCGGCATTCATCCTGATTGTGTATTCCCGGTCTGCCGTTATTCCAGTAGACAGTTATTATCTTGGTTGAGCCAAGCACCGGATCATCCGCAGCCGCTGAAAGCCTGCACTCATCGCAGTAAATATGGAATCCGTCAACATGATAATTCATAACCCAGTATCTGAGGCAGTCTTCAATCAGATATGATTCTTCATGCGTAAAATACATCTCCATAACAACTTCAATTCCATTAGCATGAAGAGCTTTGACCATATCCCTGAATTCATCCGTATAGCTCCCGTTATAGTTTCCTTCGCTGCATGATGCTGCACAGTATGCTGCCTTAGGTGCAAAGTGGAATCCTCCAAGATAACCCCAGTAATTAACGCAGCCGCTCTTTTCAGGCTTACTTGAACTGTAGTGCTTTTCTTTATCGGAAGCGAATCTTCCTGCCTCATCAAATTCATACGCCGGCATCAGTTCTATAGTTGTTATCCCAAGTGATCTGAGGTAAGGTATCTTATCGGTAATACCTGCAAATGTCCCCCGTTTGGACAGTTCAACACCGCTTGTCCTGCTCTTTGTAAAACCTCTTACATGAAGCTTGTAAAATATGCACTCGTCATATGGTATACGCGGAAATCTGTCATTCTCCCAGTCGTATATGTCACTCTGTATCTTTGTAATATATTTTATATCACGGATGTTATGCCCGAATTCAGAACATCCTGACAGGTTAGCTGCATAGTCATCACGCACCATTGTGCCGTTATGCACATATCTGTAGCTGCATCCGTCTATGTCACCGCCTGTAATCTCTACGGCAAAAACATCTCCGAACCTGTAGGCTTCATCCATGTCTACCGTAAAAAGCGGACTATCGTTTTTATCTCCCGATGCTGTAACAGGATATATCTCAAGTGTCAATTCGTCTGTGAATGAACGCACAGCAAAATTATATCCGTCTTTTACCTTTGTAACCCCTAATTGTAATGGATTTCCATATACAGCTTCCAATTCAGTACTCCTTGTCATAAAGACGAAAACCGCCTAATTATGAGTATTTTACCACATTTTTAATTTTTTGCATAGCACAAATAAAGTTCGTATTGACTAACTTCATATTGTTTTGTTATAGTCTACATCAGTTATTCAATTACTTTGTGTATGAGGGAGTAATTCGCACAGATATGCCGGTTTGTATCAGGCTGATTAATTACATTTAATTGCTTCTGTGTGGTTTGTCAACATACTGGTCACCGGCCTGGCAAACCTTAATGAATGAGACTCATGTGCATTAATTCAATCTGCTTGCACGGATTGAATTAATGCATATGAGTCTCTTTTTTATTATGCATATTATTATGCATACAAGCTGCCGGCAGATGACGCAACTAACTACAAAAGGAGAATGTCACATGTTTATTGAATTATTAATAATTGGCGTAGGCCTTTCAATGGATGCTTTTGCAGTATCTGTCTGCAAGGGACTTGGAATGGAGAAAGTTAATAAAAAGCAGGCATTTATAATCGGTCTGTACTTTGGCGGCTTTCAGGCTCTTATGCCATTAATCGGATGGGCTCTCGGTATTAACTTCCAGAAGTATATAACATCCATTGATCACTGGATTGCTTTCATACTTCTTGCTTTCATTGGCGGTAAGATGGTCTTCGAGGCAGTTCATGACAAAGACGAAGATACCGTAACCGTGAAAGACCTCCCGCTTGACCACAAAGAAATGCTTATGCTCGCTGTTGCTACAAGCATTGATGCCCTTGCTGTCGGCATAACATTTGCATTTCTTGAAGTACCTATCGTAAAGGCCATAACAATCATAGGATGCACAACATTCATTCTCTCAATTGCAGGTGTTGTTATCGGTAACTTCTTTGGTACACGTTATAAGAAAAAAGCTGAGATTACCGGCGGTGTTATTCTTATACTTATAGGTGTCAAGATACTTCTTGAACATCTCGGCATATTCTAAAGGATTTATTATCCGTATCCTGTTTTTGTATTCAGACTCCTTCATATGAACCGAAGTCAGGAATGAAGCTTTCAAGTGCGGTTGTGCCTTCCTGTATGAAGCCATTGACTATACCCAGATTCTGGGCATAATCGATGAGCTCCGAATATTCTTCATCCGTAACACGCCTGTTAAGTTCAGGTATATCTTTTACATTGTCAAGCGGCGTATATTGATTCATAATGCTTATATATACTGCATCGCCATAATTCTCATAGACATAATCCAGCACACGCTTTGAATCCTCAATCTGTCCCGGCAGGCAGAGATGCCGCACTATGATTCCTTTTATCATCATATCTTCTTCTATTCCAAGCTGCTTTGCTGTATCTTTATCCGCAAATACAGGATTTTCAACCTGACGGTACATCTCTTCAAGTGCTTTTGCCGCAACATCAAAATAATCTCTGGCGTATGAATACCTCATAGATAATCTGCTGTCCGTATATTTCATATCAGGAAGATATACATCTGTAAGTCCGTCCATCATCTTAAGCGTATCAACATTCTCATATGAAGAAGTATTATATACAATGGGTATCTTCAGCCCCTGTTGCTTTGCCATGTCAAGTGCTGCAGCTATCCGGGGAACATAGTGTGATGGCGTAACAAGGTTTATATTGTTGGCTTTTTTATCCTGAAGCTCAAGAAAAATATCCCTAAGCCTCTCTGTGCTTATCTCTTTTCCGTTAAGCCCCGCTGCAATATCGTGATTCTGACAGAAAACACACCTTAACGTACAACCCGAAAAAAACACTGCTCCGGAACCGTTATTTCCCGATATGCATGGTTCCTCCCACATATGCAGTGCTGCTCTTGCAACACGCAGTCTCTCAGGCGCACCGCAATACCCATTTTTCTGATTCCTATCAGCATTACACTTTCTCGGACAAAGATTACAGTTCATAATTTATCTCCATATCAATTCTGTTTATCTCTAATTATATTTACGGCTGCCATTGCTTTTTCCGGCAAGTACTGCCACAGCAAATATAACCGCCCCGGCTGCCGCCATCACAGTTCCTGCATACAGCATCCACACCTGATACACAGAACCTGTTCCCGCAATATCCATTATACCACGCAGCATGCTGCTTACAGTAAGCGCCGCGACACCTGAATTATATATGCATTCCGCAATATCCGCAACCCTGCCGGCATCCGTTTTTTGCCTTATAATGCCTGCCACAATCTCCACAGCCACTCCCAATACAAGCGGCCACACAAAAAGCCATGTCATATACGGCGAATGCACACCATGTGCAAATATATTATATATAATTGAAAACACCGCGCAAAACAGGGTTACACCTGCATATATTGCGGCAGGCATCATAATTTTTTTGCTATCTTCCAATGTATACAATATCGCTCACCGCCCTTTCACTTATTTTACTGCCATATGATGTCGGCTTATTAACAACCTCACCGTTAAACCACATCGTTGATGAACCTCCACCATCGAGATTATACGCTGTCACACAGTCCTGCCCCTTCATAATCTGTGCAAGCTGATACAGCGTAAGTCCCTCACTTGCCTCAGTCCTTCCGTCAGATACAGCCATTATATAGTGAAGCGGCGTTATCATTCCTATTGCTGTTCTTGGATTACTCTGCATTGACTGTTCAACCTCACTGTTTTCATCAACAGTTATGTTTCCGTTTTTTATAAGTCCGGGTCCAAATGAAAATATCTGGGATGCACCGCTATCCTTAAGTGTCTGTGCGGCAACCTCGTTTTCCTCTATAACATCCATATGACCATCCTCGTATATCACAAGGTCTTCCTGACGGCTGTTCCCCTGCCTGCCCTGCTGTGCAGTTTCTCTGTACAGATAACCGTTACGCATTACATAACCTTTGTTCCTGAAACCGTAAAAATCACCGTTAATTGCAAGTATGGCATTACTGTCCTGCGCTATCTGCGATGTCACCTCCGTAACATTGCGGCCGAACGTACCATCTGCCAGTCCTGCCCTCAGATATGAGGCATCCGCAAGCTGTATATCAGCAACATAAATGCTGGTATCATATTCTCTTAATTCACTTATCGTTATTGATATCTTATCATCCTTATAGCTGTTCTCAGTTATTACTGCCTCAGCCTTTGCTTCAATGCTCTCATCCGTAATTTCCTGAGACTGTATCGGTTCATCTGCCTTTATCCGGTCCTTTGGAATCACAAATGCATCCAGCAGTACAAATGTGGAAAACGCTGCAAGCATCACTGCATATATCACTGCCCATATTTTTTTCAAATGCATACGCAAGCCCTCACTGTATCATCATTTGTATATGAATATACTGCTGATTTGTGAGAAAAATTTGTCCATATAAAAAATATAAAATCCGGGAAGCTGACAACATACATCAGTTTCCCGGATTTTGCGCATATGCTCCATGCAATCTGCATAATATGTATACTTTTGAATTGGCAATTAGTGATGGAACAGTCTCATTCCTGAGAAGCACATTACCATATTATGGTTGTTACATGCCTCAATAACATTATCATCGCGCACTGATCCGCCCGGCTGCGCAACATACTTAACACCGCTCTTGAATGCTCTCTCAATATTGTCACCGAATGGGAAGAATGCATCTGAACCAAGTGCTACATCCGTATTCTTATCGAGCCATGCACGTCTTTCCTCTCTTGTAAATACAGGAGGCTTCTCCTCAAAGATATTCTCCCACTTGCCGTCTGCAAGAACATCCATGTAATCATCACTGATATAGAGATCAATTGTATTGTCTCTGTCAGGGCGTCCGATTCCCTTCTTAAACTTAAGGTTGAGAACCTGTGGAGCCTGACGCAGGAACCAGTTATCAGCCTTGCTGCCCGCAAGACGTGTACAATGAATTCTTGACTGCTGGCCTGCACCGATACCGATTGCCTGTCCGCCCTTAGCATAACATACTGAATTAGACTGTGTATACTTAAGCGTTATAAGAGCAATTATAAGATCAGTCTTAGCTGACTCAGGAAGCTCCTTATTATCTGTTACAATATCACCAAGGAACTTCTCGTCAATAACAACCTCATTACGTCCCTGCTCAAATGTGACACCAAACACCTGCTTACGCTCAATCGGAGCCGGCTTATATGAAGGGTCGATCTGGATTACATTATAATTGCCTTTCTTCTTAGCCTTAAGAATCTCAAGTGCCTCAGGCTCATAACCCGGCGCAATAACTCCGTCAGAAACCTCTCTCTTGATAAGCTTTGCAGTGCTCACATCACACACATCGGAAAGTGATATAAAATCACCGAATGATGACATTCTGTCTGCGCCTCTTGCTCTTGCATAAGCACTTGCAAGCGGTGAAAGCTCATAATCCACATCATCCACCCAGTATATCTTACGTTCAACATCTGTAAGCGGAAGACCTACGGCAGCACCTGCAGGTGATACATGCTTAAATGATGTAGCCGCAGGAAGATTAGTTGCAGCCTTAAGCTCACGCACAAGCTGCCAGCCGTTGAAAGCATCGAGAAAATTAATATATCCCGGCTTTCCGTTAAGCACTGTTATAGGAAGTTCTCCGTCCTCCATAAATATTCTTGATGGCTTCTGATTAGGGTTGCAGCCGTATTTTAATTCTAATTCCTTCATGGTGATTCTCCTTTTGCTTAATTGCACTTACTTATTCTTATTAACAATTCTTGTCTCATACTTTCCTGTTGCAATATCAATGAATCTTACAAACAGTGAAACCTTGTTATCCTCGTTAAGGCTTGTCCATACAAGATCTGTAAATTCATCAATATCGTCAGGTATCTCAACGAGCTTTGGTTCTCCTGCGAAGCTTGGAAGCGGATTACCGTCATGCATATATGTATGGATAAAATGTCCTTCTCCGGCAACAGGTCTGTCATACGAGAATGTATATCTGTTGCAGCACTCAGGATTGCCGTTGTTGCTCTTAAGGATTGACATTGAATAGTCAAATGCACCACCCTCAATGTGCATTACACCTGAGATTCTTGGTGTATAGTTAGGACCATCCGGCTCAAACTCACGGCATCTTAAAGACTGCTCAAATGTAAGCTCCTTATCCATTCCATCATAGATAGTATCTGTCTGGTCACCATTAGTAACAATCGTTCTGTTACCAAGAACTCTTACAGGCGCGTAGATTATAAGACTTGGATCTTCAAGCTTGGATGGGTCAAATGCCTGTGTGCGGATACCCTCGCCATCCTCAACAAATACACGGTTTCTGCTGTTCTGGCTTCTGCCCATGATAAAATATGCCGTAACGGCCTTAGCGTTGTCAGCACTTCTTCCGATTACGATTCCGCGTCCCGGATACGCATTACCTTTTAATTCCTGCTCAAGTGATAAACTCATATTTTCCTCCTTGTTTTGCGAAGCAAAATCCGAGCTCCATGCGAGGAGAGGAAATTTGCCTCCTTGTTTTGCGATGTCCGCATTGATTATATCTGCACAAAAAGACCGCCTGAGCGCATCTTTTAATTAATGCTGCCCAGGCGGTCGGCTAATCCGTATAAAATACACTCCCTGTAGGTTGCCCTACACAGAACATCTGTCCGATGTCTGCTTCCGCCAGTCGTGCATCACTGCTATTAGTGTAAATGATTAACTTACTTTTTGCAATCCCTTTTTTAATTTTTTTAATCAGGCACAACAACATTTTCAATTCTGTTAGCGGAAAGCCTTAAAGCCTCTGACACATCCTCTGCCGGGACGTGCATAAACTGCGCAAGTTCTTCAACCGTAACCTTGCGTCCGTACTCCTTATGTGCTGCCTCCGCTGCATCATTGACTGCATTAACCTTAGCCAGTATCTTATTGCCTGCCATCTTCTCATCAGTCTGCTCCTCAATAAGCTTCCCAATGCCTTCCTTAACACGGTCTATAAGGTATGCGTCCAGTCTCTCACTAAGATCTGTCCATGCATTAATATCATCAGAATCCATCACATCAAATGCATCAAGCCGTTTCATCCAGTCGCGTCTTCCAAGCTCATCCATGACTATAACATTAGCCTCCTGGATAAGATCCATCATTGCTACACCTTTTCCCGCATAAGCCTTGACCCACTCAACAACCTGAAGGAAATAATTATTAATTATGACACCCCTGGATTCCACGTCCTTATCACAGACATCCTGCAGGATAACTGCCTGCGTTGTACGGCTTAGCGGTGCTATCGACTTAAGATCCTCAAGATACATATCGAGAAGCTGCTTTTCCTGCGCATCTGTCTTTGCATCATTTTCTGAATCTTTCTTATCAGATTCGCCGGAATCAGAATCTTCATCCTTCTGTTCCTCTTTGTTGAGTTCCTTCTCCGCCTGCCTCTTATCAGCCTCCTCAATCTGTCTTTCAAATGTATGATCTGTCAGTTTGACATCCGTCAGTTCAATCCCATTGGTTTTAAGATACCCTGCAACCATCTGCCATTTGGCATCATCAAGTTCTGCATCATGACCGATACAGTCAAGTACATCTGCTTTTGTTACTTTATCTCCGTTAGATTTTGCAAATATTTTAAGATTCTCTAATGCTTCAATAAAAAGCTGCTGCTCCATTATTATCTTTCTTCCTCATTTCCGCCTGTATGGCTAATATAGCTGATATAATCTGTATTATAATAGCACATTCTCAATGTATGGGTAAAGTAATATTATCTGATATTATAAACCGTCCGCTTTCTTGACAAACCCACACTCATAGCTTAAACTTTAAATATGTATGCAGGCATTTGATGCATATAAATATGAAACATGAAAAGAGGAATAATTAATAATGAGAATCGCATTAATTAACGAGAACAGTCAGGCTGCAAAGAATGACCTTATCTACACAACTCTTAAGAAGGTTGCTGATACTAAGGGATTTGAAGTAGACAACTACGGTATGTACGCTGCAGACGATGCTGCACAGCTTACATATGTACAGAATGGTATCCTTGCTGCTATCCTTCTTAACAGCGGTGCCGCTGATTTTGTTGTTACAGGATGCGGAACCGGCGAGGGCGCAATGCTTGCTCTTAACTCATTTCCAGGCGTTATCTGCGGACATGTAGTTGACCCTTCAGATGCATATATGTTTATGCAGATTAACAACGGTAACGCAATCTCTCTTCCATTTGCCAAGGGCTTTGGATGGGGCGCAGAGCTTAACCTTACATATATCTTCGAGAAGCTTTTCGAGGGTGAACCGGGTGGCGGATATCCTAAGGAAAGAGTTGTTCCTGAGCAGCGTAATGCCAAGATTCTTAACGAAGTAAGAAAGGTTGCATTCAAGGACAGCCTTATCGACATTCTCAAGAATCTTGATCAGGATCTTGTAAAGGGTGCTGTTGCAGGTGAGAAGTTTAAAGAACTCTTCTTTGCTAACTGCAAGTGCGATAAGATGAAAGCTTACGTTGAGAGTCTTTTAGCATAATGCATAAAAAAGCAGCCATACCTTGAGGTAACTCAAGGTGTGGCTGTTTTTTATTATCTGATTACAGTCCTGCTCCTGCTCCTGTTCTGGCGATATCGCTTGAACTTCTGAGCTGGAAAAGACCATTCATGTTAATGCTTCCGTCAGCATTTCTTAATGTAGTATGATAGTCCGTTGCATATGAACCCTTAGATGCATTGTAACCCGGAATTGTTGTACTTACAAAATCACTTGATGTAATCTTATGATCATTTGCTTCACTTCCGGTATACTTTGTCTTGCCTCCGGTAGCCTTCCAGCTGTTTACCCAGTATGTTCCAACTCCCTTATAATTATAAATTGAGTTAGTTACTGTTCCAAGGAACTGGTCAGTTGCGCCTGTCCTGCTGTCAGACATATACGAAACAAGGTTCGTATATTTTGCACCTGATGAAGTCCTGTAGCACATAAAGTTAGCTTTGGCTGAATTGAATACGCCATTATTAACTGCTGTACAGTTCTTCATGCTTATTGCTCCGCCATTGCCGTTATCAGTAAAGCCTGTTGCACCATTGTTGAATGCAAGGCAGTTCTCTACGATATGTGGTGTAGGGCATGCTCCGTTGCTGCCTCCAAGCTTGAATCCGTTCATATCTCCATTAGCAGAGCCTGTTCCATCTGTTAATTTGCCATTACCGAATGCAACGCAGTTTCTGATTGTTATAACTCCTATTGAACCTGTTGCCGGCTTGGCGTACAGATCCCATCCGTCATCGCTGTTGCAGTATGAAATGCATCCGTCAAATACATTACCTTCTCCGCATGTAAGCTTAGCTGCGAATCCATCAGCATTCTCTGCTGTTGCTTCATCTTTATTATTGAAGGCGGTACAATTGAGAATCTGGTTATATGAAGGCCATTTGTCAATAGTATTATAGCTTGTGTTGTATCTGCTTATCTGAAGACCTGAATCATGATTTGCATAGAACTGGCAAAGTTCAAGAATATTGTGGTCACCTGAAAGAAGCATTCCGTTATCGCCTGCATTACAGATATCAATTCCGTAAAAATGCCAGTATGAGCCGTCAAGCACAATTCCTCTGTTAGCTCCTGCTTCTGCCATTCCGTCAAAATCGATAGTAACCTTCTTGCCGCCGAGGGCCTTAACTGTCTTATAAGCACCTTCCTTACCACTGTTATTCTCATTAATAAGGATTGTCTGTGTATACTTATATGTACCTTCTGCCATGTAGATTGTCTTACCTGCTGAGATTTTATTTATAGCCGTAACAAAATCCATTGGGTCATTCTTGCTTCCTGCTGCAGATGCCTTACCTGATGGAGAAACATAGATATCGCTCTCAACCGGTGTCTCCGGTCTGCTATCTGAAGGCTTTTCTGTCGGTGCCTGTGTAGTACTCTCAGATGCCTGCTCTGTTGTAGTCTCTTCTGAAGAAGATTTCTTTGACGACACCTCTATATAGAAAAGATTTGCCGGGTCTGCTTTTGTAATTGAATGCTCTCCTGCTTTTATTTCTATATTTAAAATGCCATTATCAAGCGCATACTCCCTGCCATCAACCTTAATAGCAGAACTGTTTGATGCATTGAACACGAGCGTAAGCTTTGAATCTGAATCAGTCTTAAATGTAATCTTTGTTGAAGATTCAATCTTAAGGCACTTTGTAAGCTTGAGGCCGTTATACGTTACCTTTCCCTTGCTTTTTGAAAGATTTCCGGTAATTTTGAAGTAAGAACTTGTCTTACCATTCTTTGTAAAGTTATGTATTTTTGTCTCTGTTACTGATGGTGCCAAAGACTGTGTTTCTTTTTCTGTAGGCTTTACTGTCGGTGCCTGTGTCTCCTTTTCAGTTGCCTTCTCTGTTGCCTTCTCAGTAGGCTTCACTGTTGGTGCCTGTGTTGCCTTCTCTGTTGCCTTTTCTGTTGCCTTCTCCGTTGGCTTCACTGTTGGTGCCTGCGTTGTTGTCTCTGCAGGAATCTCTGCCTTGCCATTGTATCCGCCAATTGCACGTACTGATGACTTGTAACTTACAACTGCTGACTTAAGTGCTGTGTCAACGCTGTAATTAGTATCATCGCTTGCACTGAATGTCCATTTAAAGTCTCCGCCATTCATTCTTCCCGCATACTTAGTAACAACTGCCGGTACATCTTCTGCTTTATCTACAGCTGATGCCTTAACACCAATGTCATATGATGAAGATGTATCAAAATTGTTATACTTTGTGCCTCCTGCTACTGTTGTATATGAAGAAGGAACCTGCTCATCTCTTGATGATGCAAGATATGCGTCAAAGCTCTTTGAATCAGCAGACATGGTTCCTGCATCTGAGTTAGCATATACAAGGTTTGATGCACCCTCTACAACATTGCCGTATGCTTTAATCATTCCGCCATTCTCACCTGAGAATGTACCTTTGTCAGCGCGTGCATCTGAACCCTGAAGTGAACTCATCATAGGATTCTTGCAGTTTCTGAAGTAGTTAGCTTCCACAAAAGCTGAACTTCCCTTTGTTGTACCAACACCATACTTGGCATTGCCGTCATAATAATTATTATAAAGATGTACTGATGCAACTCTGATTCTTGCATGACGTGAATCAGAATGGTCAAACCAGTTATGATGATATGTTACAAGGAATTCTGCACTGTCGCTCATTCCGCAGAGTGAGCATTTGCCTGAATCCCAGAAATGTACATAAGAAATTGTAACATTTGTTGATGCACCCTTGACATCTACAGATCCATCACCTTTTGCCTGGTCAGCATCTCCGCCTGTTGAGCCATAGAAAATGTCCATGTTATGAACCCAGATATTACAGTTCTTAGTATCAAGTGAGATACCATCATCCATAAATGCCATAAGTGCAAAATTTCTGAATTCAACATTACCGGCATTACGTACAAGGAATCCAAATCCATGAACTGCTGCATCTTCTCCAATACCTTCAACAGTAATGTTCATCTGTGCGTAAGCACTCTTTCCCTTAATCTGGATACCTTCTGACGAACTTGATATATGATCAAGATCATTAAGTGACACACGTCCGATAATACGAAAATCTATAGGTGTTCCCGTTGTATCCTTCTGCTTTGCATCAAGAATTGACTGGAATCCTGTAATCTCTTTACCCCCAACAACAGCCTTACATGTCTTGGCTGTATCAGCTGTGACATATACGACCTGTGCATTGCTCTTAAGTGTTCCGTCATCATTGTATGCACCTGAGCCGGTACCATACTGAGACTTTGATGAGAATGCAAAACCACTTCTGTCATGTGCTTTGACATCGAGTGTTCCTGTCTTGCAGCTTATCCTGGAACCATCCTTCATCACCGCAACAATGTTCATGACATAGCTTCCTGCTGCAAGTCCCGGTGCATCTGCACGCCAGTAACCTGCATACTGTCTTATAAGCTCACTGTCGAGCTGAACAAATGCCGCATCTGATTCTGATGCCTTTTTTACATATGCCATGTAACCTGCGGCCCCATCCACAGGAGTCCATTCTGCATATGCAGTTTCCAACCACCCCGCCGCTTCTGTAATTGATAACGTCTTAGCAGAGGCTGCAAACGTCTCTTTTACAAATAACGGACTCATTGCTGATGCTACCATTAAAAATGCAAGCAGATAGGCCATCAGCTTTTTTGATTTGCGAATTTCCATGATATAAAATACCTTCCTTTCGTTTTGTTTTCGCAATTCTGATAGTAACATATCTTCTGAATTAACATAAGCGCAAAATTGCACTAACTTTCGGTACATTGTTTTGTGCATTTTTCACATTTTATTCACACATTTTTAACACTATTATTATATATTGTTAAAAAATAGTGCCTATGCACTTATAATCAATTGATTATTAGTACATAAGCACTACCTCAGTAAGCCCATATTCGCACTATGTCAGATGTATTTATATTGTTTATATTATATTAATGCTTTTTATATCAGCTTAAAACACTATCTCCTTAATAAGCATGTTCCTCTCAACCTCATTATCCTCAATAACAAATGCATTCTTAAGCCTTTTCTCCGATTCTGCAGTCATCTTCTCATCATCTGAATGTATTCTTGCAATAACATCACCCTGATGGACATAATCTCCTGTCTTGGCACATATCTCAACACCTACCGCCGGATTGACCGCATCATCTTTTTTGGCTCTTCCGCCACCGAGTACCATTGAAGCCATCCCTGCTTCGTCAGCTCTTGTATATCTGATATATCCGGTTCTGTCCGCCTTTACATCATATATATACTTTGATGACGGAAACAGCGAATAGTCGTCAATAACGGCAGAATTGCCATTCTGTGCAGTAATCCATTCCCGGAACTTATCAAGTGCACTGCCATCCTTAATTGTGGTTTCAAGACGTTCATAAGCCTTGTCATGAAGCTGTTCAAGCATCTGTCTGTCAGCAGCTTTCCCCGTATCTGCCATATCAGCTTCAATTCCGGCAATCATCCATGCACCAAGCTCAAGACACACATCAAGTACATCTCTGCTCCCCCTGCCTTTAAGTGTCTCAACTGCCTCAATAACTTCCATTGCATTGCCGACTGTATTGCCAAGCGGTTCATCCATATCCGTAATCACGGCAATTGTTCTGCGTCCGACATTGTCACCTATATCGACCATAAGCCTTGCAAGCTTTCTGGCATCCTCAATATTATGCATAAATGCACCGCTTCCGCAGGTAACATCAAGTACTATAACCTGCGCCCCGGCAGCAATCTTTTTGCTCATTATGCTGCTTGCAATCAGCGGTATGCTGTCAACAATCCCTGTAGCATCGCGGAGTGCATATATCTTCTTGTCTGCCGGTGTAAGATTGCCCGTCTGTCCCGTAAGTGCAATCTTAATCGAATTAACCTGCTTAACAAATGTATCCTCTGTAAGCGATGTGTTAAATCCAGGTATGCTCTCAAGCTTGTCAATTGTACCTCCGGTGTGTCCGAGGCCTCTTCCTGACATCTTGGCAACAGGAACACCTGCAGCTGCTACCATAGGTGCAAGCACAAGCGTAACCTTGTCACCGACCCCGCCTGTACTGTGCTTGTCTGCCTTAATTCCATTAATCGCCGACAAATCAAGCATATCACCGCTTCTCACCATAGCCATAGTCATATCTGCCGTCTCTCTTGCATTCATACCCTTGTAGAACACTGCCATAAGCCACGCAGACATCTGATAATCAGGTATGTCTCCATCCGTATAGCCTTCGATTATATAATCAATCTCCTCTCTGGTAAGCTCACCGCCATCCCTTTTCTTAACTATAAGATCATACATTCTCATAATGCAACACACCTCCATACTCATCAGAATTATACTTATCTATATCTCAATAAGCTCCTTCGGTGAATGTGCCAGATTTTCAAAACCGTTCTCCGTCACGATAACCATATCCTCTATTCTCACACCACCAACCCCCGGTACATATATTCCCGGCTCTACCGTTTCTATCATACCAGGCTGAAGCACTGTAGAATCACCCGGAGATAATCTCGGATTCTCATGGATAAATAATCCTACGCTGTGTCCAAGGCCATGTCCGAAGCAGCCTTTGTAGATGCTTGAATCTATAATGTCTCTTGCCACCTTATCAACGTCACAGCCTCGTAATCCCGCATGAAGCGCAGCCTCTGCCTCAAGGTTAGCCCTGAGTACAAGGTTATATAACTCCTTCTGCTTCTCATCCGCCTTACCGATAACAATTGTTCTTGTCATATCAGAGCAGTAACCGTTATATCTGCATCCAAAATCCATCGTAACAAAGTCACCGTTCTGAAGCTTCTTTTCTGACGGAACAGCATGCGGCATTGATGAATTAAGTCCCGATGCTGCTATTGTATCAAAGCTTGTACCCTGTCCGCCGCATTTTCTCATCTGGTATTCAAGTTCTGCAACAACATCCAGCTCTGTCATTCCCTCTTTAATAATCTTAAGAAGATTAGCAAATGCTGCATCTCCTATGCTCTCTGCCTTACGCAGGCATTCAAGCTCCCATGGCTTCTTAATCATTCTGAGATTATTGAATGCACTGCCGGCGGGCACCCACCGCTCTATCATATCAAGCTTTTCTGCCAGCTTTGCAAAATCACCGCACAGCATTGACTTATCTTCATACGCGATGCATCTTACAGAATCCGAAAGTATATATTCTGCAAGTATATCCTCAGTCCGCCTCTGTCTGTTCCACTCTATAACCTCAAAGTCACTTTCCTTTGACGCAGCTTCCGTATATCTTGAATCAGTTATAAGTATCCTGTGTTCCGGTGATATATAAAGTGTTGCCTCTCCTCCCGTGAATCCGCTTATATATCTTATATTGTATTCATCTGTCACAAGTGCCGCCTGCGCATCTACGTTTTTAAGAACTGTATTTGTATCTGTACTCATCTGCAATCTGCCTCCCTGCCGTTCTGCAATCTGTTTCATATAAGTTTCCCATTAATTTTATAATAACATAATCCGTGAATGTTTTGAATATTTACCTTGATTCTTATTATCCCACATAATATAATTAATAAGATGTTGCAATATAACATACTTATTATATATTTACCCGGAGGTACACAATGAGTTTTGAATTTGTAAAGAAACTCCCTATTCCTGCAGAGATTCGTGAGCAGTATCCCGTATCGGATACATGTGCTAAGATTAAAGCAGAACGCGATGCCATGATAAAAGACGTATTTACTGGTGACAGTGACAAGTTCCTTGCAATCATCGGTCCATGTTCGGCTGACAACGAGGAAGCTGTTCTCGATTACACATCACGTCTTGCGAAGGTTCAGGAAAAGATAAAAGACAAGATAATTATTGTTCCACGTGTATATACCAACAAGCCACGTACAACAGGAGAAGGATACAAAGGCATGCTTCATCAGCCTGACCCGGAGAAGGCTCCTGATATGCTTGCGGGTCTTATATCAATCCGCAAGATGCATATGGATGTTCTTGCCAATACAGGTCTGAGCACTGCTGACGAGATGCTTTATCCTGAGAATTACAGATACCTTTCGGATATTCTTTCATATGTTGCAGTCGGTGCCCGTTCTGTTGAAGACCAGCAGCACCGCTTCACCGTAAGTGGTATGGATGTTCCTGCCGGAATGAAGAATCCGACAAGCGGTGACCTCTCCGTCATGCTCAATTCCATAATTGCAGCACAGCAGGAGCAGTCATTCATCTACCGCGGATGGGAAGTCAACACATCAGGCAACCCTCTTGCACATGCAATACTCCGTGGTGCAGTCAACAAGCATGGTCAGTGCATACCTAACTATCACTACGAAGACCTTCAGTTATTATTCAATCTGTATTCAAAGCGTGACCTTGTCAACCGTGCTGTTATCGTTGATGCTAACCACAGCAATTCAGCCAAGAAGTACGCTGAGCAGATAAGAATTGTTAAGGAAGTTCTTCACAGCCGTCGTCATTCTTCAGACATTGCAGGTCTTGTCAAGGGTGTAATGATTGAAAGTTACATTGAGCCGGGCAGCCAGAAGATTGGTGAAGGTGTATATGGTAAGTCAATCACAGATCCATGTCTCGGATGGGATGAGTCGGAGCGTCTCCTCCTTGAGATGGCTGATATGCTTTAATAAATCATATATATAACATTTTTTACAAGCACCGGATTAACCAGCACCTCTGTGCATATTCCTGCAAGAATAAGCACAAGAGCTGCCGCAGCTGCCGGTGCTTTTTTATTGTTGGCGACATGTGTGACGTTAATTGCCATCATCATTACTGCCGTATAGAATATCCACTGTGGAAGAAGTGATGCTGCAACCAGAAGCACCCCCGCCATTCCATACTGCATTACTGACATGCTTACCATCACTCCCAGTTCAGCTCCACCGAAGCACGTAACAGCCAGCATTAGTATTCCACGTACTGTTGTCATCATACAAAGTGCAAGTATGCCCACAAGCTTTATTCTGTTAGCCGCCACATACCACCACAGCTGTCTGTAATTGAGAGACACCATGCTCATCATCTCGAGATAATCCTTATTATACAGCCCCCACACATCAATATTATCCTGTCCGTAACAATTGGCAAAAAAAGTACCTGCAAGCACCCCCATAAAGAGCACCAGCAGATACCTGTTTTTTGTAATATATGCAGTTAATTTTTTTGATAAATTCTTACGCATCGGCACTCCCCTTTCTGTCTTGAAATTATATGCCATGCGCAATTCATTTATGCAGATGTCTGTCTGAGTGAATCCTTATAAGCCAGTATTCCGGCTACTGTCTTGGAGTCAATTATCTCACCCATGTATATCATGTCCGTAAGCTCATCAAGTGTATACTCCTCAACATTGATATACTCATCCTCATCAAGATTCTGCTCACCACGGCTGAGACTATCAGCAACATATATATCAATAACCTCGTCACAGAATGCTATTGCGGTTGCAATCGAGATGAGCTTCTTAAGTGTATGTGCCGATGTATAACCTGTCTCCTCCGTAAGCTCTCTTGTAGCAGCATCAAGAGTAGGTTCATCCGGTGAGTTAAGTCCTCCTGCCGGAATCTCCAAAGTCTCTCTGTCAAGCGAATTACGATACTGACGTACCATAACTATCTTTCCGTCTTCCTTCACCGGTATAACCGCTGCTGCGCCGTTATGCTTGATAAAATCCCACTCTGCCGTATTGCCATTGGGAATCTTCATCGTATCTTTGTAAAATGATATTCTTGAGCCTTTGCAGACCAGTTTCCTTCCTGTTCTTACCGGATTATCCATTACTTTTCTCCTGTACATTTCTTATAACATTCATCAGATGCTTTGATAAGTGCATTACGGAAGCCATTAGCCTCAAGCGCAGCAACAGCCCTGATTGTCGTTCCTCCCGGTGAACATACCTTGTCCTTAAGCATTCCCGGATGTTCTCCTGTCTCAAGCACCATCTTTGCAGACCCCAGAACCGTCTGCGCAACAAGCTCATACGCCTGGCTCCGCGGTATTCCATACTGCACAACGCCATCGGCAAGTGCCTCAATAAACATATACACATATGCAGGCGAGCTTCCGCTTGCGCATACTACAGCACTCATAAGCGACTCATTAACCTTTACTACACGTCCGAAGGAATTGAAGAACTCATTAATCATGTCCTTCTCTTCAAATGTAAATGCATTATCATCATAGCTTATGCCTGTCATTCCCTCACCGACAAGTGCAGGAGTATTAGGCATCGCACGTACCACCCTCTTATCTGTACCAAGCGATTTTGTTACATCTTCTATAGTCTTATTAGGTGCAAGTGAGATAATTACATGCTCCTGTGTTACAATATCATGGATATTCTTAAGAACCACATCGTATACCTGCGGCTTTACTGCAAGCACTATATACTTTGCTCTGTTAGCACACTCAGCATTACTCTGTGCATAATCAACACCTGTTTCAGCCTTAATGCTCTCACGTCTCGATTCCGACGGACATGTAAATACTATATCTTCAGGTGAAAATATCTTAAGCGCACCCTTGAGCATCGCATATCCCATATTACCCATTCCTATAAATCCTATCTTAGCCATTACTCTCCACTCTTTCTGTCGATTGACATCTATTTTAAAATATGGCGTGCCGGTACAATACCGACACGCCATTGTGTCTCAAATAACTTATTATTACTTTGTCTCAAGAAGCTTCTCTACACTTGCAAGCTTTACACAAAGTGCAAACAGGTCTGCAGCCTGCTCCATCTCATCAGGTGTAGGGAATGATGGTGCAATTCTTATATTGCTGTCCTTAGGATCCCTGCCATAAGGGAATGTCGCACCTGCACCTGTCATTACGAGACCTGCCTCCTTGCACAGCGAAACTATTCTCTTAGCACAGCCTTCCATTGCATCAAATGATATAAAGTATCCGCCATAAGGCTTAACCCATGTTCCTACCTCAAGTCCTGAAAGTTCATCCTCAAGCACCTTAAGAGTAGCCTCAAACTTAGGTCTCATAATCTCAGCATGAGCTTTCATCTTAGCCTTAAGTCCGTTGATATCCTTAAAGTAACGTACATGACGAAGCTGGTTAATCTTATCATGTCCGATTGTCTGTATTGTCATTGTCTTCTTAACATCAGCAATATTGGCTGCACTTGTTGCCATTGCTGCAATACCGCTTCCAGGGAAGCTTACCTTGGATGTTGAGGCGAACTCATATACCATATCAGGGTTGCCGGCCTTGGCGCACTCGCCTACAATATCAAGAAGCTCTGCCTGATTGTCATCATAAAGGTGATGGATAACATATGCATTATCCCAATATATTCTGAAATCCTTAGCTGCCGGCTTAAGATTGGCAAATCTCTTAACCGTCTCATCTGAGTAAACAACACCCTGTGGGTTAGAATACTTCGGAACACACCATATGCCCTTAACACTCTCATCATTGTTGACATACTTCTCAACAAGATCCATATCCGGTCCGTCCTGTGTCATTGGGATGTTAATCATCTCAATTCCAAAATGCTCTGTGATTGCAAAATGCCTGTCATATCCCGGAACAGGACACAGCCACTTTACCTTATCAAGCTTACACCATGGTGTATTACCGCATACACCATGTGTATATGAACGTGACACACTGTCATACATAATTGTAAGGCTTGCATTACCAAATACGATTACATTCTCCGGATTAGTACCCATCATATCGGCCATGAGCTTCTTGGTTTCCGGAAGTCCGTCCAGACAGCCATAGTTTCTTGAATCTGTTCCGTCTGATGCAAGCATGTCTGATGCACTGTTAACAGTGTCAAGCATGTCCATTGTCAAATTAAGCTGTGCTGCTGCCGGCTTTCCTCTTGCCATGTTAAGTCTCAATCCGAGAGCCTTCTTATCCTCATACTGCTGTGTAAGTTCGTCTTTAAGCTTCAGTAACTCGTCTTTACTTAAGTCCTTGTATGCCTTCATGTCACTTCTCCTTTTTGTTTATAACTTTATCCATTATACACACATCTATCTGATAGTGCAATAATTAATTAACTCTCCAATAATAAGCAGAATACGGAGGAAGTTCAAAGCCTCCTGCAATACAACATTCCTGACCGCTGATAAGGTCAGCTGCCTTGTCTGTTCCCGCGTTAAAATTAGCATAAAAAGGCTGTGAATCTGCATTAACAGCCACAAGTACCTTCTCATCACCACAGTCTCTTGCGAATATACACTGTCTGTTTGTAAGCACAACCTGATTAAAATCACCATAGCAGAGTGCCCTGCTTGTGTGATGCGCATGTGCCATGGCACTTATCTTATCAAACAATTCATTCTCAACAGGACCGTCATATGACTTCCTGATATCATTATCGCTTCCGTTGGACTTAACGCCTTCTGCGCCCCATTCACTTCCGTAATACACACATGGTATACCCGGCATTCCCATTGCCAGTGCATATATAAGCGGGATATGATTGGCATCTCCGAGTGTGCTTGCAATCCTGTTGACATCGTGGTTATCTACAAATGTAAACAGATGCTTACCTCTGTACAGGCACCACTGCTCACTGCCAAACTGCCTCTGGAGGCTGTGGCATATCTCGAACATATTCATTGAGTTGAAGCTTGAGTAAAGCCCCTTGTAACACTCATAATTAGTTGCGCTGTTAAGCATTCCGTCATTAACTATCGTATTATAATCGCCATGAAGCATCTCACCGAGAAGGAAGAACTCCGGCTTAAGGCTGTCAACATGTGCTCTTAATCTTCTCATAAAGCCATGATCAAGACAATATGCGACATCAAGCCTTATTCCGTCTATGTCAAATTCTTCAATCCACTGCTTAACGCATGACAGCAGATATTCAACAACGTCATTGTTGCGAAGATTAAGCTTCACAAGATTATAATAGCCTTCCCATCCTTCATACCAGAGTCTGTCATTATAATCATTATTACCGCCAAAGTTAACAAAAAACCAGTCCTTATATCCGGAATTCTCTCTGTTGGCAAGCACATCCTGAAACGCAAAGAAGCCTCTTCCGACATGGTTGAACACTCCGTCAATAACAACCTTTATTCCATTCTCATGAAGTGTTCTTACCACATTGGCAAAATCCTCATTGCTTCCAAGCCTGTTATCAATCTTAGTGTAGTCTCTCGTATCATATCCGTGGTAATCACTTTCAAACACAGGGGAAAAGTATATCGCATCAGCTCCAAGCTTCTTTATGTGCGGTATCCAGTCAACAACCTTTTTTATTCTTGCATGCTCCCCGACAGGGCTTGCATGCTGACCGTCATTACTGACAAGCACATCACAGAATCCCAGCGGATATATCTGATAGAAAACCGATTCATCAAACCACATATCTCAGCCTCTTTCCGACGGATTACATCTCTTACACCCATTACAGCCGCCACAGCCATTCCTGCAATCCGTACTGCTTCCGCAGCTGCTGCCACCGCATGAACATCCGCCTTTATTCTTTATCATATATATTACAGCAGCAACAAACCATATTGCAAGAAGTACAAGGATAATAATACTCAAAATATCCATTTATAACTCTCCGTCCATATATTATATATATATCCGTCATACAAAAATCCATTCAGACAAGTCCGATCAGTGTTCCTGCAAGATGTACTGCCGCAGCAACCAGCCACGCAATAGCGCACTGCAGGAATACTATAATTACGGCTCCTTTTCCATTCATCTCACGCTTAACAGCTGCTATTGCGGCAACACAAGGTGTGTACAGAAGTGAGAATACAAGAAATACAACTGCTGTAAATCTGGTAAATATTGTCGTAAGTGCTTCTGTAGAACCACCGAGAAGAACCGTGAGTGTACTTACAACACTTTCCTTGGCTGTAAATCCGGTTATAAGTGCCGTTGATATTCTCCAGTCATCTATTCCGAGAGGCCTGAATATAGGTGATATAAAGCTTCCTATAAGCGCAAGCAGACTGTCTTTTGAATCTGCAACGACATTAAGTCTTGTATCAAAGCTCTGTAAAAACCATATAATTACAGCCGCAACAAATATTACCGTAAATGCTTTCGTGACAAAATCCTTTGCTTTTTCTCCGATAAGCTGTACTACGCTCTTAGGGCTTGGCATTCTGTAATTAGGCAGCTCCATGACGAATGGTACAGGTTCACCTCTGAATGCCGTAGCTTTAAGGATAAGCGCAAACAGTATTCCCGTAACAATTCCGGTAATATACAGAAGAAGCATTACAACAGCCCCGTTATCAGGGAAGAATGCAGCCGTAAAGAGTGCATAGATTGGCAGCTTTGCCGAACAGCTCATAAATGGTGTAAGCATAATTGTCATCTTGCGGTCTCTGTCTGACGGAAGTGTCCTCGTAGACATAATTGCAGGCACCGAACATCCAAATCCGATAAGCATTGGTACAAAGCTTCTTCCCGAAAGGCCAATCTTACGAAGAAGCTTATCCATAACGAATGCCACTCTTGCCATATAACCACTGTCTTCAAGTATTGACAGGAAAAAGAACAATACCACTATAACAGGCAGGAAGCTCAGTACACTTCCAACTCCGGCAAATACACCGTCAATCACAAGAGAATGTACAACAGGATTAATTCCGTAGCTCGTAAGTCCTGCATCACACACATTGGTAAACCAGTCTATTCCCAGCTCCATAATATCTGAAAGCCATGCACCTATCACTCCGAATGTAAGCCAGAACACAAGACCCATAATTGCTATAAATGAAGGAATTGCCGTATATCTGCCTGTGAGTATTCTGTCAATCTTCTCACTTCTTATATGTTCTTTACTCTCATTAGGCTTTACAACAGTCTCATCGCACAGATTTTCAATAAACCTGAACCGCATGTCAGCAAGTGCAGCCATCCTGTCGCTGCCACTCTCATCTTCCATCTGCACTATAATATGCTCAAGCATTTCCTTCTCATTCTCATCAAGTCCAAGCTGGCCGAGAATCAGGCTGTCTCCCTCCATAAGCTTAGTTGCCGCAAATCTTACCGGTATTCCCGCTCTTTTGGCATGGTCTTCGATAAGATGTATTGTTGCGTGTATACATCTATGTACAGCACCATTATCTCTGCCGTTCTCATCACAAAAATCAAGCCTTCCCGGATGCTCCCTGTATCTTGCTACATGAATTGCATGCTCTACAAGTTCACTTATTCCTTCATTCTTAGCTGCAGATATAGGTACTACAGGAATTCCAAGCTGCGCCTCGAGTTCATTTACATGTATCGTTCCTCCGTTAGCCGTAACCTCATCCATCATGTTAAGTGCAAGTACCATAGGTATGTCAAGTTCTATAAGCTGCATTGTAAGGTACAGGTTGCGTTCAATATTAGTTGCATCAAGAATATTTATAATTGCATCAGGATGTTCACGCAGAATAAATTCTCTTGTTACAATCTCCTCACTTGTATACGGTGAAAGAGAATATATTCCCGGAAGGTCTGTAACCATAGTATCCGGATGATTTTTAATTGCTCCGTCTTTGCGGTCAACCGTCACACCCGGGAAATTGCCTACATGCTGGTTAGAGCCTGTCAGCTGGTTAAAAAGTGTTGTCTTTCCGCAGTTCTGGTTACCCGCAAGGGCAAATCTTATGACTGTTCCTTCCGGTATCTCCTCTCCCCGTTTCAATGTTGTATACTTTTTTCCATCATCTTCTCCTACTCCGGGATGGTTAACCTGCGTTCTTCGTTCGTTGTTACGTCTGTATTCGTGTGCATCATGTATATCGGTAAGTTCTATTCTCGCAGCATCGTCTTTGCGCAGCGTAAGCTCATACCCGCGCACCCTCAGTTCCAGAGGGTCTCCCATAGGAGCCACCTTCACAAGCGTTACTTCCGTTCCCGGTGTAAGCCCCATGTCAAGGATGTGTTTTCTCAGTGATACCTCATCGCAGTCAACTGACTTTATTATGGCATCCATTCCTACTTCAAGTTTATCAAGCGTCATATGCATTACGACCTTTCAATATTTTTTATCTTAAAAATTTTATCCGGCTGGTCAACGTAAAACAGTGCTATTGATTATCATTATCAATAGCACTGTTATTTTAAGCTTTGTATACATATATTGTCAATTTACTTTTTGTAATCCGCATGTATCAGCCAATTATTGTACCACCGCCGAATACATGTCCGTCCTCGTACAGCACAACTGCCTGTCCTTTGGTAACTGCCCGCTGTGGTTCGTCAAACACACACTCTATCCTGTCATCATCGATCATTCTTACCGTACATTCTCCACCCTTGTGGCTGTATCTGATTCTTGCCATAAGATGCTTCGGCTCTGTCAGTCTGTCAACAGCCATAAAATTAAGTCTGTCAGCCACCAGTCTGTCCGAAAAGCAGTCCGAATTATCTCCTATTACAACTTCATTTGTCTCCGGTCTTATATCAACAACAAACACAGGGTGACCCATTGCAAGGCCAAGTCCCTTACGCTGTCCTATTGTATAATGCAGATATCCCTTATGACGTCCTATGACTTCTCCGGCAAGGTTAACAAAATTCCCCGGTACGCACGCTTTGCTGCATGATTGCGCATAATCCGAATTCATGATAAATCCGGCATAATCTCCATCCGGGACAAAGCATATATCCTGGCTGTCAGGCTTGTTGGCAACCATAAGTCCACGCTGTGCAGCTATCTGTCTTATATGTTCTTTGTCATACTCACCTATAGGCATAAGTGTGTGCCTAAGCTGCTCCTGCGTAAGATTGTAGAGCGCATATGTCTGGTCTTTTGCAGCCGTTACCGAATTACGCACAACATATCTGCCGTTGGAAAGCTGCTCAATCCTCGCATAATGTCCCGTTGCAATGTAGTCTGCACCAATCTCCATGCTTCTCTTTAACAGTGACTCCCACTTCACATATCTGTTACATGCTATACATGGATTCGGCGTTCTTCCGTTTTTATATTCATTGACAAAATATTCAATAACATTTTCCCGGAATTCATTTTTAAAATTCATAACGTAATACGGAATATCAAGTTGCTGTGCCACACGCCTTGCGTCTTCAACCGCACTCCATCCGCAGCAGCCGCCGTTTTCTTCCATGGAGCACGAATCCTCGTCCTGCCAGATCTGCATCGTTACACCTATTACATCATATCCCTGTTCCTTCAGAAGGCAGGCAGCCACAGAGGAATCAACTCCTCCTGACATACCTACCACTACTCTTTCTTTCACTGTTATCTCCTTTATTATCTGTGACTTGTAAAGCATTCGTATTCCGGTGACATACTTCTGATGCGCCCGACATTCGCCTTTATTCTCTCAATTGCATAATCTATATCCTCACGCGTTGTCTGCGCTCCGAGAGTCAGTCTTAATGAGCCTCTTGCTATGTCATCAGGCAGGCCTAACGCAAGCAGTACATGTGACGGGTCGAGCGACCCTGATGCACATGCAGAACCTCCTGATGCACATATTCCATCCATATCAAGCATTATAAGCAGTGACTCACCCTCAACGAATTGAAAGCTGAAGTTGGCATTACCCGGAAGCCTCTTAACCGCATCTCCGTTAAGCCTTGTATAAGGTATCTCTTTTAATATGCGTTCTATCATGTAATCGCGCAGCTTACGCTCACGTGCTGTACGCTCTTCCATATCATCCGCTGCCATCTGTGCAGCCTTTGCCATTCCGATTATACCGGGAACATTCTCAGTTCCGGCTCTCCTCTTGCGTTCCTGCGCTCCGCCATGAATAAACGAATGAATCTTAACACCTTCTCTTATATAAAGGAATCCGATTCCCTTTGGTCCATTAATCTTATGTCCGCTCGTACTCATAAGATCTATATTCATGGCCTGAACATCTATTGGGATCTGCGTATATGCCTGTACCGCATCAGTATGGAACAGAACACCCGCTTCCCTTGCTATCTTTCCTATCTGCTCTACCGGCTGGATTGTACCAATCTCATTATTAGCAAGCATAACCGATATGAGAATCGTATCAGGTCTTATCGTTCTTTCTATTACATCAGGATTGACAAGCCCATTCTCGTTAACATCAAGATATGTTATATCAAAGCCCTGTTTTTCAAGATAACTGCATGTATTAAGTATCGCATGATGCTCAATCTTTGTAGTAATTATATGCTTTCCCACGGATGCCAGGCTCTCAGCTATCCCCTTAAGTGCCCAGTTATCCGATTCCGAACCGCCAGCTGTAAAATAGATACACTCAGGCTTTGCATTGATTGTTGATGCTATCGTCTGCCTTGCCTGTGCTACTGCCTGTTTTGCCTTTGCTGCTGTCCTGTATATTCCTGACGGATTGCCATAATTCTCCGTAAAATACGGTATCATCTCCTCAACAACCTCAGGTCTTACCGGTGTCGTTGCTGCATTGTCAAGATAAACTACTCTGCTATCTGCCATTACTCCTCCTTCTTGGAATGACAATCATGTGCTCACTCTACTATGAGCGCCACAATGTGTCAAGCATATTTTATTAGTCATTTTCATATAGATTACAAATAATCAAATTCTGCTGCGGAGACCGCCTGCCATGCCTCTAAATCACATTTTTAAAAATTCTGTTGTAAAGGGAACTCTCATACTTACTATCGCCGGGCTAATAAGTAAGCTGATGGGGTTCTATTATAAAATATTCCTGTCAGGCGTCATTGGTGCAGAAGGAATAGGGCTCTACCAGCTTGTATTTCCAATAACCGGTATTGCAATGGCCGTCTGCTCTATGGGAATCGAGAATGCAATATCACGTTTCTGTGCAAAAGAAAAAGATAAGGCCGGAATACTTACTGCCGGTCTTATCATGTCTCTGTCGCTTGCTTTTGTCACTTCATACATAATATACCACAACGCAGCCTTTATAGCAAAACGTCTTCTGCTTAATGAGAACGCCGGATCACTCGTTCTTGTAATATCAGTATCAATACCTTTTGCCTGTCTGCATCAGTGCATATGCGGATATTATTACGGTACCGGAGATGCAAAAGTTCCTGCAGTCTCGCAGTTATTTGAACAGTTTGCACGCGTTGGCAGTGTTCTTGCAATTACATTCTTTCTTAATAAGAATTCACTTCCTGTCACGCCCGTTATCGCAGTTGCCGGAATTGTCGCTGGTGAGATTACATCCGGTCTTTTCTGCCTGCTGTGTGCCACCGTCGGACAGCATTTCCGCCCTGTATTCAGGAATATCAAACCGCATATCCGTGATATTACAGGAATGGCTCTTCCCATTTCATGTAACAGGATTCTTCTGACTCTTCTCCAAAGCGGAGAAGCAATATTAATTCCCGCACAGCTTACAGTATCAGGAATGAGCAGTTTTGATGCATTAAGTGCATATGGAGTGCTCACCGGAATGGCAATGTCATTCATAGCATTTCCTGCCACAATAACCCAGTCAGCGGCAGTGATGCTGCTCCCGTCCGTGTCAAAAGCACAGTCTTCTGACAACAGCGGGATGATCTCCCGGACAATCTCTACATCAATTGAAATGGCGCTCGCGATGGGAATCTTCTGCATTGGCGGTTTTATAACTTATGGTGCACCATTTGGGGCGCTTATATTCCACAATAATCTTGTTGCTGATTTTATGAGAGTCCTTGCATGGCTCTGTCCGTTTCTTTATATAAATACAACTCTCACAGGAATACTCAATGGTCTCGGAAAAACCGGATATACATTCGTGTGCGGCATTATATCCACACTCATGCGGATTGCATTTATCATTTTTCTGATACCGTCATATAAAATAACCGGATATATGTGGGGACTTCTTGTAAGCCAGTGCTTTCTTACGGGTGCATATGTAATATTTCTTCTAAGATTATACCACTTCAGCTTCAGCCCTGTGAGAGCAATCGTTGTTCCTGTCCTGTCACTGGCAGTTGCATTATGCGGTTCCGTCATTGCATGCATTCTTGCCCTATCAATGGCTGTTCCGTACATTTTCTGCCTTATTGCCGGTGCCTGTGCTGCGGCTCTTATATACTGTGGACTGCTGTTTATATTTTATCGCAGTTTCACTTGACACATTATATTCAAAAAAGGATAATAAAGGTGATGTATCAAATATTTTAAAAGGATGGTTATATCAATGAAAAATACAACTGAGCCAATCTGGCATGACAGGAAGCGAATCACTTTCTTTGGGCTTCCGTTTACATTTACATCATATTCGGCAACTAATGAAGTTCTCTATATCAAGCAGGGATTTTTCTCAACAACCGAAGATGAGGTTCGTCTTTACAGAATTATGGATATATCGCTTAAGCGCAATCTATTCCAGAAGATGTTCGGAATCGGCACCATTCACTGCTGTTCCGGTGACAAGACCCTCGGCGACTTTGATATTGTTAATATTAAGAAGCCACGTGAAGTCAAAGCTCTGCTCTCAGATCTTATTGAGACACAGCGTGAGTCAAAGCGTGTTGTCAGCAGAGAGAATATCGTAGATAATACCGGGCATCATGATGATGGTCCCGCACTTACACCTGATGATTTTGATGATGATGACCGTCCTTTTGGCGGAGATGAGGATTTTCATTAACTGACAAAATTACAGCAGGCATGCCTTGCATGATGGCTTATGATTGTATAAGTCCACTTGCAACGCATGCCTGCTGTTATCCTGTAATCCTTTGTCCCATTATCCTGATTATCTTTTATGTATCCTTACTCTGCGTCCAAGCAGATAATCAACCGAAACATCAAATAAATCCGCTATATTAACAAGCAGGTCAACAGGAGAACTCATTACATCATTCTCTATCCTGCTTATAGTCTGCTGTGATGTTCCTACAACCTTCGCGAGCTGCTTCTGGCTCATATTACGTTCAAGCCTAAGCTTTCGTATCATGCTCTGCATATAATCCCCACTCTGCTATGCAATAATTAGCGCCTGTATAACCTGCAACTTAATCAATATTCTGTCAGTTGCAGATAAAACTTTTAGAAATTATATCACAGATAGTACGTTATTCCTAATCACGTGCGTGAATTAGTCAGATACAGCACTGAATTATCAGATTTCGTAATCCATACAGGACCTTAATACCGTGTACGGTCTCACTTTGCCGTCCGCAACCGCTACGTGCTTCGGATGTGTTGCGTATCCCTTAAGGCTTTCTGCATCCACAAATGTTGAATCAAGCATCACATCCACATTAGAGCTGGGCAGACCTTCTGTTCTTACTGTTATGTCTACAAGTCCCGGTATCTGGCCTGCAAGCCCTTCAAGTCCTTCTTTAATTCCTGCCTTAACCTGATCCTTCTCACTGTCCGTAAGCTTCTCATCAAGCTTCCACAATATTACATGCTTTACCATTGATTAGTCCTCCTGATGTTTTTCTATATATTATCACCTATCTTCTGAGTACAAAAGTCGGAACTTCCGTTCGCAGTCCTGCTAAAGATATCTCCTGACTTTATAATACATTATTCTATTAAAGATAGGGTTGAAGAAATATGTGATGGAGTGTATGGGAATTCAATGGAGATGTAAATTTATTAATTGTATAGAAAATAGGGACAGCAACACTTTGAGGTGACGCCTCATTATTCAGCCTGTTATTTTTATATTTATCAGGTCTAAAATTCAACAAACTTGACGAGGATACACAGAGCGAACTTCTTAATTCAGAGCTTCAGATATATAGATTATCTGATTGTACTGAGAGTCCAATGAGTTTAGTAATGTAGTTTACTCTCTTGCTAATCATCCATTTATGGATAAAATCATGTCAAAGACGCAGCGTAAAAATGGAACAGATAGAGATACTATTATCCAGGCAATGATGCTTATATCTTCTACTCAGGAACAGGAATTTACATCTTTTAGGACAAAAGATATTGATGCTTATACTGCATTTTCAAATCCGCCTGCATGAAGGGCGGCAAGCTGGACTATGTATGGCTCTGGATACTCTGCGGCCTGCCCTTCGGCCTCCATCGGATGTGCCTCTGGATCATACCGGGCGGCGGCTCCCTGGGTGGAGGGATCGCCCTGTTTGCCCTCAACTTCATTCTGGGCGGTGTGATCGGCGGCTCCGTCCTGGCATGGCGGCTGATCGTGGCCGTGTGCTATGTACCCTTGACCGCATACCGCCTGATCGCTGGGTAAAGAAAACTGCGTCATGGAAATGTGGAAAACATTAAGGCCGCCCTCCGAAAAGCCGCCGCAGGGGATTTCCGGGCTTGTTTTCAACCCTTATCCTTGCAGTTTTTAAAATATATGGAAAGATAATGCGAGTAGGTTACCAGTACCGCTCGGAAACTCTGCTTGCGGTCATAGTGCGTTTCATGCCGTCACCTCGATAAACTGGAATTTATCTATTAACTCTCTTAACTTTCCCCTATTTTCAAGGCTTCCCGCCATTGAAAATTCTATATATGTATCCTTTTCCCTTGTTTTTGCCCTTATGGGATAATTACAAGGGAAAATTCATTATTCAGTTGTTTAATCGTTGCCTGCCACTTTATCAAGAAGTCTTGCGGAAGTCCGCTTTGCTTCCCTTGTAGCATGGGCATAGACATTCATGGTGGTACTCACGTCTGAGTGTCCTAACAGTTCCTGCACATCCTTAGGCTGAGCCCCGTTGGATAAGAGGTTTGTCGTGTAGGTATGCCTCAGTGTGTGGAAATGGAAACCTTCAAGCTCCGGTACTTTTCTTCCTGCTGTCCGGCAGGCTGTTTCTATGGTTGCCGGAAGTTCCAGACAGCCATCCTCCCTTAAGCATACAAAGAAGATTTCGGTGTAATCTTCCGGCACATTCTCTGTCATTCCCAAATGATAATACTCGTAATGCACCCGATTCTTTTCCATTACTTCTCTGTAAAAATTCCGCTGGTAGAGTTCCCCATACTGAAAACGGTTTTTGTGCTGTTCCTTTTTTGCATTCCTCAAAATATCTGCGAGGGTATCGCCAAAGTCAACAACCCTGATCTTTTTCCACTTTGTCGGACCGATTTCGTGCTTATGGGTAGCCCCATTGTAGCGGATGCTCCTGCGTACAGTGAGATACTGTTCTTCAAGGTTGATATCCTGCCATGTCAGACCTGCTACCTCTCCAAGTCTGAGACCTGTAAAGTATGCTATCTGAACCGGAAGAATCGCATCCTTGCTTCGTTTTCCAAGCTGTTCAATCAGTTTCCGGTACATTTCAAAGGAAAGCGGTTTAACCTTGTCCCTGTCTGTGGCTGTTTCATCCGCAAACAAATCCGTTTCTTCCTTTTTGTGCCTCATCACCACATACTGCATGGGATTGAAGGTAATAAACTGTTTCGGAAATACCGCAAACCGGAATGACTGTTGCAATACTGCTGAAAACGACCTTACATAATCAATGGAATAGCCTTTGGAAATAAAATCTCCGACAGTACCACCAAATGACAGCAAATCCATAAACTCCTGCAGGTGTACTGAAGTCACCGTTTTCAGCTTCCTTTTACTGATAGGATGCTGTTTGATTCTTCCCACTGCCTGAAGATAATTGCCAACTGTTCCATTACTTAATGTACCTGTCTTTAATTCTTCCTCAGCCCACAGGTCAAGCAGTTCTCCGAGCGTGATGTTGCCAGCCTTTGCAATAAACCGCTTGGCTTCATAATCCTCCATAGCCTGCCTTAACAGCTTTTCCGTCTCACTTTTGCTTTCCGTACCTGCAAATTCCTTCTGCACCAGATTACCGCTTGTATCTTCCACATAAAAGCGGTAGTACCATTTCTTGCCTTTCTTTCTTACAGAACCTTTTGCCATAATCGTTACTCCTTTCGATACCGACAATCGGAACTGATGAAATGCTTTCTGCGTGTAAGTATATCATAACTCCGGTTGTCTATCTATACCGGTTCGGAGTCTTTCTCTGAAAGAAGATTTGCAAGCCTTACGGCTGCCGTTTCGGGATTCTTGGAATAGAGCCTTACAATGTCGCCCATGTCGTTCAGTGCATTTACCGTATGGGTGATTTCCCTAAGGAACATAATCTCATTATATTCCTGATTGGATTCAAACCCCATTACTTTTGCAATTGTGGCATCTTCCGTATTCCCTTTAAAATTCTTACAGGCATATTGAAAGGAATCAACGAATAATTCGTATTCCTTCAACATCAGCAGCAGTAAATCTTTGGAAAAATCCGCTTCGTCTGCCTTCATATCATAAGGCAGTTTGGAGAGAATGGAAGTCATGGTATCACGAATCTGTAATTCCCTTTTATCCGTAACATCACTTGTCATTTCTTCCGTCTCGCCCTTCAGCCACTCCACTGATACATGAAGTGCTTCCGACAGACCATCCAGAACAAGCTTCTTGGTGTTGTCAATCGTTCCTGCCTCATACCGCTGTATGGTGGAAGCGGTAACTCCCATCTTTTCTGCTATATAAGGCTGGTTGACACCTAATTCCAGTCTGCGTTGTTTTGCCCTGCTACCGATTAACTTGCGTAATTCTTTATCTTTCATTCTGATACGCCTCCTTTTTCGGTATGGCTAAAGTATAACACAGTAAAAGTAGAATTGCAATATGCAAGTTAATAATTACTTTTAAAATTTCGTAACGCTTGACAAGAAGATATAAAAGTTATATAGTAGGCATAGTTACAAAATTGCATTATGCAATTCAAGAGGAGGTGTTTTAATGACAGAAGTGAAGATTGCACTGTCCATTGAGGAAGCTGCCGACTATACGGGTATCGGCAGAAATACCCTGCGGAAACTGGTAGAATGGAAAAAGCTTCCGGTATTGAAGGTAGGACGGAAAGTCCTTATCAAAACGGATATGCTTGAAAAGTTCATGACCGCCAATGAAGGCAGGGACTTAAGGGACAAAGGAAATGTCAGAGCTGTCACAAGAAATGTGACAAATTAAATAGGGACAGTCCTAAGACCATCCCTAAGGTATGTATCTGACCGAAGCCATGATATACCTACACGCAAATAGATTATACCATGTGCTTCCTCTAAGATACAACCGGAAATTTAAGAAGTGGGGAAGAAACTTTTTTATACAAGCCCTCGGCGTTTGAGAGCGAAATACACCCCTCGCACAAATCTTACGATTTGTACTCTGTGTATTTCGCCCTGCTGGGAGCTTTTCGCCGACAGGCGGATATGTTCGTAGACAGGCTACCTATGTAGCCTACTCACTTTCACATTAGAAAGTTTCCCATCCTCATTTCTTGCAGCTTCGTACTTGGCAGATACGGAAAGGAGGAAGCACATGCCAAGAAATTCATTTATTCAGATGACGAAGCTCCACAATGTCCGGGGAAGAATTTATTATATTTCAAGCCCAAAGAAGCAGGAAAATCTGTATGCGGTATATGAAACCACAGACCGTAATTTTTGGACTGACCTTGCAAAATATAATCAGGCAGAATTTAAAAAAAACGGTACGGAGAGGAAATGTATTGAGGCAAGGGAATTGATCATAGCCCTGCCGGAATCTTTTACGGAGTATCCTCCAGACAGACTGTTGCAGATATTTACAGACCATTTCAGACAGACTTACGGAACGGACTGTATCGCAGCCCTGCATCACAATAAGCGGAAAACCAACTATCACATCCATCTCATTTTTTCGGAGCGTACACTCTTGGAACAGCCCATAGAAAAGGTTGCCACCCGCAATATGTTCTATGACGAAAAGGGAAATCATGTACGCACCAAGAAAGAGATACTTGATGAAGAAGGAAATATCCGTAAAAGGTGTAAGGTGATTCACAAAGGTGAGGTATACGAAAGACAGATTTTCTCCATTAAGGATAAACACTTCAAGGCTGAAAATTTCCTTGATACCGTCAAGCAGGATTATACCAATCTTATCAATCAGTATGTGTGGGATAAAAGCCAGCGGTTAGAAGTTTTTGAGCGTGGCGGTATGTATCTTGCCACCAAAAAGATTGGTAAGAACAATCCGAAAGCCACCGAGATTGAGGCAGACAACAGTAAACGCACCTTGTGGAATCAGACTGTTGACAGAGCGATTGTAACGGGTGTTTCCAAGTCAGAAATCATGCAGATAAAAAAGGAACGGATAACGGACAAGATTGTGGAATCCGTATGGCTTTACGGAAACAGACCGAATCTGTTATCTTCCATTATCGGTACTGCCATTGCAGTATTAGAACTGTTAATCTCCAAAGTATTTCTCAAAACTCTGGAGCTTGCAGATAAAGTAATTTCCAAAGAGCTTGAAGCAAGACCGGAGAACACAGATTTCAAAGAGCAGAAAGCTGTACCAGAAGAAAGCAGACAGCAGACAGATACACCAAAGCCTGCCATACCGCCAAGACCACAGCCATCACCGGAAGCAGTTTCTTACAAGCACTTATGCGAAATTTATCAAAAGCTGCAAGAACAGAATAAAGCAATTTTTGCACTCGAGAAACAGCGAAGTGACCTTGAAATTGAACTGTCCGACAGCAAAGGTATCTTCAAAGCAAAAAGGCGTTCCGAACTTTCAACAGAGATAGCCGGATTGGAGGAACGTATTTCCCGAATGAAAGCCCGATTATCCCATATCGTAAAGGAATACGGGTATCAGAATGCGGAAGCCTTCTACAAAGCATTTCATAAGTCAGAGACAGCTTATGGGGATTATCAGGACAGCCTTAAGAATTGGAAACAACGGTATGGAGAAAAGCCACAGTCTCTACACGATAGGCTTATATCTAAGAAACAGGACATAAAGGAGCGAGAGTTAACAAGACCATATTCTCCACCAAACCGTGGAAGGAGTAGATAACAAACGAAGGGAGGCAATTGCCTCCCTTCGTTTGTTATCTCTCCGTAAAAGACTGGAATTTCACCCTCTCGCATAAAGATACAAATTATTTTTTTATTTCCTTATCATATATCTTTTTTGAGTATACCACAGTTACAATTGTTGCTAATAATAAATAAATCAACATAAAGATTGTGCCAGTCATCCCACTTGTAAATACGGTTGTAATGATAGTCAATAACCCCGTAATAATAATACATATTGCACCAAAGCGGTTACTCTTTCTCCATGTATTATCATTGTGCATACTCCAAACGGTTCGAACTCCCACTACTGCATTTCGTTTTGCCTTTGTCATAAAATTTCCTAATACAATAAATATAATACCACACAAAATACATGAAACTTTTGCAATGTCAATAACCGCATGTTCACCACCTGCATTTGCCTGTATCCAAGAAGAATAAAGAATAAAATAATGCATAATCCCGAACATGATTGCTTGCGAAATTCCTACAACACATAATACCTTTGCAGAAGATTTTGCTTCCATCTGTTCCTTTTCTGTATTTGCATTTTTTGATTTTTTCTCAAACACATAGATTAGCAAGTGCCAAAACAGTGTAATAAACAAAATAATTACCGGAAAAATAAAGCTTTCTGTTTTACTTCCCCATCTGTCAGTGTTTCCCTCCAAGTCATGATGCATAGGTATAATATCAGGCATAAACTGTAGTACAACACTTGTAACTACAACTGGTATCATTGCTACTATCCACATTATTTTTTTCATACTTTTTTTCCTCCAAACTGGTTAACCCATATAATTAATTCATCGAAAACCGTAGTGTTGATTTCATAATAAACAAAGTTTTTCTCTTTATATTCAGATATCAAGTCTGCGTTTTTAAGTAATTTTAAATGATAAGAAAGAGCAGCCGGTGTAATCTGTAATTTTTCAGCAATCTCTCCGGCATTTAATCGTTCATTTCTCAACATAATAAGAATGTCTCTTCGCTGGCTATCTGCCAATACTTTAAAAATGTTAGTTTCTCCCATATCTTTTACCTATTTAAAACTTTCTTTAAATAGATTTTAGCATGCTATTTGTTTTTGTGCAAGAACTATTTAAAAATAATTTTAAATAGAGGGGATACACTGAAAAATCAATGTGTCCTCTCTATTTACCTTAAGGCAAAATTCAAACATCTAGAAACTTAAGATTCCTGCCTCTTATTATGGAATAACCGTACGTTCTATATATTTTTCTGGAATTTTTAGTACTAGACCTCTATCATGATATTATATTAGCAAAATCACCACGTATCTAAACGATCCTCTGCATCAACCCATACTTGCATTTCTCCATCCAAGTATAATCTTGCATATTCTAATGGATTATCAATAGCCAAAGCATTCAACGAACACTGGGAGCCGGGAGTAGTTCTCAATCCTTCCTCTGCCTTATTGCAATCAATTCTAAGCACTACATTTTCAAACGTGGTTACATCTATGCTATTACATTGCGGATTATATCTTGCATAAATCAATCTCATATCTTATCTGTCCTTTCCTTAATTTTCTAAAAGTTTTGAAAGCATTTCAATCCGTTCTTCCTGCCATTTTCATTTCATGTTATAATTTGTTACTGGATTTTCTTTCCCTTAATTTTGCCCTTGTGAGCATTCGTAACATGAGGGAAAAGGATATAACACAAGGGAAAGCGTAAGGGCAAACTCACTCGCTACAAATTTAGCATTTTCAAGGGGTTGCGGACTTCACGAGGATAAGATATAACAGTTAATAAATGTTATGAATTAAGTCAAATCAAAACTGAAATTTATATAATTATTCCTCTAACTCCCCCTTTACAGGCTTCTCTCTTTTCCGTTGGGATAAACTCCCCCGAAGAAAAGCAAATCGAAGAAGGATTGCATATGCTCAGAGGTTGTACTTTTGCAGGGAGCATATGTTGGACTTAGGTGTTATTTAGAATCGTGCCTTGAGAAAACCTCTCTGATACAGTATAATAAAGTATCAGGGAGGTATCTCTATGAAGGAAAAAATACTAATCATTGAAGATGATTTTACGATACAAACACAGCTTAAAACTCTTTTGTCTGGGAATGGATATGAAGTATTTGCAGTTACGGATTTTTCCCGAACAATAGAGCAGTTAAAAGAAGCTGCGCCACATCTGGTTATTCTGGATATAAAACTTCCGGGTAATAACGGTTTTGAAATATGCTCTCAAATTCGCACCTTTTCAGATATTCCGATTGTATTTGTAACAAGCAGCAATACAGATATGGACGAACTGAACAGCATTATGCTGGGTGGAGATGCGTTTATCACAAAGCCTTATAATCCCGCTATTCTTCTTGCTAAAATTGCTGCATTGTTAAAGAAAGCCTACCGTTCCCCTCAAACAGAAATTTATATGTGGAAAGAAGCTACCCTGCATTTGGAGAGTAGCATGATAGAGTACAAAGGACAGAAAGCAGAATTGACAAAGAATGAATTGAAAATCCTCTACTACCTTTTTAAGAACGCCGGAAAAATCTGTTCCAGAAATGATATTGTGGATTTTCTTTGGGACAATCAGCTTTATGTTGATGATAACGCCCTAAGTGTCAATATTACCCGTATTCGCGACAAACTGGCAGCAATCGGACTTGTAGATTTCATTAAAACAAAACACAGGCAAGGATATACATTATGAGTGGAAAACAATATTTGAAAAATCAACTCCCCGTTATTTTAATCAATTTGCTGGGTATGCTTGCCCTTGCTTTGTTCCTGATTGCAAGCGATAATCCTATCCAAACAGTCCTGTTTATTCTTGCAGTCTGGTCGATTGTCCTTGTTTTATCTTTGCTGGCATTTTATTTCTCACGAAAAAAGTATCTGAATAAGTTGCTTGGTATGGCGGAGCAATTAGACGAACGATATTTACTTCCAGAAATCATGAAAGTGCCGGAAAGGGCTGATGAACAGGTTTTTTACCAGATTATGAAAATGGCTGAAAAATCTATGTTGGAACGGATTGGCGAAGTACAGAGGGAACGCAGGGAATATAAAGAATACATTGAACAATGGATACACGAAGTAAAAACACCAATTACAGCCATGAAGCTGCTGTGTGAGAATAACCGTTCTCCCTTTTCCAGAGAGGTATTGGCAGAGTTAGAGAATATCAATCAATATACAGAACAGGCGCTTTACTATGCCATAAGTGAACACACTGAAAAAGACTATTCTGTCCGTGAAGTCAATTTATGCGATGTTGTGCATAGTGCAATCGCAGATAATAAGTATCTTTTGCGTCAAAGCAATATATCAATTCAGATAGACGATATAGAAACAAAAGTTTACACCGATGAAAAATGGGTGCGGTTCATCTTAAATCAGATTATCGGTAATGCAATCAAATACCATGCAGAGCAGCCTATTTTGCACTTTGGGGCAACAAAAACGAATGACAAGATTGTGCTATCTATCAGCGATAATGGGATAGGTATTCCTAAAAGTGATTTACCCCGTATTTTTGAAAAAGGATTTACAGGTCAGAATGGGCGAACCGGGAAAAATTCTACTGGAATTGGCTTATATCTTTGCAAGCGTCTATGTGATAAACTGGGAATAGGGCTTACTGCTTATTCCGAAAACAGAGGAACAACGATTTCACTTATCTTTCAAATGAATGATTTTATTATCGGAGTGCAGGGCTGATAGGTTCTGCACTTCTTACATTTTTGTAAGAACTGTGTAAGAAAACTTGATACAAAAAATGAGATACTCCATTTACAATAAAGATATGGAACAGTTAAGGAGGTTTATCAGATGAATACGATTTTGAAACTGGAACATATCCAGAAATATTATGGCAATGAAGGGAATATTACCAAAGCCATTAAAGACATTAGCTTTTCTGTGGAAGCTGGGGAATTTCTCGGAATTATGGGTGCGTCCGGTTCTGGAAAGACAACGCTGCTCAACTGTATTTCTACGATTGATACCGTAAGTGCAGGGCATATTTTTTTAGAGGGAACAGACATAACGGAAATCAAACCAAAATCCCTTGCCCGCTTTCGCAGAGAGAATTTAGGTTTTGTATTTCAAGATTTCAATTTGCTGGATACATTGACAATTTCAGAAAACATTGCACTGGCATTAGCAATCAACAAAGTCCCTGCCGGGAGCGTAGAACCCCGCATTTTGGATATAGCCGGAAAGCTGAATATCAGCGATATTCTAAGCAAATATCCTTATCAGGTATCGGGCGGTCAAAAACAGCGTTGTGCCTGTGCAAGAGCAATTATCAACAATCCGAAACTCTTATTGGCAGATGAGCCAACAGGAGCATTAGACAGCCATTCCTCACAAATGCTGCTGTCTACCATTCAAAGTATCAATGAACAGCTTAGGGCGACAATTCTTATGGTAACTCATGACGCTTTTACCGCCAGCTATGCCAGCCGTATTCTTTTTTTGAAAGACGGAGAAATCTTTATGGAACTGCGCAAGGGCAACGACAGCAGAAGTGCTTTTTTTGATAAAATTCTGAATGTCCTTACCATGATCGGAGGGGGACAGAGCCATGTATGCTAAACTTGTTTTCAGAAATGCAAAACGGTCTGTAAAAGACTATCTGGTCTACATTGTCACAATGACAATCTGTGTTACCTTGTTTTATGCGTTCTTGTCTATTTCCAGTAGTTATTATAGCCCGGATATAGGCAGCGAGTATGATTTTACGCTGTTAAGTGACGGAATGAAAATTGCAATCTGTATGATAACATTGCTGTTGTTATTTTTGATACGGTTCGTCAATCATTATATGCTAAGACGGAAGCAAAAGGAATTTGCTGTCCAGTCCATTATGGGAATGGAACAAAAAACTATTGGCAGGATTTTCTTTGCAGAAACACTGATTATGGGTATGTTTTCCATTTTGATTGGTATTTTTTGCGGTGTATTTTGTTCTCAATTCATTACCGCAATGCTCCTTACTGCTTATGGAAAGCCTTATGAAATCTCATGGACATTGTTCCCGGACACCGTTTTGCTGACAGTGATATTTTTTGTGGTAAGTTTTTTTGTGGTAGGAATTTTCAATACCCGTACCATTCAGAAAACAAAAATTATTGATATGCTTTCCGCGGAGAAAGAGAACGAACCAGAGCTAAAAAAGAGCCGCTTCATTTCTGTTGTAGTAGTCCTCTTTGAAGTATTTACCGTATGGGGATTGATTACAGGAATACAAAAGGTCTGGTTTTATTATGACACCCGCTTTGCGTTTCCGGTGCAGCTTATGTTTTGGGGAAATATTCTTTTCCCGCTGCTTACTTTGCTGTGGTCGATATTTTGCATAATTATAAAGAAAAAAAGAGAATGTTTCATTGCTGATTTGCTGATATGTTCTGTATTGAATGCTTTTACAGCAGCCAGCGTTGCAGCATTAACAAATAAATATTATCTGTCTTTAGGTGGTGGAACGCTCAATCAATATCTGCTTTTTGTTGTGATTGACTTACTTTTCTTCATTTGTGCCTTCATTTATCTTACCAGTGGTTTGATTGTAGCATGGAAAGTAAAATCGCCGGAACATAGATACAAGGGAGAAAACCTGTTCTTTTTCGGGCAAATTATATCAAAACTAAATACAACCAGCAAAACAATGACACTGATTTGTATAACCCTTGTCCTTGCAATCTTCATGTTTATTGCCGCCCCTATTTTGACGGGCTGGGCTTCAGGTTATTTGGATATGCGCTCTATGTATGATGTTCAGGTATATTCAAGATATAATGACGTATATGAAGAAGAAAATCTGCCGCAAGACAGTTATGAAATTATTACTGAGTTTCTGACAGAACACAAAATAGATACAGTTTATGATTGCACGTTCAATCTATATCTGTCAGAGAAAGATGATTTTCACAACAGACAGAAATATGATTTTCCGATTGTAGCAGTTTCTTTGAGTGATTATAACACTATACGGGAAATGCTGGGTTACGAACAGATTTCTCTGGAGGAAAATGAATTTACAACACAATGGAAAGCAATCGCCACCGAGGAAGAACGGAATAGCTTTTTGAAAGAACACACCAGCATTATGACAGACGCAGGAGAATTGACTCTTTCCGAGCAGTCCTATTATGAGGATCCGATTGGAGAAACAGCGTACAATTCCTATACAAATGTATTGTATGTACTTCCAGACAGTATTTGTGAAAAGCTGTTGCCAGTGATAAAAAACCGATATATTACAACAACGGAAAATATCTCCTATGAAAATGCAAGGAAACTGGAAAAACTTTTTACAGAGAAATATCCCGAGCAGGCAGAAACCGGGGCTATTTATGGCGTGCGTTTTAGCACACTGCAAATCAATAGTTCCATAGCAAATAACTTCATTTTACAGACTGCAATGATTTATGGTGCTGTCGTACTGATGGTTATATGTCTTACGGTACTTTCCCTGCAACAGCTTTTAGACGCAGGACAATATAAGTATCGTTTCTCTGTACTCCGAAAATTGGGGGTGGAAGAAAAGCATATCGGAAAACTTATCTTGCAACAATTAAGTGTTTGGTTTGGGCTTCCAATTATCACAGCAATCATTGTAGCTGCTGTTGTAATAGCTTACTTTATCCAAACCATATCAGCAGAAATTTCAGCCTATATCGGGTTTGGTGCATTGATGTTACAAATAGGGGCAACAATGGGGATTTTGGCAATTTTATTGATTTGTTACTTCATAAGCACATGGGTTATTTTTAGGCGTTCTGTCAATCCATAGAAAATATGTAATCATTACATTTCGCACATTCTTTAAAAGAGGGATAGCACTCTTAATGAATCAGAAGCAGGACTATCATTCAGAAATGAGTGGTAGTCCTATTTCTGTGTGCGGGAATGGTGGCAATATGGTATTATGGGAGAGAAAAACATTTTTTAATGAGTGTCAGATTTTTGTCTGGAAGTTGTGTATATAGGTGAAAGGAGGTATAGTATGAACGATAATGACATAATCCAGCTCTATTGGGATAGGAATGAGCAGGCCATTCGTATAACATCCGATAAATATGGTCACTACTGCAAAGCCATGGCATAAAATAGGGATAGCAAAACTTTGAGGAGCACCTCTTCGTCCTGCTGTCCCTATTTTTATGATTCCAAAAAGTTTTTTATACTTCTTCCATTACTTTATCGGCGTCCCGTTAAGGTCATACGGTGTTGTCTGATATACAAAATAATTGAGCCAGTTGCTGTAAAGTATGTTAGCATGGCTTCTCCAAGACAGGATAGGACGCTGTGATGGGTCATTGTCCGGATAATAGTTGACCGGGATTGCAGGATTGATACCTTTGGCAAGGTCACGCTTATACTCCTGATCAAGCGTCATGCGATCATATTCAGGATGTCCCATTACAAAGACATGCTTTCCGTTGCGGGACATTACTATGTACACTCCGGCCTCCTTAGAGTCAGCAAGTATCTCAAGCTCTTTACAGTTCTTAACTTCTTCGCGGTCAACCGTTGTATATCTTGAATGAGGTGCCATAAAATAATCGTCAAAGCCTCTTACAAGCGGATGCTTCCTGTCAAGCACATGGCACTGATATATGCCTGAGAGTTTGGCATCAAGAAGGTGCTTTGGGATGCCGTATCTGTGATAAAGTCCGGCCTGAGCTCCCCAACATATGTGCAGTGTTGATGTACAGTGTGTATCTGACCAGTCCATGACTTCCGTAAGTTCATCCCAGTAATTGACCTCACTGAACTCAAGCTGTTCAACAGGGGCACCCGTAATTATAAGTCCATCATAATTATTATTGCGGACATCATCAATTACATTGTAGAACTTATGCAGATGTGATTCTGATGTATTCTTTGACACATGTGACTTCATCTGAAGGAATGTAACATCAATCTGAAGCGGTGTGTTAGACATAGAGCGAAGAAGCTGCAGCTCTGTCTCCTCCTTAATCGGCATAAGATTAAGGACAAGAATCTGCAGAGGTCGTATATTCTGTGTCTGCGCTCTTGTCTCATCCATTACAAATATATTTTCATGTTCAAGTCTTGCCTTAGCTGGCAGATCGTTCTGTATCTTTACCGGCATTATTAACACTACCTTTCCAATAATTATTCTTCAATCATCTTAATAAATTCATCTTCCGTTATAACAGGAACTCCAAGCTTGGCAGCAGTCTTATTCTTTGATGATGACGACGTACTGTCATTATTAATAAGATAGCTTGTCTTGCCCGTAACCGAACCTGTAACCTTGCCACCCAGCTTTTCAATAAGCTCCTTCAGTTCGTTCCTGTTTGAATAATGGTTAAGTGAACCTGTTATGACAAATACCATATCGGCAAGTACAGCATTCTCGCCGGATGCCATCTCCTCTGCCTCAATATCAAGTTCCGCAACAAGTCTGTTGAGTCCCTGTCTGTGCTTGTCATCTGCAAAATATGATACAAATGAATCTGCTATGACCTCTCCGACTCCGTCTATGGCACACAGCTCTTCCCTTGTTGCTGACAGTATTCTGTCCAGTGTGCCTGTATTCTTTACAATCATCTTAGCATTGGAAAGGCCTACATTGGCTATTCCAAGGCTGTATATAAGCTTAGGAAGGGTTGTATGTCTCGATCTGTCTATCGCTGCCATCATATTATCATAAGACTTAACACCCAATCCGTCCATATCTATTATCGTATCACGATAATCATCAAGATGATACAGATCCGCAAATTCATGAAGCATGCCATGCTGTATAAACTTCTCGAGAGTTGCCTCCGAAAGTCCGTCTATATTCATCGCATCGCGTGCTACAAAATGCACAAAGCTCTTAACATGTTTAGCCTGGCAGTCCGGATTAGTGCAATACAGTGACTTAGCATCATTAAGGCTTCTGATCTCCGTCTTCATGCCACATACCGGGCATATCTGCGGTATATCCTTAACTCCGCTTCTTGTCAGATTCTTTGCGATCTGCGGTATTATCATATTGGCTTTGTATACTTCTATTGTATCGCCCACTCCAAGCTCAAGCTCTTCCATAATACTTATATTATGGACACTTGCACGGCTTACGCTTGTTCCTTCAAGCTCGACCGGTTCAAATACTGCAACAGGATTAATAAGCCCCGTCCTTGATGCACTCCACTCTATCTCAAGCAGCTTCGTCTGCGCAGTCTCGTCCGTCCACTTGAATGCAAGGGAATTACGTGGGAACTTTGCTGTCATTCCAAGCGAGTCTCCATATGCAATATCATCATACAGTATAACAAGACCATCCGATGGAAAATCATTATCCTTTATTGCATTCTCAAACCATGATACGGTACTTCTCAGATTATCTGCAGTGACCTCTTTGTATTCGACAGTCTGAAAGCCCTGTGAAGCAAGCCACTCAAGCTGTTCTCTGCGTGAATTCTTAAAATCAACGCCGTCCGCCTTAACTAAAGTAAATGCAAAGAAATTAACATTACGTTCCTTTGTGATTCTGCTGTTAAGCTGTCTTACAGATCCACTGCAGAGATTACGCGGATTCTTATACTTAGCTCCCTCTTCCGGAATAAGCTCATTAATCTTCTCAAAATCCGAATATCTTATAACCGCTTCACCACGGAGTATAAGCTCTCCCTTGTACGGAATTGTCACAGGAACATTGGCAAATACCTTAGCATTACCGGTAATAACTTCGCCTACTTCACCATTCCCTCTGGTTACTGCCTTAGTCATCTCTCCGTTATTGTATGTCAGGACTATTGTCAATCCGTCCATCTTCCATGACAGCAGACCTTTCTGGCTTCCAAGCCATGATACCAGCTCATCAACGCTCTTAGTCTTGCCAAGGCTTAACATCGGCTTCTCATGACGTTCTTTGGGAAGTTCACTTAATACTTCATAACCGACATTGACTGTAGGACTTGATGCAAGAACACATCCGGTCTTCTTCTCAAGTTCAGCAAGTTCATCATACAGCGCATCATATTCGTAGTTTGACATAATCTCCTGTCCCTGCGCATAATATGCCCTGCCTGCTTTATTAAGAATATCAACAAGTTCTTTTATTCTGTCAATGTCCCTGTTCATAGTATTCTCCATTCAACTCATTCAAAATGATAAAATCAATTCCTGTTATCAAGCTGTCTTACAAGCTCGGCATACTCTTCATCCGTGACATCCCTGTAACAGCCCTGCTTAAGGTCTCCAAGCATAATATTCATTATTCTTATTCTCTTCAGTTTCATGACTTTGTATCCAAAATTCTCGCACATTCTGCGGATCTGTCTGTTAAGCCCCTGAGTAAGTACTATTCTGAAGCAGAACTTGGTCACCTTCTCAACGACACAGACCTTGGTTGTTCTGTCAAGCTCCTTAAGATACACGCCATCAGACATGCCCTTTACAAATTCATCCGTAACCGGCTTATTGACACGGACAATATATTCCTTCTCATGCCCATTGGTGGAACGCAGTATTCTGTCCATCATCGCACCGTCATTAGTCATAAGTATAAGACCTTCTGAGTCCTTATCAAGCCGTCCAACCGGGTATATTCTTTCGGGATATCCAATAAAATCAACTATATTATTACTGCCCTGCTTGTCCGTTGTTGTGCAGACAATTCCTGCCGGCTTGTTAAACGCAAGCAGAATATGCCTTGACCTGCCTGAAACTTCTTTACCGTCAACACAGACTTTCTGCCCGTCTGCAACCTTGCTTCCGCATACGGCAGCCACACCATCTATTGTAACTCTTCCGGCTTCAACAAGCCTGTCTGCTTCTCTTCTTGAACAGTATCCCGCTTCGCTCAGATATTTGTTAATTCTCTCTTCCATCATCTACTCCTGGGAAAAGCCTGCAACAAATGCAGCCAGCTCCTTATCCTCATCAAGCTTCCTGTCGTGTTCCTCTGCAACCTTTGCAACGATATCAGTAATCTGTGTACTCTTATACATCATCTCATTATATGAAGACACATCATCCCCCGGCTCCTTATTGGACACATACAGGTTACCGCTTGCATCCGTACATACATAGCAGTACATAGTTGCCGGTATTATCGTTGAATATCCATAATATCTGACATTATAAGTAACAAATACTATATAAGTATTATTAAGCATACCATTCATAGTATAGCAGTTGATATCAGTAACATCTTCCACATATCTGGCAAAAATGCTCTTATATGTACCATCAATATCTGCCGTGCTGTCCGTGTACTTGGCAAGCATCTCTTCATTGCCTTCCTTAAGCGCATCACAGTAGTTCTCTATCAGAATATTAACTGTCTCGCTGCCATTGCGTACAAACTGCTTTGATGAATCTGCCTTCAATGCTTCTGTCTTTGACGGATCTGTTCTTCCGTCAGTCTTGGAATTGTCAATTCTGTCAGACATATCATGTGATGCTGCCTCACTTCCTGTCTGCTTAAGAAGTGCAGTCTGAGAATACTGCTTTGACACAACAGCGCCTGACGTTGAAGAATATGGACTTACAGCAGGCAGGAGCGCTACAACAACTGCCGCTGCTGCTGCTATCAGCAAAATATACGCTGATATGTCTGCCATATGCAATTTTGCAAAAAAATCTCTGAAACGCTGCAATGCAAACTCCTTCCCATATTCTCTATTCCCTAACTTTTACAATCTATCCCCACAAATAACAAAATGTCCGTGATGCGAGTCGAACGCACGACACCCGGCTCCGGAGGCCGGTGCTCTATCCACTGAGCTACACGGACAAAAATGCAGTGCTGTCAGCCAAATCATCCTATATTATAATTCTTATGACAGCTATGCATTAAGTTATTATATCAAATGGCTGTTTTTAAGTCAATCCAATGTCAGCGTGAATATCCGATTCTTTCTTCTGTATATATATACATTATCCGCAAGTGTCTCTTCCTCATCAACAATCGTATTATTAACCTCTTTTACAAGCATATTCAATTCCGATACATCATATTCTTCCTTAAGCGGAACCAGAAGTACCTCATGCACGCTGCTTGGAATTACTATGACATCCGCGGCAAATCTTTCTGCAAATTCATCAATCACGCCATCATACAGCAGACTTGCTGCGCCATTAATTCCGCTGTCATTCGTGAGTATGTACATCATATCATCTTCCCTGCAGCTGTCTTTTGGTATGTCGACAACATCGTCTATCCTTGTAATTCTGTACGGAAGAAGATTAGGCGTATTCTTTCTTGCAAGACTGTATATCTCACTCTCACTCACTCCCCACAGCCCCAGATGCGAATTATGAATAAGTGCGGTTGCATTATAATTACTCTCACGCTCTATAAGACAGTAGAACACAACCGCAAGATTCATAAACCTCTTATGCGGTACATCCTGCAGTAGTTCCTTGTTTTTCTCGTAATTCACAAGTTTATATGCCACTCTCTTTTTTATCTCTTCAAAGTCATTGAATATTCCTGCCATGCTCTCAAGCTTTTCCCTGCCCGATTCGTATGTGTTCAGGACTTCACGTGTTATTGATACAATGCTGCGTCCCGCCTCAAACTGATTATAATACCCATTCAGGTATATTGTCGGTGAACCCGGACACCCCTTTCTTACAATTGTAAGTCCGTCAAGTTCACATCCGTTATTACGCATAATCTTAAGCATTCTGACTTCTCCGTCACAGTTGAGATTTGCTTCAACATTGCAGCGTATTTCTTCTACAAATTCATTATACTCCATTCATTAACCCTTTCATCAATTATTCATAACTTCCGTGCACTGAAGTCAATTGTTATTCTTCCCGGGAAATGTGGCTGAAATGCCAGTTAGTTAAAAGAACCTTCCGAAAAAGAAGGCATACAATAGCGACTGCCGTTGTATGCCCTACTATACGCTGTGTTATGCGTAATGTCAATCTGGAAAACTGCCATAAAATTTTATTCAAACTTTGTGACAGGTTAACAAAATTCCTACAAAGTGTAGCAAAATCATCTGTTGTTAATATTAATCTTATCCATAAGTGAAACTCTGTTGAACGGAAGCATAAAATAGAATCCGTCAACATAATCATACATCTGCCCAATAAGTTCATTGGCTATCTGTGCCCCGACAGCTTCACCTTCCTCCTTGGACATATCCGGTGAATATCTTGCCACAATCTCATCAGGAACATCAATTCCTATGAATTCATTCTTTATAAAGTTAGCATTGCGGTAACTTACAAGCGGCATTATTCCACAGAGAATCTTTGTATCCATCTTCTCTTTTATTATTGCAAGTCTCTCAATCCCTTCCTTTGAGAACACCGGCTGTGTCATAAAGTATGATGCTCCATTATCTATCTTCTTCTGCATACGCTCCATAATCCTGTCAATTCTGCCAAGCGTCACATTCAGCGCTCCACCATAATAGAGCGGTTCATCTGCAAAATGTTCCTGATTCATCTCCTTTACAAAATTCATAAGTCTTATCGAATTATAATCAAACACACCTGTTGTTGACACTCTTGATACACTCGGTACCGGATCTCCGGTCACAAGCAGAAGCTGCCTTATGCCGTTTATGTAGGCACCAAGCAGTGTAGAACGCATTGCAATCACATTCTTATCCCTGCAGCATACATGAGGCATTACCATCATTCCTGTCTCCTGTGTCACCTTAAGGCTCATAAGCACGGAGTCAACGCGGCTTCTTCCCATAGGGGAATCTGCAAATGTGAGAATATCCACTCCTATGCTCTTAAGGTACTGAGCCTGTTCTATAAGCCTGTCATACTTTGCATCATACGGAGGGTCAAGCTCAACAGCAACAACCTTGTGACCGCTTTTAAACAGCTGCATGAATTCATTCGGTCTTTTCTCATTCACTCTTATATCAGCAGCTTCCGCCGGATTATTGCCATTCACCGGTTCATTCCCGTCAGAAGTTTCTGTCCTTCCTGCAGGCACCGCATCACCGATACGTCTGCAAAGTTCTCTGATGTATGCCGGCTTTGTTCCACAGCATCCGCCAATGATATTCATTCCATATGCAGATATCTTCTGCATGTTATCGCAAAAGTACGATGCATTATTCATAAACACCATGCGGTTATTCATCTGTTCCGGATAACCTGCATTAGGAAGACATGACATGTATTTATCCTTTGCAAATGTAAGCTTCTGCATTATGTTATTCATATGCCCCGAGCCAATGCCGCAGTTAAACCCGCATGAATCAATGCAGTCCATCTGCCCTGCCTGCTGCATTATCCTTGCCGCACTTATTCCGCCTGCCGTAAAGCCATTCTTATTAAGGCAGAAATCCGCCATTATAAACATGTCAGATTTGCTTCTTACATACTCTGCCACCTCTTTTATATCATCAAAATCAGCAAAAGTCTCAAATCTGATTGCATCCACTTTCATATCCAGGAATATATCGCAGATCATCTTGTATTCTTCAACGGCACTTCCCTCTGATTCAGCATTTTCCTTGATTGGTCCTATATCTCCTGCCACATAAGCTCTGCCGTCTGCACATCTCTGGGCGATTCTGCACGCATCTTCAATGAGCTTTTTAAGTTCATCCCTGCCAATTCCAAGCATCTGGGTGTTCGCTGCAAATGTATTGGTTCTGATAAGCTTAGCACCCGCATCTATATATTCATTATGTATTCTCTCAATTATATCCGGTCTCTCAATGTTGGCAAACTCAGCAAATGCCTCTGGATTGTTGGTAATCTCCGAATAATACGTTCCCATTGCGCCGTCGGTTATAAGCCTGTGCCCTTTGAGATATTCTCTTAAACTCTCCATCATGTCCTCTCTTCTGCATATATTTCTTCTGAATATTATTCTGAATATATTTTACATACGGTTTATAATAACATGCATTTTTTTCATCAGCAAGGCATATTATTTCGATAGAAATACATGCACATATGAACAGCTCACATGAAGTATTCATTTAAACTGTTCATACGAACTGCCCATGCATGAAAATATATGTGGAAATGAGGTCAAACATGAACGAATTCAACCTATACAGTGACATCAGCGCACGAACCGGCGGTGAAATCTATCTTGGAATCGTAGGACCGGTACGAACAGGCAAATCTACTTTCATCAAACGATTCATGGATATCTGCGTTCTTCCGGCAATGACTGATGCAAATGCACGAACACGAGCTACCGATGAGCTTCCTCAAAGCGCTGCCGGTAAGACAATTATGACTACCGAACCAAAATTCATTCCTAATGAAGCTGCTGCCATCACCGTATCAGACAACATCAGTCTGAAAGTACGCCTTATCGACTGTGTCGGTTTCATGGTGGAAGGTGCATCAGGGCACATTGAGGACGGAAAGGAGCGTATGGTAAAGACTCCCTGGTTTCCTAATGAGATTCCTTTTACCAAAGCTGCTGAGATCGGGACTGACAAAGTAATACAGGAACACTCCACAATAGGCATTGTTGTCACCACTGACGGATCATTTGGAGAGCTTGCGCGTTCAAGCTATGTTCCTGCCGAAGAACGCACGATAAATGAGCTTCGCAGGATTGGCAAACCATTTGTTGTCCTTCTTAACAGTTCACATCCATATGATAATTCCACAGCCGCCCTTGCCAAAGAACTTTCTTCCAAATACAGCGTCACTGTTCTTCCTGTTAATTGTGACCAGCTGAAAGAAGATGATGTCACACGCATACTTGAGAATGTTCTTTATGAATTCCCGGTAACTGAGTTCAGGCTCTACGCACCTTCATGGCTCGAAATGCTTTCCGACAATCATCCTGTGAAGCTCTCCTGTATAGCTTCACTCAAAGACATGCTTGGACGCTATTCAAGGATAAAGGATTTTAAAGATTCACCGTATTCCATTTCAGATGATTATATTGAAAAACTCAGCATTAGCAATATAAATACTTCCGACGGAAGCATAAGACTTGATGCCGTAATGCGCCCTGATGTATATTTCAATACAGTAAGTGAACTTACAGGCACATCTATACATAATGAATATGAGCTGATCAGCACAATCAGCGATTTAAGCAGGCGGCGCCGTGAATTTGATAATGTAGGCTCTGCCATGGCTGATGTAGCAATCTCCGGTTTTGGTGTTGTTGCTCCTGTGCGTTCTGAGATTACACTTGAAGAGCCGGTTGTTATTAAAAATGGGAGTAAATACGGTGTCAAAATCAAAGCCTCTGCACCGGCAATCAACCTGCTTAAAACAAGCATTCAGGTTGAGATTGCTCCTATCGTTGGTTCAAAACAGCAGGCTGATGACCTTATAGATTATATAAAAGCCAATTCTGCCGGCAATCCCGACGGAATATGGGATACCAATATATTCGGCAAAACAGTTGAGCAGATTGTGGATGACGGAATTACCGAAAAGACCCGCAACATAACGGCCGAAAGTATGGGAAAGATAAGTGATACTCTTGAAAAGGTAATGAACGAGAATTCAGGTCTCGTCTGCCTTATCGTGTAAACTGCCCGGGAGTAATACCGTGCATGACTGATAAAATCTTACCAATATTATGCAAAACAGGGAGACTCTGCATATCATATTGCAGAAGCTCCCTGTTCTTATTGCTGGAGTTAGAATAATCGCCTTGTATTATAATTTACATTGATATGTACTCAGACAGATGCTCATTATGCCACATATGGCCTCCCGGAAAGACATCATGCCGTATGTTATCACCGGCATCAAACAGGCTGTATGCTTTTTTGATTATATCTACCTGCTTATTAACATTATCAATTCCTCCCGGCCCGTTAAGATGGTCATCCAGCCCCGACTGGATAATCAACCTGCGCGGAGCAATCATCGCCGCAATATCTCCCATATCTACGTGTTCCCAGAGGTGTGGAACATAATTGCAGCTGCAGTTGTTGTTAAGATAAAGGTGTGCATCCCTGAATCCATACATATATCCGCTTATGATTACCTTCTTCACACGTTCATCAAGTGCTCCAAGCCACATAGCCTGCATTCCGCCCCCTGAGAAGCCAACGCATGCTATATCATCCGTGTCCCACTCGCCTCGCTCCTCGATATAGTCTATGAGCCTGAATCCGTCCCATGTGTTCATGCCTGCAACTGTCATTCCAAGCGGTTCTGCCATATGTGCAAGGTTATAACATGTTCCCTCAAGAAAATATTCATCCCCCTGCTTTGCCATATCGCGTCTCTCGCCGAAACCACGGCAGTCAGGACATATGGCAACACACCCCTGCTTTGCCAGTGCAAGTCCGTAATCATAATTGAATCTGTCGATAGCTTCCTTTACCTGCGGGATATCTGCACAGCCGGCAACGCTGTACTTGCCACCGCCCTGATGTCCACACATTGCTATGTAACACTTGGCATTGCTGTTGCCTGCACATTCATCAGGTATAAGAATGTACATAGGCATCCAGACATCTTCTTCTGTCTGGATTATCACCTTCTCCCTTGTAATGCCTCCGTCAAGCCTCACCTTCTCTGCAACTATCGGCTTGATATTGCACATCTCCATCCTGTCGAGTCCGAGAAGCCTTATAAGCATCGCCTTAGTCTTCTCTTTCCATCCAAGGAACTCTTCTCTTGTGACAGCATTCATGCCGTCCTGCCTTGCGTACTTATCGTACTCCCTCTGCATGCGGGCAAGGCATGTGTAAAACCTGGTTATTCCATAATTCTCTGACATATGCCCTCCAAAACATTGTACGAATTACAAATTTACGTTATAATAATAACATATTAATTAGGAGAATGCATCATATGATTATATTATCTGTTAAGGAAATCAAATCTTTCATGTCACACCTTTTCATGAAAGAAACTCTTGATTCATGGCTTGTATCTGAAGTCACCATAACCACCCACAATACATTTCAGGTAGACGGCAGACTGCATAAGGATTTCTATGGTGAGACTATTCCCGACGAACTTGCATCCTGTGAATATTCCCCATGGTCTCTTCTGCGTCCTTTGTGCTTTGGCATCATAAAAGGCAGCCGCACACCTCTTTATATGAAGCTTGTTCTCCAGCTTAACAGTTCCATGGTTGAGAATATTCTTTCAGAAAGTGCTGCTCCTTTTGTACCTGAAGACATTAACGGACTATTCATAAATATACGTTACGAAGATGGCAGTCTGAGCATAACAACAGGTTCATCATTAAGGACATTTAGCATGGATAAGACTCTTGACGAAGCATTTGAGAATTATGTACGCAGGCTGTTTTTCCAATTCTGTGAATAATATCTTTGCAAGTTTATATAAAGTTTATTCTTTTGTTAGCACTCTTTTATAATGAGTGCTGATTTTTTCTTGACATTCACTTATAAGGGGATTATTATAATCACATCATAATTTTTAAGGAGTGTGTTTTACAATGGCTAACGAACATGGAAGTCTTTCTATTAACAGTCAGAATATATTCCCAATAATCAAAAAGTGGCTTTATTCTGACCATGATATTTTTTACAGAGAATTAATTTCTAACGGCTGTGATGCAATCACCAAGCTTAAGAAGCTTGCTATGATTGGTGAGTACAATGAGCCTGATGATGCTGATTACAAGGTAGTAGTTAAGGTTAACTCAACAGACAAGACAATCAAGATTATAGATAACGGTCTTGGCATGACTGCCGATGAAGTTAATCAGTACATCAACCAGATAGCATTCTCAGGTGCCGAAGCATTTCTTGAGAAGTACAAGGACAAGGCTAACGATGACCAGATAATCGGACATTTTGGTCTCGGTTTCTACTCAGCATTCATGGTTGCTGACAAGGTTACGATTGATACTCTCTCATATACAGACGGTGCTAAGCCTGTTCACTGGGAATGTGACGGCGGTACTGAGTATGACATGAAGGAAGGCAGCAAGACTACTGTCGGTTCCGAGATGACTCTTTATCTTAATGAAGATTCTTATGAATTTGCCAATGAGTATCGTGCGCGTGAAGTAATTGAGAAGTACTGCTCATTCATGCCGATACCTATTTTCCTTGAGAAAGAAGACGGCGAGCCTCAGTACGAGACAATTGACGAGGATGATGTTAAGGATACAGATACTGTTATCGAGCACATTGTTGAAGAAGCCAAGACAGAGGAAGTTGAGAAGGATGACGGAACTACAGAGACTGTAGAGACTGTTCCTGCCAGGAAGAAAGCTAAGATTCTTAAGAGACCTGTTGCCCTTAACGATACTACCCCACTCTGGAATAAGCATCCTAATGAATGCACAGAGGAAGAATATAAGGAATTCTACAGAAAGGTATTCCATGATTACAAGGAGCCTCTGTTCTGGATTCACCTTAACATGGATTATCCATTCAACCTTAAGGGTATCCTTTACTTCCCTAAGCTCAATACAGAATATGAGACAATTGAGGGAACTGTAAAGCTTTATAACAATCAGGTATTCGTTGCCGATAACATCAAGGAAGTTATCCCTGAATTCCTTCTGCTTCTTAAGGGCGTAATTGACTGCCCTGACCTGCCTCTTAATGTATCAAGGAGTGCTCTTCAGAATGATGGTTTTGTCAAGAAGATTTCTGATTACATTACCAAGAAGGTAAGTGACAAGCTCTCAGGAATGTATAAGACAGATAAGGAAAACTACGAGAAGTACTGGGATGACATTAATCCGTTTATCAAGTTCGGCTGTTTAAGAGATGAGAAGTTCGCCGAGAAGATGAATGACTATATCATATTCAAGAATATTGACGGCAAATATCTTACACTTAAGGAATGCCTTGAGGAGAATAAAGAAAAGCACGAGAATACTATTTTCTATGCAAGCAATGAGACTGAGCAGAGCCAGTATATCAACATGTTCCGCGAGGAAGGAATAGATGTTGTAATACTTAACCAGTCAATTGACCAGGCATTCATTACTACTCTTGAGAACAAGAACGAAGGTCTTAAGTTCGCCCGTGTCGATGCTGATATTGCTGACAGCTTCAAGGAAGAAACTACCGAAGATGAACTCAAGGAAGAGACTGACACTCTTACAGGCATATTCCGCAAGGCTCTCGGTGATGACAAGCTTGAAGTTAAGGTTGAGAAGCTCAAAGATGCCAATATCTCTTCTGTTGTCACACTTTCAGAGGAAAGCCGCCGTATGCAGGATATGATGAGAATGTATAACATGGGCGGTGGCAATAATATGGCTATGTTCGGTACGATGGGTCAGACTCTTATCCTTAACGCCAATAATACACTTGTTAAGTACATCTTCGAGCATAAGGAATCCGACAATGTTGATATGTTCTGTGAGCAACTCTATGACCTTGCAATGTTAAGTCACGGTCCGCTGGCTCCTGAGCAGATGACTAAGTTTGTGACAAGAAGCAACGAGATTCTGTCTATGCTTGCCAAATAATTTCTTGTCATTTGCATAATAATAATTTATACTGAATAGGTTGGAGTTAGTAATACTCCAACCTATTTATTTTTGATTTTGAAATGAGGAATTGATAATGGCAACACCTTCTAATAAATATCCGGCAGACACCGAAGCCATGCATAATACAATAAGCAGAAGAACGCATGCAGCATCGAATGAAGCAGCGCATGAGCCAAAACGTGAGCTTAAGCATGGACGCGTGAGTGAACGTATGCGCTCCAGTGAGCTTGACCCTGATCCTTCTGCTTATGCATCAGGTGATACCGGCAAATCCGGCGGTCACTTCTGGAGCGAAGTCTTAAGCTATATTAAGATTCTTGTTCTTGCTGCTGTCATTGCATTTCTGTGCAACACATTTATTATTGTCAACGCTGAAGTTCCTACCGGCTCGATGCGTGATACAATAATGGAGCAAGACAGACTTATCGGCTTCCGTCTGTCTTATAAGTTCTCTGCCCCACAGCGTGGCGATATAATCATATTCAAATTTCCTGACGATGAGACAGAGACTTATGTTAAGCGAATAATCGGACTTCCGGGTGACATGATTGAGATTATGCCTGATGGTGACGGCGTTGTTCATGTATATGTGAATGGCCAGATTCTTGATGAACCATATATAAGGGAGCCTATGGCTGCCGTATCTGATTACCAGCGCTATATCGTTCCCGAAGGCCATTACTTTGCCATGGGCGATAACCGTAACAGTTCACTTGACTCCCGCTACTGGGATAATAAGTATATCGCAAGGGATAAGATTCTTGCCAAGGCTGTTTTTAAGTACTATAAGGAATTTAAGATTCTGAAGTGAATATTTTAACCTTACTCCGCAGATACTATACTTGTATCAACTGATAATATTTATCATATGATGCATGTTTACGACTGCGCAAAAACGCGTATAAGACTGACGGAGGTAAGAATTATGACATCATTGGGATGTAACGTAACAAACTGCGGATACAACGAAGACCGTTGCTGCTGCCGTACTGAGATTGAGGTTATGGGAACGAAGGCTGAGGAAAAGGACTGCACATGCTGCGGAAGCTTTGACAGCGGATGTGACTGCAGGAACTCAGTAAGCGGTCCAAAGGAGTCACTTTATGTACATTGTGAGGCATCTAACTGCATTTACAATGAAGATTTTGTATGCTCCGCTGACAGAATCGACATTCAGGGTGCTTCTGCCAATAATGCGGGACAGACAATATGTGCAAGCTTCACATGCAAGTAGTAAATGTATGGGCATAAGCCCGAAAGGCTGCCACCGGCAATGTGGCAGCTTTTTATTTTTCCGGAATTACAGATAATAAACTGCCGATTCTACCAGCATTTCTCGCCGCAAAGTGTCTTGTCAAGTATGTCTGCAAGCGGCTCCATTGCATTCTTCACTTCCTCTACGGTGTTGGTCTGTGCTCCTGCTTCTATCAGCATCGATTTGCCGCGCATATGAAGGCAATAACGGTATGCATTCACATATATTCTGCGCAGATACCCCGGATAATATGCATTGCCCATAAGCTGCATCTGAAGGCTTAGTGCAAGGTTGTCATCCCTGTATGGATTGGGAAGATATGATATGTCACCGTTAACTCGGCTGTAACTGAGACCGTTAAAGAACATTATCTTCGCTGTCTTTTTCCCATTTACCTCTGTCACAAGCCTCGTGGTGTCAGGCACACCATCACGATGCAGATCTATAACAACCTCTATTGACGGATTCTTTTCAAGAATCGAAGCCACAGACTGTTCAGCATATGTGTATGCCTTACTGCGGTCGAGCTTACCGTTAACCAGGTCGTATACGCTCTTGTCATGAATCACGTTATAGCCGTATTTTTCACTGAGCAGGCGTGTAAGATAATCCCCCACCCCGACTATTGTGTCCGCTTCATCTCCTTCTGCCGAATCAGCAAATGCTTCCTGCGAATGTGTGTGGAATATAAGTATCTGCGGCTTGGACGAATCCTGCGACATCTTCATGTCTTTCTGTAAGAATTCGGCCGGGCGCAGTTTGTCACTTCCCAGTTCTGTTATTCCCGTGACTGTATAAAAATTACTTAATACATAATTATAATTGCTAAGACTTGTCTTCGGATAAAGTGTTCCGGTTATTACATTGGCGGAGGCTGCTGCAGCTATATCTGACACCGATGTTTTCTCAGGCACAGCTGCTGCCTCGACGGAGGCTGCTGTTGTCATATCAGCTGCTGATTCCGAAGATTCCTGCGTTGCCAAAGATTGTGAAAAATCCGTGTTCCGGCTTTCGGTTTCCTGCTCTGTAAGCTGTCCGGACAACTCACTTTTCTTTATATACCGGTCTCTTGCATATCCGTTAATTGGATTTATATTATCCGCAATCTTTGATGCCGCACCGGTATCTTCCGAATCCATGCTGCTCACATATCCATACAGAGGCATGACTTCCATCCCCATTACCCTCACACTGTAACCGGCAAACACCGTTCCTGAGTCTGATATTACGCCATTACATACTGCATATATAATTACCAGTGTAATCACAATAAACACCCAAAACCTGTATCTGCCATACTTTTTCATGTCATGCCCTATCCCGCCTGAATGCATTATATTTAATAATATGATTCCATGACAGAATGTATGACTATACAGTGGTCATTATATCCGGCAGGCGATCCAGCGCCCTTGCAACTATATATGCCGTGCGCTGGACTGCTGCATCAACATCTCTCGGTGTCACATACATTGTACTCATAGAAGGTGCAATCAGTTCAAGCATCAGTGCGCGTCTTTCCTTCTCTGTCATTGAATCCATGACATCATTCATCGTGCCCATTATGTCTGACCCTGAAAATGCCTTTGTAAAATTAACAATTGCGTCATGCACTATAGTAGCCGCCTCTATCACTGTCGGTATTCCAACCGCTATCACAGGTACGCCTACGCTTTCTCTGGTAAGTCCCATTCTGTGGTTACCTACTCCCGACCCCGGATTAATCCCCCTGTCCGATAGCTGTACTGTAGTGTTAAGCCTTGCACTGCTTCTTGCTGCAAGTGCATCTATGGCAATAACCACATCTGGTCTTGACGAAGCAACAATGCCGCGGACTATCACTGCCGTCTCCATGCCTGTCTGTGCCATAACACCGGGAGCGATTGCAGTCATTCTTATATGTGCGTCTCCTGCCGGCTCATCATCTCCATAATCAAGCACTGACACATATTCAGTTACAAGCGGTCCGAGGCTGTCCGGAGTTACCTCTTTATTGCCGAGACCTACAACAAGTATCTTAATTCTGTCATGCGGAGCTGCCGACGTATTTACCGACGATTTTATCAGTCCTGACATTATACCTGCAAGCCTGTCAGCCATGTAATTCTGCTGATCTGAATCAGCTGTTGCAAGCTCCATATTTTCGGCGGTAACATATCTTCCCATCTTTCTTCCGAGTGCTTTTTCACCATTGCTGTCAGTAATATCTATGCATGTAATCTTAAGCCCTGAAAGTTCATCATAATTCTCATGTACAATAATCCCACTTTGCTTACCTTCATCCTTAATCTGCTCATTTGCTTCAAGCGCAAGATCCGTTCTGCTTTTATACTCCTCCAACATGGCAGTCTCCTTTATTTCACATTTCAATAAACATAATTCCTGTATATACTGATTCAGAATATATTTAGTATTATTTGCACTTTATTTTAATTTTATTATTGACATATACGCAGCATTATAATAAAATATCATAGTATGTTTGACATTAGAACGTCCGTGTCCGGGTTTAATGTATAACACATCATTTCGATAATTAATAGGTTTGGAGGTGTACAACATTGGCTAACATCAAATCTGCAAAGAAGAGAGTCCTCACTACTGAGGTAAGAACAGCTCGTAACAAGGCTATTAAGTCTAAGGTTAAGACTTATGTAAAGAACGTAGAGAGCGCTATCGCTGCTGGTGATAAGGCTGCTGCTCAGGCTGCTTTAACAGAGGCTATCGGCGTTATTTCCAAGGCTGCTTCTAAGGGTATCTACCACAAGAATACAGCAGCCAGAAAAGTTTCTCGTTTAACTAAGGCTGTTAACGCAATGGCTTAATTAATCGCTTGATTAATCTATAAGAAATACCTCAATGCTCACACCCACTCGCATTGAGGTATTTTTATTTTGTATTATTTTTTGTATGATTGCGTTGGCAGGCTGTCAGTGTCCGCCTCTGACAGCCTCACGATACCATCTGCCCGCATCAGACAGTTCATCTGCCGTCCATCCGCTCTTCTTACTGCAATCCGGACGTATCAGCGCCGATGTCTCATTTTTATTGCACAGGCTCCATGCAACAAAGCTTACATTGTTATCATTCATAAGTCGCAGCCATGTATTGGCAGAATCATAATCTATTCCGCCATTACCACTTGCATCGCATATGCTTGATTCACTTACAAATACAGGTATTCCGTTATCAATTGCCTTCTTAAGCTTATCTCTTATGTAATCCTTATGTGTTGCCGCATAAAAATGTAATGCATACATTACATTATCATCATCAATTCTGTTACCTATGACATCATCGACATCCTGCGACCATGTATTGGTTCCTACAATTATTACCGCATTCTTATCATTGGCTCTTATCGCACCGATAACAGCCTGCGCATAAGGCTTTATGTCATTATTCCAATTCACATAATGCGGTTCATTACATATCTCATATATTACATTAGTGTATCCTGAATATCTTGCCGACATCTCACTGAAGAATTCAATGGCATCTGCCTTGTGACTGTTAGGATTGTTGTCGCTTAATATATGCCAGTCGATTATTACATACATTCCAAGCTCCGTTGCATACTCAACTCCGTCTGCTACCGTCTGCTTAAGCTTCGTCCTGTCACCGCCGCTGCAATATCCGCCGTATTCTTCCGTATAAAGTGCAAGTCTTACAACATTGGCATTCCAGTCATCTCTCAGTGTCCTGAATGCCTCTTTGTTAACGTATTCCGGGAACCATGCAAGTCCATGCGTACTTACACCGCGAAGCTGCACTGTATTGCCTGACTCATCCGAAAGAACCGTTCCGGATACATGAAGCCTGCCTGACGCGTTCTTCGAGCCGTTCTGCTGTTGCTTAAGTATCTGCTGTGTTGACTGTGCAGACTCACTTGCTAATGTGCCCTGCGTCTCCGCCTTATTATCCGGCACCGTTGCATGGCGGTCTCCTGCATTCTGAGTTCTCCATGCCGCGTACACTTCTGCATCTGTACATTCGACTGCATCCCCGGTTCCACGGGTCATCGTCCCCATCGTACCTTTATCTGTTTTCCTGCCATTAATATTCCTTATAAATAACATTGCTCCGACCGCAAGTGCTATTCCGATAACAATTCCCGCAATCAGACATATAATCCCTTTTTTCATAATAATCTCCCTTCCGCAGGCACATTACTTTTTACTGTACTTTACGATAATAAGTTCAACTGCCATCTTGTCATCAAGTCTTCCTGTCTTAACAGCAGTCTCCGATTCCGCAAAGTATTCAAGTGCTTCCCTTATCTGCTCCGCCGCAAAATGCTTTGACTGATTGACATACTTATTAACAAGAAATCCCGCTATCCCGAGCTGCTTCGCAATCGCCGCCTGATCATAGCGCTGAAGCACAAGCTCCTTGACCTGGAGCATCATGTTGAACTGCCTTGTTATAAGATACAGAATTCTCATAGGAGGTTCCCTCAGCATCAGCAGGTCATAATACAGATCAAGTGCCTCCTTCTGGCGTTTCATCGATATTGCAGTTATCATATCAAATATCTTATTCTGTATCTGCGTAGTGCATATCTCATCAATATCAGCTTCTGTAATCTCAGGCTTATCAAGAGTGTAGCATATAAGCTTCTCAACCTCTGTTCTTATATTGCTCATCTGAACACCGGTCTTATCAAGCAGATGCTGCACCGCCGGACGCGTTATGGTCCTGCCTTCAGCCTTTACAAGGCCTTCCACCCAGCGTATCAGCACTGAGTCAGGCTGATACTTCATCTCTGATACATAGCCTTTTTCACTCACCGCCTTGTATACTCTGTTACGCTTGTCAACCTCACTCTCAATAAATATCATATGCAGATATTCCGGCATGCTGCGGATATATTCAGCCAGCCCTTCCGTAGAGCTCTTGAAAAATCCGCTGTCCTGCACTACTATAAGCCTTCTATCCGCAAAAAACGGCAGCGTATCCGCAGTTGTAAGCAGTTCCTTAATATCAATCTTAGCTCCTTCGTAACAGCTGTAATTCATTGTATCATCACCGATAATAGCCTGCTTCAGCCTGTCACGATACTGATATACAAGATATGTCTCTTCGCCATATATAAGGTATACCTGCTTAAATGTGTTATTCTTTATATGTTCATTTAAAAACTTCATTGTTGTCTGCCTGTTCCGTTACCTGTTCATTCTGTCACACATCCAGCCGTAGATTGCATCAAACAGTTCATCCTTAACCACCTCGTTATGGAGTTCATGTCTGCATCCGTCATACAGCTTAAGCGTTACATCACTGATACCTTCATGTTTAAATGTGTCATACACCTGTCTTACCGCCCTGCCATAGTCTCCAACCGGGTCATCCCTGCCTGATGCAATGAATATCGGAAGGTCCTTCGGAATATGCCTTATATTATCCTTATCTTCAATATAATTAAGAGTTCTCATAAGTGCCTGTATTCCGTCAGCAGTAAATATAAAACTGCACTCAGGAGTGGCATTATACTTATCAACTACATCTCTCTGTGAGCATATCCAGTCATTAGGCGTCTGCACATCAACAATGCGGCTGTTGTACCTTCCAAACATAAGCCTGTTCATAAATCTGCTTCTGTAATGTCCGCCAAACATTGCCGATGCCGCCTTAGATAATATAAGTGCCGTCATAATTGCTGCCTTAGGCTGATTACCTGTTCCGAGTATGACAGCACCGTCAAGCTCACTGCCAAACATCATCATATATCTTCTTGCCATGAATGAACCCATACTGTGTCCCATAAGAAAATACGGCAGTCTTCCATATTCAGAATAACGCTCCTTAACAAGCTTTGTAAGATGGTGCAGGTCATGAACTATGCATCTGCTTCCATCCTCCTTAGTTATATATCCCCATTCTGCGCTGTCAGTGACAGATTGTCCGTGTCCCAGATGGTCATTACCCGCAACAACAAATCCTCTGTCGGTAAAATACTGCGCCACATGTTCATAGCGGCCGATATATTCCACCATCCCATGTGAAATCTGAATAATTCCCACAGGTCTGTCAAACCTGTCCTCATCCGGTGTCCATATCACCGCATGTATCATATTAATATTATCCGCTGAGCGAAAATGTAATTCTTCCCTGTTCATAAATCTCCATTCCCTACGCCAAAATCTGCGCAGAATATATAATCAGTTTAACACATTATAATAATGACACACAATAGAGCACCGCAAGAAATATCACATTGACTAATGTAAAAAATACCATATACCTTGAAACTGAACCTGCTTTGCAGCCGGCATAAAATCTGTATGAGATAAGGCTTGCCATTGATGCAATAATCGTCCCCAGGCCTCCAAGATTCACTCCCACAATAAGTCCTCTTATGTTACTTCCAAAGCCTGACAACAGAATCGCCGCAGGCACATTACTCATAACCTGGCTTGCCATAATCCCCGTAATAATCTCGTGTCCCGTTATAATTTCTGCCAAAAATGCTGATACCGCCTTTATTCTCCCTATATTACCTATGAAAACAAACAGGAAAACAAATGTAAGCAGCAGGCTGTAATCCGCCTTTCCAAGCACATTTCTATCAATTATTGCCACGGCTGCCAATATAATGACAAGAAGCGCCTGATAAGAAATAACTCTTGCAACAGTTAAGAGACACAATGCAAAAAGCAATGCATACATCACATATCTTACATGCAATAATACAACATTCTTATCAGCATCGGCCGTATCCGTGCAGACTTCCTGAGTACCGCGCATTCCATCTGCAGCCATTCTGTCTTTTCTGATAAAAATGAATACCGACACTACAAGCATGACCAGAGCTGTCAGAGTATACGGAAGCATAAGCAGGCAGAAATCCTGCATACCCATACCGCTGAGTCCGTACAGATACAGATTCTGGGGATTGCCAATCGGTGTAAGCATACTGCCCAGATTAGCTGCAACCGTCTGCAGCACTATAACCTTAATCATATACTGTTCCATATGCGCCATCGTGAGAACCTCTATTGCAAGCGGAACAAATGTTATGAGCGAGACATCATTTGTTATAAACATACTGAACACAAAACACAGCATGACAAGTATAAGTGCAAGCTGCCTCATATCAGATGCTGTATTTACAAGCCTGACTGCAATCCATCTGAATATTCCAAGCTTTGCGGCACCGGCAACAACAAGCATCAGCGACAACAGAAGCGCAAGTGTACGGAAGTCTATATATTCTGCATATTCCGAATCAGGCCTGACTGCAAATGACGATAAAACCGCAAGCACCAACGATATTATAAGAACTGTTTCATTTTTTAAGAAAATCTTTATTCTGTCTGCCATGAATATCTCCTTAGATTGTTGAATATATTAGTATAAAAGAATGTCGGGCAAAAATATAAAAGGAGAAATATATCATGCAGTCAATATCAGATCCCTCCCTAAAGCGTTATACAATAGCAGGCCTAATATTCGTGCTCATCACCGGAACTCTCGCACATTTTGCGTATGAATGGTCAGGCTGCAATCGTCTTCTCGGACTGTTCTTTCCTGTCAGCGAATCAACATGGGAGCATATGAAGCTCGTATTCTTCCCCCTGCTGTTATATTCATTATTCATGACGCATAAGCTTAAAGACAGCTATCCATGTATAAGATGCTCTCTCATGTGCGGAATTATTACAGGTACATTTCTCATCCCTGTTATATTCTACACCTATTCGGGTATTCTGGGAAGAAATTATATGTTTCTTGATATTGCAACATTCACCGTCAGTGTAATTGCCGCGTTTGCGGTAATATACAGGCTTACTGGCAAATGCACCTATAATGGTAAATGCATACCGCTCGTCACAGTTCTCCTTACAATTACCGTTGCAGTAATGTTTGCCGGATTTGTCGTATTTACCTATGCGCCCCCACAACTTGGAATATTTGAAAAGCCGGCAGAAACTACTGCCGGCTCTTTTAAATCTCTTTTTTAATTACTCTTAAGCTGCTGCTTGCTCTCGTACATTCTCTTGTCCGCCCTGCTCCTTGTGGCCTCAAAATCACGGTCAACACTGCTGTCATACTGCGCATATCCGCATGCTATATGAATCTCAAGGTTACTGATTGCATTTTCATTATTCTCATTCTTTTCTCTTTCCCTGAGCTGCTTTATGTGCCTTCCGATATCAAACTTCTTCTCCCGCTGACTGATAACCGTACAGAACTCATCACCGCCGATACGGTAACATGCGCCATGCCTGCCAAATATATCTTTAATAATAGCCGCTGCTGCCTTTATGTACATATCACCGGCTGCATGCCCGATTGTGTCATTACAGATTTTAAGATTGTTAAGGTCAAATGTAACAATAGCATATCCTTCATAGTCAGTGGTGCTCTTTTCCCACTCTTCAAACGCAGCCCTGTTATACAGGCCTGTCATGCTGTCGGTTATTGCCATCTCCCTGTAGAACTCAGCCTTCTGGCCTTCCTTTATCTGTTCAAACACTTCCGAGATACTCTCATATCCGAGAAGGACTATAAAGATAAGTATTCCAAGATTACCAAGTACATCTGTCTGCTGCATGCCTCTGTAGTATGCAAAAAGATCTACAACCATAGATACGCCCAATGCTATAACTGCTATAATGTTAGATTTGACTTTTCTGTCAAATCCTTTTAACATTATCCTTCTTACAACAACACCGCAGAAATAGAAAAATGACATAATAAGCATCATGTGTATAAACAAAACACTGTTTTTTAATTCCATAATTCCGCTCACATGACAGCTAAGCAGTACTATATCCATAACCATAAATATAAGACACATTATATTACTTATGCCGGACTTCTTAATCTCAAAGAAGTTCTTTTCCGCCTGGACAAATGGTACAGGAATCATCATAAGCAGTATATATCCGGCAAGTGAAGCTATCTTTCTGTCATTTACAAATAACGCCGCCAGATCTGTCTCATTAAGAGTCCACAAACCTATTACCATTGCAAATGTACCAAAGTAAAGCAATGACTGTGTCTTTGCAATCTTCCTGCGGCATACAAGCCATAACAGAATCATTCCCGCACCAACCAGTATAATAAAAGCACTCAGAACAGCCGATGGAAGCGAGCTACATACTATGCCTTTTACCATATCGGTCTCATCTCCATACTCGAATGTTGTTTCCCGTACCTTAGTTCCGGCATAAACATTAGTAAGTCTTACCTTGACATCCGTTGTATTCTCAGGTATGGCAACCATCGTATAGTTTGTCCCCGTGGTTGTCCCATAGACCGACTTATGTGCCTTAAGATAATATATCAGGTCATTGCCTGAATATACTTCTACCTCCTGATGTCTGGTAACAAATATTAACGACATATTATCACTGCGAACAGCTTCAAGCTTTATGTAATATTCTACCGTATTATCGTCTGCAAAAATTGTTTTTTCCGGCAGTATTGGTGTTCTTTCGCCATTATTCAGCAGTGCATTGGTATCTACCCTGCTGAATATTAATCCCGATACTATATAAAATACAAATACGAAAAGAAATACATAATATATAATTCTATTAGCAAGCTTTATATTTTTATACATAAAAATCCTTCACTTCAGTGTATCCACATTAGTAACAAACACCATTAGAATACTATGAAACATTGATATTTGCAAGGAAAATGCCCTTATAATTTAGTATAATTTATGTATAATCCGTATATCAGGCATGTCATTCGTATGTATATATATCGCACTTTCTGTTTATAATTCCATTTTTAAAGACAAGAACATGCTCCTTATATGTCATAGAATCCTTAGAATACATAAAAGGTTCTTCTCTATACAGAAGGCACTCAAAGCCTTCGTTTACAAATGCATTCATCGCTGATTCTGCCATCCGGTGCACTCTGTTGCGCACAGCTTCCTCTTCTCTTCCAAACACCCTGCTGCCGTAACATGACGCAGCATTTCTCATGTCACTTATAATGCGGTTAATGAACCTGCCATGAGACTTCATATGAAACATTGCAGAAATCATATTGCTTTTTAACGATGTCGGTTTCTTCTGATATGTTTTCAGCATTCCTGACATAACTGAATCACCTGTGCTGTCTGCAATATCTATAAGGTATGCTACAGCTTCAGAATATACGCAGTCCGGATATGGCACATAATATGGTTCAGGAACAGATCGGTATTTCTTGACAGGCGGAAAATCAGCAAGCTTTGCAAATATAAGCTCCTGCTTTGTACATGCACCGTCTCCAAGATATCTGTATTTGTCCCTTATATCTGCAAACTGATACTCGAGCTGTCTTAAGTACTCATATCCTTTAACCCAGAAATGTCCCATGCAGCCGTAATTAAAATAGAAGGTTTTTAGACGAAGCCTTGTAAATCTTATTGTAAATGCATTCTCTCCGCCCTGATTAACTATTAGCATATATCCGCCATCAAGCCTCTCTATGCTTGCAAGCTGCTCGCCTTCAAGCTCCTTATATTCTCCGGTTATAACTGATTTTTCAAATGCAAAATAGCTCTCGACCGCATCATTCATAAGATATGGTGCATGAATATCTTTCTCGCCTTCAATATTAACCGGCTCAAATACATTCAGCTCAAATACCTGCGCGAGCTTGTGGAATTCATCAGGCATATCTTCCGTAAGCCCGTCAAGCCATCCGGAGCAATCGTTGTATTGTTTAATATCTGTATTCATCGTCATTCTCTATCTTCTCATATCTTTTATTAAATTAAACCATACCTGTCAAGTTCATTACGGATCCATGTCATAATCACATCAACCAGATATTCCTGCTGTGCTTCGTTAAGCTCCCTCCCCGGCTGAATCTTATGCCATTTGCATATGCAGCCCCGGCAGCATGTTGCCGTTGCATGCTGTGCGACAAATACAGGATGCCCCTTCATAGGTGTCTGCTTCCCATCGTTTGGAATTACTGCCGGAGCTTCCCGCTTTGCAATAAAGTCCCTGGCATGCTCGCGTATCGTATCCATTCCCTTTGAATTAATATAATCTATATCTTTTTGTTTCAAATGAAAACTGCTGCGGAATCTTGAATTGCCAAGTCTTTCAAACAGCTGCCCGTACCATTCTTCCTTAGTCATACCGATAATCCTTTTGAGTTAAATCTGATTACATAATACTGCATTTTTCTATTATCAGCTTCCGTTTTATGGCTTGCACACGCCGCAGGCCTCGTACCCCATCTCTATAACCTGCTCTCTTGTTCCTGTAAATGTCTGCTTATTCTTATCAGACATCTTTGAGACACTTGAGCAGTCCGGTGAGTGGAACTTCATATTTTTGGTATTGAGTATATACTCATGCTGTTCTTTGTTAGCGGCTTTTGTATGTGTGCCCGCCGCCTGTCCGTTATCTGCAACATGGCTGTCACCTGTCGCATAATCAATATATATCCCCGGCTGGACGTTGTACGCATATATGTTAAAGCATATTCCCTGACCGTTATCTTCAACCGACCACGCCTCCATCTGCACGCCTGATGCAACCAGATTGCTGCCATAAAACACCGGTGTCACTCTGTAAAGTACATGATATCCGGTCGATTTTACAAATGCAGCAACCTTATTTTCAAACGGAAGCATTCCTGTTATATTAAGATATCTTGTTCCTGTTATCAGATTCTTTTCATTGGCATTCTCGCCTGCAAGCTCATATGCAATCAAATGGCACCTGTTGTAAAGATAGTTGCCGTCAATCAGCTCATGATAGTTGACAGTGTGCCATCCTGTAGGCTTTACATTGCCTATCGGTCCACGTTTTTCAGCAGGCATAATCTCCTGACATACATTAGCATAAGCAGTCTGACATCTTCCCAGTGGGTCAAGTTCACTATATGTCTCAAATACATTTGTATTTTTCTCAGCGTCAGTAAATTCCGGTATATTACCATTAAGTTCTACATAAGGTCTGCCTGTATATACTGGTATGCCATACAGCGTATCTCCCGCCGCCTGCTGTTGTGCATCACCTGCGTCCGTCTGTGATGCCTCTGCCGCACCTGAATATGACGCATTATCGATCTCCGTCTGCTGTTGTGCATTGGAGCATCCAGCAAGAAGTGCGCAAAGCAGCGCAAGAACTAACAGATGTTTAAAATATCCGCCTAAATTATGATATCTCATCTTATCCTACACCTCATCACCTGTCATTCATCTCACTAAGCAGCCTGTCTATATGGCTTATTGTATGTGATTCGTTGTGTGCCTCCGCAACCTTGCGTATTGAATGAAGCATAACCACAAGCTCTTCCTTTTTAGCTCTTTCTTCCATTGATTCATTTTTCTTATTATCCATATTAACCTCCACTTCTGCCCTTTTATCATGGCATCTCAAGTTTGTGCGTAAGGACAAATAGCTGTCAGTGCCATCACTCCGGCTCCCTGTATTTTGAATCGCTCTTTATTAGCATATATCTTTTTTGGATAAATTTCAATGGACTTACTTTTTACCAGGTCAGCCCCAATACAAAAAATAAGGCAGCCTCTCGGACTGTCTTATACAAATTCACGATATTATTATTTCCTTGCCTCTTTCGGATAATTATATTTCGCAGATGCTGATTCGTGTACTTTGCAAATGTTCTATCATGTTTTTTGATATCTTTTCCATTAATAAGACGCTGTCAAATCTGGGCTATCGCACAATCCGGCTTAAATCTCTCATATTCCTTGATACTTTGCAAGTTCTATGTTCTTCTTTCCCCTGATTGTTTGATTTTCCCACATACCATGTAATATATCACTGTTGACGAACTTGAAAAATTGTACTATTGATTTGTATGTTATGTGTATGTTACCGCACACATATTAATCCACTTTTTTTGCAAACACACATAAAAACAAGACTGCACGCTCCATCCGCCATTCAAGCGGCTTCCAGCGTACAGCCTTGTATTTTAACTCTTATAGAACTGTCTGAAAATTAAACTCTTGAGAGGTACTCGCCAGTTCTTGTGTCGATCTTGATTGTATCGCCCTGGTTAACGAAGAGAGGTACCATAACTGTTGCACCTGTCTCAACTACAGCCGGCTTTGTTGCACCTGTTGCTGTATCACCCTTAACGCCCGGCTCTGACTCTGTTATAACAAGCTCTACGAACAGAGGTGGCTCGATTGCAAATACTTCACCTGCGTGTGATACAAGCTTAACCATCTCGTTCTCTTTAACGAACTTAAGTGAATCGCCTACGTTGTCCTTAGAAAGAGCAATCTGATCATATGTCTCAACATCCATGAAGTTGTAAAGGTCTCCATCAGCGTAAAGGTACTGGTAATCCTTTCTCTCGATATGAGCCTGTGGGAACTTCTCTGTTGGTCTGAATGACTTCTCGATAACACCGCCACTCTTGATGTTCTTTAACTTTGTTCTTACGAAAGGTGAACCCTTACCAGGCTTAACATGCTGGAATTCGATTACCTGCCAGATATTGTTCTCATACTCAATTGTAATGCCGTTCTTAAAATCGCCTGCAACTACCATAAAAACTAATTCCTCCATTCATATTGCGCGAATTGTCTCTTGAATATTCTCTCTGAATAATTTCAAAAAGTACACATCTTTTAATATTTTAATATAAAGATACAAATTTATCAACTATTTTTTTACATAGCGGCATTAATATTATGCTAATCCGTAATATAGTAAAAATTATCATTAGGCATTGCCCCGCCTATTGATGCCGGATTCTGTGAATTAAGCACACTGAGATAGCCTGTTATCTTTGTTTTCATCTCTTTGCCCGTGATAAATGTAATATTGCAGTAAGGTATTGCTTTTTTGGCTATTGCTGCCTTGAAGATCCCCTCATCTTCCATAATCTGTGCGGCACCGTCAATATTGGAATTTACATAATCAGTTGACTTCCTGTATTCCTCCATGAACTTTGCAACTGCCTGCGGATTATTTTTTGCAAATTCAGCATTAACGGCAACAACACCCGTGACTACCGTACTGTCCTTACCGGCAAGCTTCTCCCACTCTTCTGTTACATCAAGGGCTATTCTTACATTGGTATTCGTGTTCTGTGTTACAACCGTTGTCACGTATGGCTGTGGAAGCATCGCTATAACCTCGTTGTCCCCTGATGCCATAATTGCTGCGACCTCCGAAGGCTCTGACTTGAACTCAATAGTTACATCCACGTCAGGGTCAATGTCTGCTGACTTAAGAAGATATCTCAATGTATATTCAGGAGTTGTTCCCTTGCCGGTTGCATATATCTTCCTGCCCTTAAGATCCCATATATTCTGGACGCTGTTGCCTGTATCAAGAATATAGAGGACACCGAGGGTATTTATACCCATTACCTGAATCTTGCCGTTAGTCTTATTGGCAAGAGTTGCTGCGGCGTTACAAGGAAGTGCTGCAATCTGCACATCGCCTTTAATGAGGTCTGCAGTGAACTCATCCGCCGTCCCTGCTATTCTGAATGTGTAATTATTCTCTGCCTTTCCCTCTTTGGCATTCTTCATAATCTGTGCCATTCCGATTGCTGTAGGTCCCTTAAGTGCAGCAACAGTTATATCCTGCTTTGTATAAGCTTCTGTCTGCTGTACTGCATCCGGCTGTCCCTGCTGCTCTGAGTTCTCATTACTCTGAGCGTTTTTCTGTCCGCATCCTGACATGACCGACATACACATTATTGCAGCCATGGCTGTGCATAATAACTTTCTAAATGTTTTTTTCATAATTGTCTCCATTCCCTTATGCTGGTATTTACGCATTTTGAAGTCTGGCGCATCGTATTCCGTGCCATATGTGCTATATGCCCGCGTAAACATAAAATTGGGGCGCTTATATTAATATACGCCTTGCGACCGCTTTTTAATATAAACGCCCTGTAACATAATGTCAACCTTATGTGCATGTCATTCTTTATCCGTATGACATCCCTTTATAACTGTAACAACCAGATATTCAACAATCGAATATATAAGTGCCAGAAGTGCAACGGCAATATTAACTCCGACAACCTGTGCGTCTTCACATCCTGTAAGTGCAATAACTATAACTATTGCGCACAGTGTTACGAGCGCACCGGACGGGACTGACACTTTTGCAAGGACTTCAAGCACATCATGGAATGTCTTTGCACGTGACAGAAGTACTGCTGCTGCATTTATCAGTGCCAGAATTATAACTGATGTAGCGTCTGTGAATACCGAGAGAACCGTTCCCCCACTATCCTGATTAACTGCAAACATAAGCACACATGCGAGTATTGCAAGCACCGCACCGATTATTATATTAATAGTTGCACCCTTCTTAGCTTTCTGATTCTCTTTCATAAGACTCATGATATTTTCCTCCGCTTTAGGTGAATAAGCTGTATCCGAAAGCCTCTCTCCGGATATCAGTTCATTCATGCTTATTGCGAGAGAATCACACAATGTCTCAAGATATGTAATATCAGGCATGCTCTTGCCACATTCCCACTTAGATATGGTTTTGTCACTTATACCAATCTTACCTGCAAGCTCTTTTTGTGTCATGCCTGCCTGATTTCTTGTTTCTGCTATAAATCTTCCTATCTTTTCCTGATCCATTGTTAATTCTCCCTGTTACTGTGATATTGTCATTTTGATTAAAGCTGCATGCATCTTATGACTGTATACTACACACTATATCAGGGAGAATCAACCCACAAAGCGTAGAATATGCTCTACAAAACGCAGAATCACATGAAAAATCTGTCATATTCGCTTCTTATCTTCACATATCCGGCATCCACAAGTTCCTGATAATGTCTTGATGTTGCATTATAATATGTCGTAAGAGGAATAAAGCTCTGTCCGAATGACTTAGGACTTCCGCCCGATCCTATGACTGCATCACCTATTACCTGTTTCTTACCATTGGTTCCCGGAACATTAGACTGCATTATATATCTGAATGTTCTCATTCCGTGCGCAAGATATTCAAGATTGCCCGTAAGCTCGTATCCTATTGACATCAGCTCAAGAAGCAGTGGATTGTTGCCATTACGTGCAAGGCTTGGAAGTTCCTTGTACTCAAAGAGTCCGTTCGGAAGCTTACAGTTCTCTATCACATCATCAATTGCCCCGATAAGCATCTGCTTTACCTTCTCATCCGGGAACACTCTGTAGTAACGTATTACGCTTCCTGCTGCGACACCAATCATAAATCCTACTCTTATTGCAGTATTATCAGTATATGGTGCAAGCCATCCGCCGTACTCCTCTTCCCATGTATGGAAGCTGTCAACTATCCAGCGGCATTTGCCAAGCCATTTATCATCAGATGTCTCTATATATAATGCCATGAGTGTCCTGAGTGCCCATCCTGTCTCTCGTGCATTAGCTTCGCCCGGAACAGCATACATTGGCGTATCAAGAAGCTTGAGGACATTATTGCCAATTCCTATCGCTGTCTCAAGTCCTCTCTCATCACCTGAAAAATGATAATAGTCGAGGAGACCTTCTACCCATTCATGTGAACATACCATAATTCCGTTCCTGACATGTCCCGCCGTGTGTTCCCACTGTCCACCTATTCTCAGAGGATCTTTGCTGTAGTGGCATACATCAACATCCATCCAGTGGCTTGCAGATACAAAATTATAATCAAGGAATCTTCTTATACCGGTTCTGGCATACTGCATCGCACATGAATGCGGATAATCATATTCATTATTAGACCATACCTGTTCTCCGTTGCCTCTTCCCTGCTGCGTATAGCCGGGATCAGGTGAATCGCCCCAGTTAAGCATTCCGTATGATCTTGAATGTGCATCTGCCCTCGCAGCCATTCCAATCTCAAAATTCTCATTAACTACATCTGAGAATATATCCGGGAAAACCTGCGCTCTCTTGAATACCTCAGGATCTATATGAGGTCTGTCAGGCATCTGGTATATAAGGCTTCTGTTGTCCAAAGATGCAAGTGTCTCATCTGGTCTATGCAGATGAAGCAGGAACTTCTGCTCTCTTGCCATACCGGACTGCATGACAACATCTTCAAGTTCCTCAGGCACAAGCATTACAGCTATTCCATTAGCGTCAGCCTTGACAGCCTTAGGATAATTCTGCTGTGCCTGGAATATCGTTGCACATATACCGCCATTACTGTCTGTTCTGTCTGCAAAGAATGTTCCATATATTACTTCTGCAAAATGCTCATTAGCCTCTTTCTGGAGGAAATGTGCCGTAACTGTCTTATTAACCTGTTCTCCTCCCGTTCCAATATAAAAATCCGTCTTATAATTAGAACTTCCGGCACATGTCCTTATATTACTTACAGGTGTTCTCTCTTCAAGCATTGCAAGGTCATGTATGCCTCTTGTGTGATATACCGGTCCCTTTGTCTCTGAATTGTCTATCGCTCCGTCTCCGCAGCCTGTTGAATCTGTATCGGTATCAAAATTCATCTGTTCAAGTGACGCATCCATCTGCTTTGATACGTCAGCTTTTATATAGAAAACAAGCGACGCAAGCCTTAATGGTTCGTAAGTTGTATTAATGATTCTGTAAGAGACTTCAACCCATGGTTTGCCTGCATATGCAGTAATCCTGAGTTCAAAGTCGACATGTGTATCATCGTTATCCGTTATATTAGTTCCATTGGCTGCAAGTATCGATACAAGCGGTCCCTGCTCCACAACTCTCCATTCTCCGACTCTTGCTTCATATGTTGTCCCATTACCGTCCTTAAGCACCGGTCCGACAAATTGCTTTGCAGTATACTTCATTCCTGCACATTCAATATTTTCAAAAATATGACCTGAGTTATTCTTAACCTCGTATAATAACTCACCTGCATTTACAATGAATCCGCTGTCAGTCCTGCTTACATTCATAACATTATAGTCTGAGAATCTGTCTGAATTGAACTCACACTCTAATTCGCATCCCTTATTGGCAGGAAGATCTGCCATGAATCTTAAGAACATATATCTGACTGAACCATCATCATATCTTGATGTGACCTTTCCCTGCATCGGAACCGGCTCTTTGTTCTGCAGAATTGATACACCTTCTATATCCTTAAGCTCACCTTTTTTCAGTGGGATTGCCACAAATGCATGTTCCGCCTTTCTCGGATACCGATATAATTTGTCGAAATATACTTTGACCATACTTGCGTACCTCTCTTCCTGACCTGATTCATTTAATGTATATTTATAATAACACATTTTCGTTATTTTTCTACTATATACTTTTTTAATTTGCGTATTTTACTGATTTTTTATCTCATTACAAATCACAGTCAGATATTCCTGCAATTCCGATGTATATACACTTTCATTGTTACTTTTTTATCAAAGCATTCCAACCGCCCATGGTTGCTTGCTTTGAACGTATTTAAGCCAAAGCACAATATATTGTTTTTGTATACAATATTCTTTCTATATTTGGTAGACACATAAGGTTTCTGGTGCTATAATATAACTCGGCTGTCACACCGGTGGCAGCCGGATACATCATATAATAATGTAAAGTAAGAGGGAGAATCAGTCCAATGAAGGTTATCAAGAGGAATGGACGGCAGGTCGAATACGACCGCAATAAGATTATCGTTGCAATCCAGAGAGCTAACGATGAAGTTGACGAAAAAGAAAAGATTACTGAGGGTCAGATTGAAAATATCGTTGCATCAATCGAGAACCGCAACGTAGACGCACTTAAAGTTGAAGATATTCAGGATATTATTGAGCAGAAGCTCATGGCTGAGCGCAAGTTCATTCTTGCCAAGACATATATCATCTACCGTTATACACGTGCTCTTGTCCGTAAGGCTAACACAACTGATGAATCTATCATGAGCCTTATCCAGAACAGCAACAAAGATGTAATGGAGGAGAATTCCAACAAGAACGCCACTATTGCTTCTACACAGCGTGACCTTATTGCCGGAGAGGTCTCAAGAGACCTTACAAGACGTATTCTTCTCCCTGAGAATATATCAAAAGCACATGACGAAGGCGTATTACATTTTCATGATTCGGACTATTTCGTACAGTCTATATTCAACTGCTGCCTTGTCAATATCGGTGATATGCTTGACAACGGAACAGTTATGAACGGCAAGCTTATTGAGACTCCTAAGAGTTTTCAGGTAGCCTGTACTGTTGTCACACAGATTATTGCCGCTGTTGCTTCAAGCCAGTATGGCGGACAGTCTGTTGATATACGCCACCTTGGCAAGTATCTGCGTAAAAGCAGGCTTAAGTATGAAAAGCACTACAAAGAAAAGTATTCCGATATAATGTCACCTGAGATTATCCAGCAGTTTATTGCTGACAGGCTCTACGATGAGCTTAAGTCAGGCGTACAGACAATCCAGTATCAGATTAATACACTGATGACAACTAACGGACAGTCTCCATTTGTTACTCTCTTCCTTAATCTGGATAAGGATGACCCATACATTGAAGAGAATGCAATGATTATCGAAGAGATACTCCGTCAGCGTCTTGAAGGTATTAAGAATGAGAATGGTGTCTACATAACACCTGCCTTTCCAAAGCTTATATATGTTCTTGATGAGCATAACTGTCTTAACGGAGGCAGGTATGATTACCTTACTGAGCTTGCCGTACGTTGTTCTGCAAAGAGAATGTATCCTGATTACATCTCTGCCAAGAAGATGCGCGAGAACTACGAAGGCAACGTATTCAGCTGCATGGGCTGCCGCAGTTTCTTAAGCCCATGGAAGGACGAGAATGGCAATTACAAGTGGGAAGGCCGTTTTAATCAGGGCGTTGTGTCGATTAACCTTCCTCAGATGGGGCTGATTGCAAGAGGTGATGAGGAGAAGTTCTGGGAGCTTATGGAAGAACGTCTTGCACTCTGCTTTGAAGCTCTTATGTGCAGACACCGTGCGCTTGAAGGAACTCTTTCTGATGTAAGTCCTATTCACTGGCAGTACGGTGCAATTGCCCGTCTTAAGAAAGGTGAGAAGATTGACAAGCTCCTTCACAATGGCTACTCCACTCTCTCACTCGGATATATAGGCCTGTATGAGCTCACCAGGCTCATGACCGGTGTAAGCCACACTGATCCTAAGGGTACTGAATTTGCGCTTAAGGTTATGAACCGCATGAGAGAAGCCACTGAGACATGGAAAAAGACAACAGGTCTTGGCTTCGGTCTTTATGGCACTCCTGCTGAGAGTCTCTGCTACCGTTTTGCCGAGATTGACCGCAAGCGCTTCGGCGTTATTAAGGATGTAACTGACAAGGGCTATTATACCAACTCCTATCATGTTGATGTGCGCGAGAAGATTGATGCATTTGAGAAGTTCTCATTTGAGAGCCAGTTCCAGACCATATCAAGCGGCGGTGCTATCTCATATGTTGAGATTCCTAATATGAAGAATAATATTCCGGCACTCCGTGAGCTTGTTAAGTTCATCTATGACAATATCCAGTATGCCGAGTTCAACACTAAGTCCGATTATTGTCATGTATGTGGCTTTGACGGAGAGATTATTATTAATGAAGACCTTGAGTGGGAATGTCCTCAGTGCCACAACAAGGATCATTCCAAGATGAATGTAACAAGACGTACCTGCGGTTATCTTGGTGAGAACTTCTGGAATGTCGGAAAGACTAAAGAGATTAATTCAAGAGTACTGCATCTGTAAAGTAACTGATTGGAGTATTATATTATTATGAATTACGCAGATATAAAATATTGTGATGTTGCCAATGGTCTTGGTGTCCGTGTATCCGTTTTTGTAAGCGGATGCACGCATCACTGCAAGAATTGTTTTAATGAGGTTGCCTGGGATTTTAACTACGGCAGCCCTTTTACTGAAGAAGTTATTGACAAGATTATTGATTACCTGAAGCCTTCATATATATCAGGTCTTACGCTGCTTGGCGGTGAACCGTTTGAGCATATCAACCAGCAGGGGCTTCTTCCTCTTGTACGTAAGGTACGCAGCACTTATCCCGGCAAAGATATCTGGTGCTTTACCGGTTATGATTTTGAGAAAGACATTCTCGGACACATGTGCAAAGAATGGCCGGAGACTATGGAACTCCTCTCATATCTTGACGTTCTTGTAGACGGAAAGTTTGTTGAAGAGTTAAAGGATCTTACGCTTCGTTTCAAGGGCTCTTCTAACCAGCGCACAATCCTTGTACAGCCTTCACTCAAAGAAGGCCGTGTTGTTCTGTGGGATCCTTCCAAGGACACTCTTGAGCCACTTGAACAATAACCTATCAGAATAATCCAGAATAATTTAAGAACACTTACAGCCGTCTGATGCGGCAGAACGGAGATTATATTTATGACACAGCAGGTTAGAATAAAGAAATTACACCCGGACGCAGTTATACCTACTTACGGAACACCATTTGCAGCAGGTGCCGATCTGTACGCATGCATGGATTCGTCCGTAACTATTGAGCCGGGCCAGACACAGTTTATACATACAGGTCTTTCGGTAGAGATTCCGGTAGGCTTTGCCGGTCTCGTATATGCAAGAAGCGGTCTTGCATGCAAAAAAGGCATCGCTCCTGCCAACAAGGTTGGTGTTATCGATGCCGATTACCGTGGCGAGATTATGGTAGCACTTCATAACCACTCATCAGAGGCCGTTACTATTGAAAGCTGCGAAAGAATTGCACAGCTCGTAATCACTCCGTTCCTCACAGCTCAATTTGAAGAGACTGATGAACTTGGTGATACTGAGCGTGGTGAAGGCGGATTCGGCTCAACAGGACGTAAGTAATCTAAAATGATTCTTCCTGAAAGCAATTATTCCATCATCCCTCATCCTGCCGAGTTCAGCAGACAGAGCGCTTCTGTCTACGCCAAGATAGTCCGCCATCTGCTGCCGGTTATATGCAATATCGAATTCATCAGATTCGTTAATTTCTGACTGATATGACAGATATGACAGGACACGCTCCCTGATTGATTTGGGAGCCGTGTCCGTTATCTTCTGCATAAGTCTTATATTCTTGGATGCAATCGCCGTCACCAGATTGCTCACAAGCTTCGTATGAAACTGACATGCACCATGGCATGTTGAAAGAACCTTTTCGATTCCTAAGAATAATATCTCACTCTTCTCATCCGCTACGACCTCAGGTATCATGGGAATATTCCTTGCACACGCAAAGCTCTCTGCAAAAAACTCTCCCGGCTTTGCATCTGACATTATATTATAATTACCGAACACATCGCTCTGCCCTATGTGGACTTTGCCGGAGAGAACAACACCAAGCGGAACATTTACATCACCCGTATGGAATACAACTTCATCTTTATCATACGTGCGTATCTCTGCACTCAGGCAGTCCAGCATATTCTCTATTGATTCATCGTCACAGCCTTGAAAAAGTACCGTCTTTTCAAGAAGCCCGTAATATTTCTTCATATCATAATTCTTAATGCTGAATTTCTTAATGCTCATAAATTTATCCTTCCTCCAGCAAACAGTCTTATTATGTTGTTGCAACAACATATTTTATATTATTAATCTATTATACTCAATGCTGTTGATAAAAATTATTGAAATAAGGAGAATTTTATGATAAGAAAGATTATAACTATTGATGAAGAAAAGTGCACAGGCTGCGGTGCATGTGCCAATGCATGCCATGAAGGCGCAATAGGAATGGTGAACGGCAAAGCAAAGCTCCTGCGCGATGACTACTGTGACGGTCTTGGAGACTGCCTCCCTGCATGTCCTGCCGATGCAATATCATTTACTGAAAGAGAAGCTGCATGCTATGATGCCAAGGCTGTCGAAGCTGCCGGCGGCCACAGCGGCGGTTCCAAGATTGGCAACTGGCCTGTCCAGATTAAGCTTGCTCCAATCAGTGCGCCTTACTTCAGCAACGCTGACCTGTTAATCGCCGCTGACTGTACTGCTTATGCACATGCCAACTTCCACAATTCATTCATGGCAAACCGCATAACACTTATCGGCTGTCCTAAGCTCGACATGGTTGATTACAGTGAGAAGCTCGCTGCCATATTTTCATCCAATGAGATTAACAGCATAACTGTTGCGCGTATGGAAGTTCCATGCTGCGGAGGCATAGAATATGCCGTTAAACGAGCAATCGAGGCAAGCGGTAAGGATATAGCGCTGCGTGTCATGGTAATCTCAATTAACGGCCAGATTCTGTATTAGATATTATAATTATTAATCTATCTTGTTACGTTATTAAGCCATCTTCTCTGCTTATATCTTAAAGTTGAGAATGGCACCTTGAGTACTTCATCACTTAAGAGAAGTATATATACGAGCATCGGTGGCACCTTCAGCACAAATGCCGCAATGGCACCTGCTGTTATAGAAAAGCCCCACATGAAACCGACATCTATAAGCAGTCCAAACTTTGTGTCACCGCCTGCTCTGAATATACCGACAACAAGCACCGTATTGTATGACTGGAAAAACACAAAATATGTCATTACAAACATCATAAGTGACAGATACTCTGATGCCTCAGGTGTAAGTGACATAACTGCCAGAAGCACCGGCCTTACAATAAGAATAACCATTGAACCTATTGCTCCCACAATAAGGCTAAGACGTACAAATCTCGTTCCGTATTCTCTTGCAAGCTCCATCTTTCCTTCGCCTATTACTTTTCCAATCATAATTGCCGTTGCATTGGCAATTCCAAGTGCGAGCACTACCGCAAGCTGTCTTGCAACCTGCGCAGCGGAATTGGCTGCCGTCATACTGCTCCCGAGATGTCCGATTATTGCAGTTATCACTGCACACCCGGAACCCCACATAAGCTCATTACATACTACCGGCACAGAGAACTTAACATAGTCCTTAAAGAGAAGTTCATCCTTCTTAAAGAAAGAAAAACTGAATCTGAATACCGGGTTGAACTTTCTGTCATACACTACCACTATTACGAATTCAACAACTCTTGCAAGTAATGTTGCACATGCAGCTCCGACTATTCCCATCGCCGGCAGTCCGCACAGTCCGAATATAAATATCGCATTAAATACGATATTCACTATGAGTGATACAAGATATGTCCCCATTGATATCACTACCCGCTCAATACTTCTCATAGTATTGAGATATACCATGGTCATTGATGATATCACATATGACCAGCACACAATCCTCATATACTTAACTCCAAGTGCCATGACCTCCTCATCATTGGTGAGCAGGTGCATAAGCTGCCATGGAAACGCATATGTAACTACCGTAAAAAGCACTGATACCACAAGACCTATCTTAACCGATATTCCGAGTACCTTCTTAATGGCATCAAGATTACCTTTGCCCCAGTACTGGGCTATAAGAACCGATGCACCTGAAGATAATCCGAAGAATATCAGTGTCATTATATACTGTACCTGACCGGCAAGAGAGCTGGCGGCAAGCGCCTTCTCTCCAACCATGCCAAGCATGAATACGTCAGCCGCCGACACTCCGACATTGATAAGATTCTGCAATGCAAGCGGAATCACAAGTGTCGCGACCGCACGGTAAAAACCTTTTAAATCCTGTCGCATGTTAATTTCCCTGATTCGTTATTTTGTAAGTGCTTCAATCCTGTCAAACATTGCTGAAGCATTCTGTATCTTTCCTGCATTACCTACAACACAGAAATAGTTCTGATCGAGAACACACTGGAGAAGGTCCGCAAGCGCTCTTATACTCTGCTCATCTGCATTTATAATCTCATCTCTCTCCTTCTGGTAATCCTCAACCGTCATATGCGTAAGGTATGCACCGAATGAACGTGCTCCGACAGTTACAGGTGTCATCGGTGTATCTATCTCACCGATTGTTCCTATTATAAACTTAGTCATATCACGCTCACTCACCGTAAAGTTCCTTACAAACTCCGGAGCCTTCTCATATATCTCATTAGTCTTTTCCAGATTAGGATCACGGTATGACAGCAGATAACTGTCACCTCCAAATCCAAAACCACTCATGCAGCCGTATGCTCCACCCTTAACACGCACATTTGTCCACAAATAGTCATATGAGAATATAACCTTAAGAACCCTGAGTGCTCCTGTGTAATCAAACCCGCCTGTCCTGAAGTTACCGCATCTTGCAACGTACTGCACCTGTGATGAGCTTGTAAGTCCAAGGCTTTCCTTCTCAGGCTTATAATCCCTTGCCTCAGGCACTGATGGAACATCCGAAAGTCCCTTCGTAAATGCGTCAAGCGGCTCATGAGCCATTCCATATCCCTTATCATCAGCGGTAAAGCTTACAATCAGATTCTCTTTTATAAATATCTTCCTGACAAGCTGTTCAAGCTTTTCTGCAACCTTTTCCTTCTCTTCGTCAAAATTCTTAAGTATTCTGCACACTTCTGTATAATAGCTGTAGCCGCGGAGACTGTCAGAATACCATGCCGCTTTGGAAAACTGCTTTGACGCACACAGCATGGCGATACTGTGTCCTGCTCCCGCCATCATTGATTCCATGCGTGATTTGCCCATATCAAGAATCTCTTTAAGGCGCTTATAATCACCAAACTTTGTCGTGAACAGCATTTCATTAACAAGCGAGAATGCATCTGCTGCATTCTCATAGAGGACTTTTGCCTTCGTCTCAAAGCGTACATTGACAATGTCAAAATCCTTCTTATCCGAATATACTGCCGCACTTGTATATATGCCGCCCGTCTTAAGGTTAATCTGCGTACTCAGGTCTGCATAGCCGTAATTCTCTGTATCCATGAGACCAAGCACTCCTGAGAGTATTCCTATATAAGGAATGTCTTCCTGACGGACATTACGGCAGTCAAATGACAGAAGTATATATGAAATTCTGTTGGTAAATATATTGTGCCTTATTACCTTTACACCATTGCTCTCATTCTCATCAATATGCAGCGGTGCTGCTTCCTTCTTAATATCTGATATTGAAAGCATAGGTATCGTCTTAAGTTCTTCCTGTGAGCTTGGCTCTTCCTGATATTTCTTAAGTGCAGCCGTACTATTAACAATGTCCTCAATCTGTTCATCCGTAAGTGATGCCTTATATGCAGCAAGCCTGTCACTGACCTGCTTCTCCCGACTCTGTGTAAGATTAGCCTTAGGATTAAGCACAAGCAGCGATGCATGGTTATTATCAAGCAGATATTCCCTGATGATATTCTCAAAATATCCGCTTCCCGAATTAACTTCACGCTTAAGCTCGTCAAAGGTTGTTCCTGCATTAATATGCATAAATGGCTCATTATCATCATAAAGCCAGCTATCCATAAGCTGCAATCCGTACATAAGTCCCTTAGGGAACTGTCCGAAATCAGCCTCACGGTATCTGAATTCGTATACATTAATTCCGGCAAGAAGAGTATCCCTGTCTATTCCTTCTTCTGCCATGTGCTTAAGAACATCCTTTATAATTCTTACAAATTCTTCCTTCTGTTCAGCCGAAGCTCCTCTTGCAATAACCGAATATACTGGCTGGAGGATTGAGTTCTCATAAGAACTGTATACATCAGTTCCTATACCATTATCGAGAAGCGCCTGCTTTAATCCGGCTCCAGGTGCCATTACAAGAGCATAATCAAGCACCTGCATTGCGAGATAAAGCTTGGCATCAAGTGAAGTCCCGACTACTGTGTTATATGAAAGATACGCATTATCTTCAAGCGGCTCGTCCTCTGTGACAGCATAATCATGCTCAACATAAGCGGGTCTTTCGAATGTCTTCTGTATTCCTATGGCAGATTCATCTTCTATTCCCGGAACATCTGCCTTGTCAAATGCTGAAAGGTACTGCTCATCAAGATATCTGAGTCTCTCTTCCATATCCATATCGCCATACAGATATATATAGCTGTTGGCAGGATGATAGAAGTTCCTGTGATACTCAAGGTATTCCTCTCTTGTCAGCTCAGGTATCTTCTCAGGGTCTCCGCCTGACTCGCAGCTGTATGTTGTGTCAGGAAACAGCGACTGGAACGTGTATCTTGAGAGAAGTTCATCCGGTGATGAATATGCTCCCTTCATCTCGTTGTATACAACACCATTATACTTAAGCTCATCCTCCGCATTGTCAAGCTCGTAATGCCAGCCCTCCTGCATGAATATCTCTTCACGCTTATAGATATTCGGATAGAACACAGCATCCATATACACATCCATGATATTCTTAAAATCAGCCATATTGCAGCTTGCAACCGGATATACTGTCTTATCCGGATATGTCATTGCATTAAGAAATGTATTGAGTGAGCCTTTGCATAACTCAACAAACGGATCCTTCACCGGATACTTTCTTGAACCGCAAAGTACGGTATGCTCAATAATATGCTGAAGTCCCGTATCATTATAAGGCGGTGTACGGAACCCGATTGAAAATACTTTGTTTTCATCGTCATTAGATAAAAGTACGAGCCTTGCACCGCTCTTCTTATGTCTCAATAACACTCCGTCTGAATTGAGGTCATCAAGACGTTCACTGCGTACAAACTCGTATCTGCTCATAAGCTCACTATTAATATTATTAAATAAAAATGCCATAATAAAGTTCCTTTCCACATTTCGGCATTCACAAATAATGCCAATATGGATAGTATAACCTTATTACGGCAATTTTACAATATTCAAAAAAACTTACTTAAAATCGCTTACTTAAAAAATCCCTTGTGTTTCTTATCCTTAGGACGCTCCTTACCTGTCATAGTCTGATCATAAGCGCAGAGTGCAGCCTTCTGTTCCTCATTAAGCTTAGTAGGTACATCAACAACAAGCGTTACATAATGGTCGCCCATCAGGCTCTGGCTGCGCAGTGACGGCATACCCTTGCCTTTGAGACGAATCTTGGTTCCTGACTGCGTTCCCGGCTTAACATCAACCATTACATCGCCTGCAACAGTAGGTATTCTTACTTCACCGCCAAGAACAGCCGTAGGGAAGCTTATACTCTCTGTTGAGAATACATTCATGTCCTGACGCTGGAACTTAGGATGCTGTGCAACTATTACTTCAACAAGAAGATCTCCGCGAGGTCCGCCATTGATTCCCGGTTCACCCTTGCCTCTTATTCTTACACTCTGGCCTGAATCAATACCTGCAGGTATTGATACCTGAATCTTCTTACGCTTTGTTATATAGCCTGAACCATAACAGTCAGGACACTTATCCTTTATTATCTTACCTGTTCCGTTACAGTCAGGACATGTTGTAACATTACGAACCATGCCGAACAATGACTGCTGTGTATATACTACCTGACCCTTACCGCCACACTTAGGACATGTTGTGGCTTCTGTTCCCGGCTTTGCACCTGTTCCGTGGCAGGTCTCACACTCTTCCTTGAGATTGAGGTCAAGTTCCTTATCAACGCCCCTGAATGCTTCCTCAAATGTAATTCTGACGCTTGTACGCACATTAGCTCCCTGCATAGGGCCATTGCTTGCACGTCTGCGTGAGCCGCCGCCAAAGAGGTCTCCGAAGATGTCTCCAAAGATATCTCCCATATCTCCCATGTTGTTAAAGTCAAAGCCGCCGGCACCACCTGCACCGCCATCGAATGCAGCATGACCAAACTGGTCATACTGTCTTCTCTTCTCAGGGTCGCTCAATACTGCATATGCTTCTGATGCCTCTTTAAACTTTGCCTCTGCTTCCTTATCCCCCGGATTTATGTCAGGATGGTACTTCTTAGCGAGCTGTCTGTATGCCTTCTTGAGAGCTGCTTCATCGGCATCTCTAGGGACACCAAGCACCTCATAATAATCTCTCTTGTCCGCCATCGTTGTGCTGTCTCCAATCTGATATATTTAAACATGAATAACAGTAAGCCTTGTGGCCTACTGTTATTCTCGAATCATGTTCAGGATGATTATACTTCCTTGAAATCACCATCTACAACATTATCATCTGCCGCACCTGTATTATCTGCTGCACCGGCATCTGCTCCAGGAGCTGCACCTGCTGCCTGCTGAGCCTGTGCTGCCTGCTCATACATCTTTGTGAAGAGTGACTGTGCACTTGTCATCAGCTTCTCCTTGGCAGCCTTAATCTCATCTATGTCTGAATCTGACATATTCTCAGGTGTTGTTCTGTCAATTATATCCTTAAGAGCCTTAAGATCAGCCTCTACAGTTGTCTTATCGTTAGCATCAATCTTATCGCCTGCTTCATCAAGAGCCTTCTGTGTCTGGAATGCAAGTGAATCAGCCTCATTACGTGCATCAATGCCTTCCTTACGCTTCTTATCCTGTGCCTCGAACTCAGCAGCTTCCTTAACAGCCTTATCGATATCCTCATCAGACATGTTAGATCCTGATGTTATTGTGATATGCTGCTCCTTGCCTGTTCCAAGATCCTTAGCTGATACATTAACAATACCGTTGGCATCAATATCAAATGTAACCTCAATCTGTGGGATTCCACGTGGAGCCGGTGCAATACCGTCAAGTCTGAATTCACCAAGCTTCTTATTATCCTTAGCAAACTGTCTCTCGCCCTGTACTACCACGATATCAACTGCGCTCTGGTTATCTGCTGCTGTTGAGAATACCTGGCTCTTCTTTGTAGGAATTGTTGTATTTCTCTCAATAAGTCTTGTTGCAATACCGCCCATTGTCTCGATTGAAAGTGAAAGTGGTGTAACATCGAGAAGAAGAATCTCGCCTGCACCGGCATCACCTGCAAGCTTACCACCCTGGATAGATGCACCGATTGCAACACACTCATCAGGGTTAAGGCTCTTATTAGGCTCCTTACCTGTAAGCTGGCGAACCTTATCCTGTACTGCCGGAATACGTGTTGAACCACCGACAAGGAGTACCTTTGTGATATCTGCTGTTGTAAGACCTGCATCCTTAAGTGCGTTCTGAACAGGAATTGCTGTTCTCTCTACAAGGTCATGTGTAAGTTCATCAAACTTAGCTCTTGTAAGTGTTATATCAAGATGCTTAGGGCCTTCTGCTGTAGCTGTGATGAATGGAAGGTTAATATTAGTTGTTGTAGCACTTGACAGCTCCTTCTTAGCCTTCTCTGCTTCAACCTTAAGTCTCTGCATAGCCATCTTATCACCTGAAAGATCAACTCCCTCTGTCTTCTTGAACTCATCAACAAGATAGTTGATAATTACATTATCAAAATCATCACCACCAAGGTGTGTATCACCATTAGTTGCGAGAACCTCGATTACACCATCACCAATCTCAATGATAGATACATCGAATGTACCACCACCAAGGTCATATACCATAATCTTCTGCTCACTCTCATTATCAAGACCATAAGCAAGTGCTGCTGCTGTAGGCTCGTTGATAATTCTCTTAACATCAAGACCTGCAATCTTACCTGCATCCTTAGTTGCCTGTCTCTGTGCATCATTGAAGTAAGCAGGAACTGTGATAACAGCCTCTGTTACCTTCTCACCAAGGTAGCTCTCAGCATCTGCCTTCAGCTTCTGAAGAATCATTGCTGAAATCTCCTGTGGAGTATACTTCTTATCATCAATTGTTACCTTGTAGTCAGTACCCATATGTCTCTTAATAGAAGAAATTGTCTTCTCTGCATTAGTTACTGCCTGACGCTTGGCAGGATCACCTACAAGTCTCTCACCGTTCTTTGTAAATGCCACAACTGAAGGTGTAGTTCTGATACCCTCTGTATTAGCGATTACTACCGGCTTACCGCCTTCCATTACTGCTACACATGAATTTGTTGTACCTAAGTCAATACCAATAATCTTACCCATTGTATTATCCTCCATATTAAAATCTTATTCTTAAATTCTATATTAATTAGCTACCTTAACCATGCTGTGTCTTACAACACTGTCGCGGTAGGTGTAACCCTTTTGGAACTCTTCAACGATTATATTATCGCCGGCCTCCTCGTCATCAACATGCATAACCGCATTGTGATATTCAGGATTGAATTCCTTGCCCAAAGCCTCAATCGGCTTGACATCCATATCTTCAAGTGCCTTGGTAAGCTGTCTGTATACCATGTTCATTCCTTCTACGAATGCACTTCCTTTATCTTCTTCAGTAACACTTCCAAGACCTCTCTCAAAATTATCTACTATAGGAAGAATCTTCTCTATAACGCTCTTGGCGCCAACCTCATACATAGCTGACTTTTCTTTTTCCGTACGCTTTCTGAAGTTGTCGAACTCAGCCATCTGTCTTGTGAACTTATCCTTAAGTTCCTTAATAGCCTCGTCCTTAGGATCCTTCTTGGCAGACTTATCAGAAGACTTATCATCTTCCTTATCAGCACCATCCGTTGTACCTGCTGCCTCATCAGAAGCTTCATTAACATCTTCAGGTGCGCTCTTGATATCTTCAATCTCTTCCCCGATATCAACATTACCTGAATTCTTCTTCTCTTCGTCCACTTTTATTCCAACCTTTCTATGTTTTCTTGAACACTGTATCGAGCTGTGTCCTGATTGTCTGAAGCGTCTCAACAACCTTCTCATAATCCATTCTCTTAGGACCTATGATACCGATTGTACCCTTAACGCCATCCCTCAATTCATAATTAGCTGTAACAACGCTGCAGTCCTTCATAGTCTGCACCGGCGTCTCACTTCCGATATACACCTGTATTCCCTGATTATCTTCATTCCTAAGTGAATCAGTGATAAGATCTGTCAATCTCTCTTTCTCTTCCAATGTGCATATCAGTTCACTTGCCTTGCTTGAATCACTCAGTTCAGGGTACTTGAAAATATTCGTTGCACCGCTTGTATATATCTGAAGATCATCAGCATTACCGATTGTCTCGGCTATTGCATCTATCACGCACTTGACAAGTTCAATCTGCTCGCCTGCCTGATTCTGCATACGGCTTATTATTCCAAGATTGATTTCCTCGAGCGTCAGCCCGTTCAGAGTGCTGTTCAGAAGCACATTAAGCTTCAGCAGATTCTCAGGTGAAATCTCATTCTTGATGTCAATTACCTTATTCCTTATAAGGTTGCCGTCCATAACTATTACAGCAAGAATCTTATACGGTTCTAACTGTGAAAGCTGGACAAACTTGAGCTTGTTATGATGATACTGCGGTGTTGAAACCATCGTTGCATAATTGGTATCAACCGCAAGTGTCTTTGCCACATTCTGCAAAAGCTCTTCAACTCTGTCCACCTTCTCTGAAAGGAAATCTTTCATCTTCTCGACTTCCTGTTCTCTTCCGGCAAGCTCCTCTTCCTTCTCCTTAAGCATATTGTCTACATACAATCTGTAGCCCTTATCTGTCGGTATTCTTCCGGCTGATGTATGCGGCTGGATAATATATCCGAGTTCCTCAAGATCAGCCATCTCATTACGAATAGTTGCTGAACTGAGATTAAGATCCGCATACTTTGAAATTGTTCTCGAACCGACGGGCTCACCAGTCTCAAGGTAATTCTGAATTATTGCATGTAATATCTTCAGCTTGCGTTCATCCAGTTCATCCATTGCAGCCACTCCTTTTTTATTTGTTAGCACTCATTGTTGTGGAGTGCTAACATTTTCAATACAATTAAGATATCACTGTGATATTCATTTGTCAACACCTATAACAAAAAATTTTTCATTATATTTGAAAAATATCTGTTAACCCCGTTACTTCTTATCACAGCATCATCATGTGCCTGCCCCAGTGATGGTTCCCCACACACATCCATGCCTGCCAGTTCATTGTTCTTAAGTATTGCATTAATATAAGAAGAAACTTCATTCAGCCTCATATCTCCCTGATCCCAGTTAGTACTTACAATTCTCTCATCAAGCACATCCTTATCAAGTGATATATATACCTTGTGTCCTTCCCCCACATACTTATCTGCTGCATCCGCATACATATCTGTATATAGTTCCTCACAGCCGTCAGCACTGCAGTCAAGCATATCAGCAATTTCCTGTCTTGTTATGAAAGCGGCTTTTCCGCTCTCTGTATACATCTTAAGCTCATCCTCCAGTTCATCCGTAAGCTTTCTGTTAACGCCTATAATAAGAACCTTTTCCAGATATCCGTTATTATCAAGTACATTCTTTATCCATCCGCCGCATGATAATATATCTCCGAATGCCGGAGGCTGCATATCAGGGTGATTGTCAAAAACCACCAGTATAAACGGCTCTGTTATCTTATCCAGCCATATACTGCTGACATAATGATAATTGCCTGAATCAATATAGTGAACTGCCTTTACGGGCATATTCCCAATGCGTCCCTTTATCTCAGCTGCCGCATCATCATCGCAATAACAGTCTGTTCCCGTAATATCAGACATATCCATATATATGCTGTTATCATCATGGATAAAATCCTGTCCGCTATATACATTTGAAAAATTCATAATTATGCTGCTCATATCTTCTCCATTACATGCAAATGGACAGCAGCACAACAATACATGCCACTGTCCATATTATACATATCAGCCCTGACTCTATGCTTCGTCTATAGCCTTGCCGATATCATGTCTCATATATTTGTTCTTAAAATCAACCCATTCAACTGCCTTGTAAGCATTAGCACGTGCTTCCTTAAGTGTATCTCCCAGAGCTGTTACACCGAGCACACGCCCTCCGTTGGTAACGACCTTGCCCTCAGCATTGAAAGCTGAGCCTGCATGGAAAAGATAATATCCATCCTTACCTTTGAAGTTCTCCATTCCGGTAATCTCAAATCCTTTCTCATATGATACAGGATATCCGTCAGATGCAAGTACTACGCAGACAGCAGCTTTGTCTGAGAACTTAAGGTCTATCTTATCTAGTGTTCCGTCAATACATGCCTCAAACACGTCAATAATATCGTTCTCCATTCTTGGAAGAACAACCTGTGCCTCAGGGTCACCAAATCTTGCATTGTATTCAAGTACTCTTGGTCCCTTCGGAGTAAGCATAAGACCGAAGAAGATTACACCCTTGAAAGGTCTTCCCTCTGCCTTCATGGCATCTACAGTTGCCTGATAGATATGTGCCTTACAGAAATCATCCACTTCCTTAGTATAGAAAGGACTTGGAGAGAAGTTACCCATACCGCCTGTATTAAGCCCCTGGTCTCCATCCTTGGCACGCTTATGATCCTGTGCGGACGACATAATCTTAATTGTGCTGCCGTCAACAAATGAGAGGACTGATACCTCACGTCCTGTCATAAACTCCTCTATAACGATGGTATTACCGGCTGAGCCAAACTTCTTATCAAGCATAAGCTCATTAACACCTTCCATAGCTTCTTCCTTAGTCTGGCAGATAAGAACACCCTTACCGAGCGCAAGTCCGTCAGCCTTAAGAACTATAGGATACTCTGATGTCTCGAGATACTTCTTAGCCTCTTCTGCTGATGTAAATGTCTCATATGCAGCAGTAGGGATGTTATACTTCTTCATAAGATCCTTTGAAAATGCCTTAGAACCCTCAAGTATTGCCGCATTCCTACGAGGTCCGAATACTCTTAACCCTTCTGCCTCAAATGCATCTACAATTCCGCCAACAAGCGGATCATCCATTCCGACTACTGTCAGGTCAATGGCATTATCTTTTGCAAACTTTACAAGCTTGTCAAATTCCATTGCCTTAATATTAACGCACTCTGCAATCTCAGCTATTCCTGCATTGCCGGGTGCACAATATATCTTATCAACACGGCTGCTCTGAGCAACCTTCCATGCTATTGCATGCTCACGTCCGCCGCTGCCAATAATAAGTACCTTCATTATACTCTCCTTTATCAGTGTATTCTTCCATTGGCAATCATATCAATTGCCTGAGGAAGTATCTTCCACTCAGCCTGTTCCATTACTCTTCTCTGCAGAGTCTGTGGAGTATCATTCTCCAATACGTCTACAGCCTTCTGAAGAATTATTCGTCCGGTATCCATTCCTTCATCTACAAAATGAACTGTTGCACCCGTAACCTTAACTCCCTTTTCCAGTGCGGCCTCGTGAACCTTAAGTCCGTAAAATCCGACACCACAAAAAGATGGTATAAGTGACGGATGAATATTTATTATTCTGTGATTGTACTGATGAACCATCTCCTCAGGAATCTTTACAAGGAATCCTGCAAGAACAACCAGATCCACATTATAAGCATTAACCTTATTAAGAAGCTCCCTGTTGAATGTATCGCGGTTCTCATAGTCCTTAGGTGATACACACACAGCCTCTATACCATTCTCACGTGCTCTTGTAAGCGCATATGCATTGGCATTATTGCTTATTACAACAGCAATCTCCGTATTGGTGATAGTTCCTGCATTAATTGCATCTATAATTGCCTGAAGGTTAGTTCCGCCTCCTGACACCATAACTGCTATTCTCATACTAATCCCCATTCCTGCGCAGCCAGTTGCGCATCTCAAGTTAGTGCGCAGGCACAAATCCTGCATGTGAAAATCATAGATTTATCACACTATTCAATTATTAAATCAGAGTTACACCCTTCTCGCCGGCTTCTACCTGACCGATAACATAGCCCTTCTCGCCAGCCTTTTCAACTGCTGCAAGCACTGTGTCAACATCCTTTGAATCAACTGCAAGTACCATACCGATACCCATGTTGAATGTATTGTACATAATCTTTTCTTCGATATCGCCATCTGTAGCAAGCATTCTGAATATAGCAGGTACCTCATAGCTGTCCTTCTTAATAACAGCGCGTACGCCGTCATGAAGCATTCTAGGAACATTCTCGTAGAAACCGCCGCCTGTAATATGGCTGCATCCCTTAACTCTTACGCCCGCATCCTTAATCTCACGAAGAGTCTTAACATATATCTTCGTTGGAGCAAGAAGCGCCTCGCCAAGAGTCTTACCAAGGCTGTCATAATATGTGTTAAGTGATTCCTCTGTCATTGTAAATACACTTCTTACAAGAGAGAAACCATTACTGTGAACGCCTGATGATGCGATACCTACAAGTGTATCTCCCGGCTTAATATCTGCCCCTGTAATAAGATTCTTCTCATCAACAACACCTACCGCAAATCCTGCAAGGTCATATTCATCAGCAGGATAGAATCCCGGCATCTCTGCTGTCTCACCACCGATAAGCGCCGCATCAGACTGGATACATCCTTCTGCTACACCCTTAACGATATTGGCAATCTTCTCCGGCTCATTCTTGCCGCAAGCTATGTAATCAAGGAAGAAAAGCGGTTCACCGCCTGCACATGCAATATCATTAACACACATTGCAACACAGTCGATACCTACTGTATCATGCTTGTCCATTAGAAATGCAACCTTAAGCTTTGTACCTACGCCATCTGTTCCAGATACAAGTGTAGGCTTCTCCATATCCTTGAACTTCTCCATGGAAAATGCTCCTGAGAATCCTCCAAGATTAGTAAGCACCTCTGGTCTCATTGTCTTCTTAACATGCTCCTTCATGAGCTCTACTGACTTATATCCGGCCTCAATATCAACGCCTGCCTTCTTGTAATCCATCTTCTTCTCCATTCCGCGGTTGTTCCGCACTGTTATTTCGCTGTTTGTTGTTTTGCTTTATGATATATTGATATTATTTATTCATATATGCCTTATAGCCTACTTCCTGAAGTCTGGCATCCTTAGCCTGAACGCTCTCCTTAAGTTTCTGTGAGTAAGCCTTAAGCTTCTCCAACAGCTTATCATCTGATGTTGCAAGAATCTTTGCTGCAAGAAGTCCTGCATTAGCGCCACCATTTATAGCAACCGTTGCAACCGGAATTCCTGATGGCATCTGTACTATTGAATAAAGTGAATCCCTTCCACCAAGGCTTGTTGTATGCATTGGGATACCAATTACAGGCATTGGGAAAATAGCTGCACACATGCCCGGCAGATGTGCTGCCATTCCTGCTCCTGCTATTATTACCTTAAATCCTTTCTCTTCTGCTGTCTTAGCATAGTTAAAGAAAACATCCGGCTCTCTGTGTGCTGATATAATTGTCATCTCATAATCAATTCCAAGCTCTTCAAGAACATCAGCAGCCTTAGCCATGATTGGCATATCTGAGTCACTGCCCATTACAATTCCAACTTTAGCCATTGTATTAATCTCCCTTAATAAAATTAATCTTTTAATATCACACAATTAATGCGTATTAAAGCCACATATATTAAATATACTAGTTTATGTCTATGTAGTCAACAAATTTACAGAATATCTTCAAGTGCAGCAAACAATGCATCCATCTGTTCATCCGTTCCTATTGAGATTCTGAGATAATCATCAATCCGCGGCTTGTTAAAATACCTTACATATATATTGCGTTTCTTAAGCTCCTCAAATATATATGCTCCCTTTGCTTCCTTATGCTTTGCAAATATAAAGTTAGCCTTGGAATCAGGGAATTCAAAGCCCAGCTTCTTCAGACGCTCCTTTGAACGCTCTCTTGTTGCAATAATCTTAGCCGTACATTCTTCAAAATACTGCTTATCATTGACAGCCGCAGCTCCATACACAATTGACGGTCTGTTTATTGTGTATGAATTAATTGAAAACTTAACATCATTCATAGCCTTAATAAGTTCAGGATTACCGATTGCATAGCCTATTCTCATGCCTGCCATTGAACGTGACTTTGAAAATGTCTGTATAACAAGCAGGTTATCATATCTGTCAATAAGCTCAAGTGCAGACTTGCCGCCAAAATCAATATATGCCTCATCAACCATCACAATAACATCCCTGTTATGTGCTATTATATCCTCTACCTCTGACAGTTCCTTATACAGTGCAGTCGGTGCATTAGGGTTAGGGAATATTACACCGCCGTTAGGCTCATAATAATCCGATGATACAATGATAAAATTCTCATCAACAGGCACTGCCTTGTAAGGAATACGGTAAACATCCGCCCATACGCTGTAGAAGGAATAAGATATATCAGGAAACAGGACCGGCTTGTCTGAATTAAAAAATGTAAGAAATGCCATTGAAATAACATCATCAGAACCAACTCCGACAAATACCTGATTGCTTCCTACCTTATAATAATCTGCTATTGCTCCCACAAGGTCAGTTACACATGGATCAGGATACAGTCTTAATGTATCAAGGTCAAATTCATTGGCTGCCTTAACCGCTGCCGGTGATGGCGGATAAGGGTTCTCGTTAGTATTAAGCTTTATTACGTTAGCAATCTTAGGCTGTTCACCCGGTACATACGGTTCAACACGCCTTATGTTTTTTTCCCATTCTCTCATTAATCTTAATCTCCATTTCTGCAAGCTGCTTGGCTATTATCTGCTAAGTCCCATCTCCTGTGCTATCTCAGCGAATCTTGGAAGTGAGTTGATTATTGTGTCATATGATACGCAATATGCTATCCTTACATATCCCGCACATTTGAAGGAGCTTCCCGGAACAAGCAGGACATTATGTTTCTTGGCAACATTACAGAATTCCTTTTCATCAGGAACCGGCGACTTTACAAACAGATAGAATGCACCCTGTGGCTTAATGCACTCAAATCCGAGCTTAACAAGTCCGTTATAGAGTGCCTCACGGTTTCTGTTATAACTGTCAACGTCACACTTGGCATCAATACATCTTGCTACCGCTCTCTGCATAAGGGAAGGTGCATTGACAAAGCCAAGCACACGTGTTGCGATTGCCGCAGCAGTCTTCATCTGCTCTGCATCATCTACTTCATCAGGGATTACAAGATATCCGATTCTCTCACCCGGAAGTGAAAGTGATTTGCTGAATGAATATCCTACTATTGTATTATTGTAGTACTTTGTAATGTAAGGTACTTCGACTCCGTCATATGCGAGTTCTCTGTATGGCTCATCCGATACAATGAATATCTCTGTTCCATATTCCTTCTGCTTAGCATCAAGAATTGCAGCTACTTTTTTGATTGTCTCCTCTGAATATACAACACCTGTAGGATTATTCGGATTGTTAATGATAAGTGCCTTAGTCTTAGGTGTTATCTTTCTTTCAAGATCTTCTATATTAGCCTGAAATGTCTCTGTGTCAGGATCTATTGCAACGAGCTTACCGTCATAATTAGATACATAGCTGTTGTATTCTACAAAATATGGTGAAAATGTAAGTACTTCGTCTCCCGGATTAAGAATTGTCTTAAATATAACATTCATTCCACCGGCAGCACCTACTGTCATTATAATGTTGCTCTGGTTAAATGATGTTCCGAATCTTCTGTTAATGGAATCTGCTATTGTTGCACGTACATCTTCATACCCTGCATTACTCATATAACCATGTACGAATATTGAAGGCTCTTCATCAAGTATATCCTTAACTGCCCGGTTAAGTTCTTCAGGTGCCGGAACACTTGGATTGCCAAGGCTGAAATCAAATACATTCTCTGCTCCGTATATTCCCGCAAGTCTCTTCCCTTCCTCAAACATCTCACGGATTACTGAATTATTATTAACAAGTCCTACCATTCTTTCTGCAATCACTGTATCTACCTCCTGCTTAAGCATTTATAATACACATTTATTTAATGATATACCAAAAAAAAGCAAATATCAATATTGCAATGTTACAGATATTTAGTATTCTCGATTACCTTCTTCGCCATTATGCAGTCATAATGTTCTCTCATATTATTAACAAACAGTGCTCCGCATTCAACCTCACGCGCATATTCATTCGCCTCAAGACATGCACTGAGAAACTTCTGCTTTGCCCCCCTGCCCTTGGATATCTCAAGATAATATGTGCCGTCATTGCTCTTATATAATGAAGTCTTCATATTCTTTGCGTATCCTCTTACGGCATTACAGTAACATACAACACTGTCAAGACTGTCAAAACCGAATATACGGCATGTAGGCGGTACAACCTCGCGTACAGCTCCCGTATCATCATCCTGTATCTGTGCTTCTGTGTTATCCACGCTGCCGTCAGCCTGCCTTGCAGGGCTCGCAAGCTCCTTCAGCATATTCTGCATATTGCCGAGCACGTCATCAAATTCTCTGTTCCTGCTGCCTGTAATGGTAATGGCAAGTCCGTTATTGGGAAGCGGCATAAGCTGCATTGAAAGCATGTTGCCGTCATTCTCATATCCAATCTCTTCCCTTGCACGTTCCATTATATTCTCGAGAAAATCATGTATCTTATCTCTGTTACTTGAGAAAAAGTCAGCAAGTCCTATATCATTTTCTTCCATATCACTTTCTGTCAGGACACATCTGATTGTATTTTCGTCTATTTTCTTAAATGTCATATCTGCCTCTTAATCTTTTATTTTACTTTCATATTGAAAACTGTTATAATTGCCATATGATTATAGCACACTATTATACACGATACACAGGGTGATGTCATGAATTATTTATTAAAAATTAAAATTAAGCCCGTGCTCGCATCCGTTTTATGTATAGCACTGATTGTTACCGGCATAATGCAGAGCCCGGTAATGTCTTATGCCGTATCCACTCAGGAGAAGCTTGACCAGACCAATGAGCGTCTTGATGAACTGCGTAAGAACCAGAGTGAACTCAACTCTGATCTGGCAGGCCTCAATGACAAGCTTGATTCGGCATCCACTTCACTTACCGACATTCAATCTCAGATTGACGAAAAAGAAAAAGAGATTACACAGCTTGAAAAGGATATTGAGACTGCACTTAAGTTTGAAGAAGAGCAGTATGATGCCATGAAGCTGCGTATTAAATATATGTATGAGAACGGCTCATCTTCCACTGCCATTGCACTTCTTCTTGAATCAGGTGACATGGAAGATTTTCTCACACGTGCCGAATACATATCCAGGATAAGCGATTATGACCGCCATATGCTTGAGGAATATCACAATAATTATACAACTCTCGTTGAATCACGCGAGAAGCTTAAGGAAGACAGAGAGAAGCTTCTTGCTCTTGAGGATAATGCAAAGAAACAGCAGGACAGCATCCAGCAGCTTGTGAGCGATACACAGACAAAGATTGATTCTTCAACAGACGAGATTGCAGAAGCTGAAGCTCTTGCTCTTGAATACGAGAAGCAGATTGAAGCTGAGATTATAGCCCGTCAGGAGGCCGAACGCAAGGCTGCTGAAGAAGCCGCGCGTAAGGCTGCTGAGGAGGCCGCCAGAAAAGCCGCCGAAGAAGCCGCAAAGAATAACCGTAATAACGGCGGTAATTCCAATACAACCGTTGATACGGTTGCAATTCCAGACGGAATGACTCTTATACAGCAGCAGACCTCAGGAACAACGATTAACTATACAGACAATGACCTTGCAATGCTTGCCGCAATTGTTGAATGTGAGGCAGCCAATCAGCCATATGAAGGTAAGACCGCTGTTGCAAGTGTTGTCATCAACCGCATGAACAACCCAAGGTGGCCAGGCACTATGTCTGAGGTTCTCTATCAGCCATACCAGTTCACGCCGGTACGAAGCGGCCGTTTTGCAATTGTCCTCGCAAGAGGTGCCAATGCAGCATGCACACAGGCAGCCCTTGATGTACTTAATAACGGTGTAACAATCAATGCCGTATTTTTCCATGTTGTACGTCCGGGCGAGACCGGAGGCACTGTGATTGCAGACCACATTTTCTTCTGATTATATTTCTGATTACAATATTAACGAATGGAGCTGATTTATCATGCCAACTGTAAGCCTTTGTATGATTGTCAAGAATGAAGAAGCTGTTCTTGCAAGATGCCTTGACAGCCTTAACGGCCTTATGGACGAGATTATCATAGTCGATACCGGTTCGACCGATTCAACCAAGGATATTGCCGGACTTTATACGGATAAAGTCTATGATTATGAATGGACTGATGATTTTGCCGCGGCAAGGAACTTTTCATTCTCGCTTGCTACGATGGACTACATATATGCGCCTGATGCCGATGAAGTTCTTGATGATATTAACCGTATGCGTTTTGAACAGCTTAAGGCTGCTCTCCTTCCCGAGGTTGAGATTGTCCAGATGAAGTACCACACTGTTACCGGATTTGATACAGTACTCAACTCAAAGACAGAATATCGTCCAAAGCTCTTCAGGCGCCTGCGCACATTTACATGGATTGACCCGATACATGAGACGGTGCGCACATCGCCTGTTGTATATGACAGTGATATCGAGATTCTCCACATGCCGCAGTCCATGCACAGCAAGCGTGATTTTTCAATATTTCTCAAAGCTTATAAGCGTGACGGAATGCTCTCTCCAAGAATATGCAATATGTATGCGCGGGAGCTTATTAAGGGCGGCGATGAGAACGATTTTAAAGATGCCCTCCCCGTGTTCCTGCAGCTTTATGAATGCACAGAATCGGAGGATGCCCGCAAGGAATATGCATGTGTGCTTGCGCATGCCTACAGGCTTATGCATGAGCCTGATTTCTTTTTCAAGTATGCCCTCAAAGACATGGTTACATCGGCATGCTCCGAGATGTGCTATGAGATAGGTCTTTATTACGAAGCCGCAGCGGATTATAATGAGGCTGTAGTATGGTTTATAAATGCATATTCCGAGACTGACAGCATTCTTGACATACACACAGGCGGTGACCTTGCCCTTACACATCTGGTATCGTGCTATGACAATATTATCAATACACTTGAAGCCTCCGATGGAGATTATGATTATGAACTCATTGCGGCATATCGTACTGAACGCGATCAGTACAAAAGTGCTCTTGACAATTGGACACTTCCCAACGAGCTTGCCTGATACAACAATAATATAACAGGCTTCAGCCCTGTATCTGCCACGTATTTTTTATAACACAAAAAAGCTTCCGTACTTTCTCTTAAGAGTCGTTCGGAAGCTTTTGTATTATAATCGTTTATATTTATTTAATTAATCTTCATCCTCTTCAGCAACATTATCGACTACACCCTGTCTCTTCTTAGCCATCTCATCACTTGCAAGATATTCGTCATAAGTTGTCATCTTGTCGATAAGCTGTCCGTTAGGCATAATCTCCATAATTCTGTTGGCTGTTGTCTGGATAAACTGATGATCGTGTGATGTAAACAGTGTTACTCCAGGGAACTTAATGAGTCCGTTGTTAAGTGCTGTAATTGACTCCATATCAAGATGGTTCGTAGGGTCATCAAATATAAGAATGTTCGCACCTGATATCATCATCTTTGAAAGCAGGCAGCGAACCTTCTCACCACCGGAGAGAACCTTTACCTTCTTCATTCCGTCATCACCCGCAAAAAGCATTCTTCCAAGGAAGCCTCTTACATATGTTGTATCCGGATCAGGTGAATACTGTGTAAGCCACTCAACAATAGTACTGTCACTGTTGAATTCAGCACCGCTGTCCTTAGGGAAGTATGCCTGTGAAGTTGTAACACCCCACTTGAATGAACCCTCATCCGGCTCAATCTCACCTACAAGTATTCTGAAAAGAGTTGTCGTTGCAGCCTCGTTGGAGCCAACGAACGCAATCTTATCATCATGTCCTACGATAAATGATATGTTATCAAGTACCTTTACCCCGTCTATTGTCTTAGAAATGCCGTCAACAACGAGCACGTCATTACCAATCTCTCTGTTAGGTCTGAAGTCAATATACGGATATTTGCGGCTTGAAGGACGGATATCATCAAGCTCAATCTTCTCAAGAGCACGCTTTCTTGATGTAGCCTGCTTTGACTTTGAAGCATTGGCTGAGAATCTCTGGATAAAGTCCTGAAGCTCCTTTATCTTCTCTTCCTTCTTCTTGTTAGCTTCCTTCATCTGACGGATAAGCAGCTGGCTTGACTCATACCAGAAGTCATAGTTACCTGCATAGAGCTGAATCTTACCATAGTCGATATCTGCAATATGTGTACATACCTTATTAAGGAAATATCTGTCATGTGACACAACGATAACGGTATTATTGAAGTTGATAAGGAATTCCTCAAGCCACTCAATTGCATCAAGATCAAGGTGGTTAGTAGGCTCATCAAGAAGAAGTATGTCAGGATTACCAAAAAGTGCCTGTGCAAGAAGCACCTTAACCTTAAGACTTCCGTTAAGATCCTTCATGAGCGTATAATGATACTCTGTATCAATTCCGAGTCCGTTAAGCATTGTAGCTGCATCTGACTCAGCTTCCCATCCGTTCATTGTTGCAAACTCTGCCTCAAGTTCACTTGCCTTGATTCCGTCTTCCTCAGTGAAATCCTCCTTGGCATAGATTGCATCCTTTTCCTTCATTATCTCATAAAGACGCTTATTACCCATGATTACAGTGTCAAGCACCGGGTATTCGTCATACTTAAAGTGGTCCTGTTCGAGGAAAGAAAGTCTCTGTCCAGGTGTGATAATTACATCTCCCTTGGTCGGCTCAATCTGGCCTGTAAGAATCTTAAGAAATGTAGACTTACCGGCACCGTTTGCTCCAATAAGACCATAGCAGTTACCTTCTGTAAACTTAATGTTTACATCCTCAAAGAGCGCCTTTTTGCCCAGGCGCAATGTAATATTGCTGGCTGCGATCATGTAAACCTCCAAAAAATTCAATCAATAAAAAAACACAACACTTCTATTGTACAAAAATCTGTAAAAAAAACAAGTACTTTTTCAATTTAAAGTGATTTAAAGTGTATTTAAAACATATTTCTGAGATTGCCCGCACTAAGCTCATCCCCAAAAAGGAACTCTTCGCAGACAGCCTCAACATTATCCTCTGAATATTCGACCTGCCTTGAAAATACTCTCACAAGCTTTATTATATCTTCCCTTGTAACACCGCCGTTCTGCTTCCCGGCAAGCGCCGCAAGCATCTGCCTGATTATAAGGCAGCAGGCCGCCGCAAACTTAACTTTATCAAGCTGGTTGCAGTCCCATACGGCTTTCATATAATATCTGAAGATAAAATATTTCATAAGATTCTCCATAAGGAGCTCATAATCAGGTATAATTGAGCACAGTTCATCCGTCAGCTTCATGAAGCCGTCTTCTTCAAATATTGTCTGCCTTACAAGCGATGACCATTCCTCCCATGAAGAATTAAGCTGTTCAAGTCCGTCATATATATCAAAAAGCAGTATACAATTGTCAGCCGCATCCCCACTTGTCTCAAGCTCATATTCCTCAGGCTCTTCGTTAATCTTCTCCTGAAGGCTGACTGCATACTCAAGCACATCCGAAATTCTTGACTTCACCGGTCTTGTCCTGTCCTCAAGGATGTTAATAATGTCAGCTCTTGCAGCCAAAAGCATTCCCGCATCGGTTTCCTCTGAATCTCCTATTTTTTCACATGTATCTGCTTCTTCGCAATTATTTTGTTCGCCGGCTTCTTCAGTTTCTTCTGTCCCGGTATCTGTTATACAAAGCTTACCTTCATCAAAAAGTATAAGTGCTTCTGCTGCCTCGCAGGCAAGTCCCACGCCATGCTCCGTTACCTCTGTTCCATTCTGTACATATGTAAGACTGTATCGCGGAAATTCCCTGCACACAACTCCCATGTGCTCTTCTCCAAGACTGACGCATATGCTGCACAGTCCCTCGGCATCAAGATGCGGACACTGTCCGTCTGCAAGTCTGAAGCATGTATCTCCGTCCTCATCCGTAATAAGCGAATCTGTTATTCTTCTGCCTATACTGCCGCCAAGGCTTCTGTAATAATCCTCAGTTTTCTTATCAAGTTCTATAAGCCATCCGCCGCGGCAGCAGTTATCGCTGCATTTTGATGCCGTACATCTGAATTCGTCATAGTAATGTGGTTTTCTGACAATCATTATGTCTCCGTTTCTGCACATCCTGTGCAAACTGGTATTATTATTTTTTCGGTAATTGGATATTTTATTATATCCATAATAACATTATCATGATGCATAGGTCAGAAAAACGTAAGACCCAGACATCAATATTCAAGACGAAAGAAGGTATTTCAATGAACAGTTCTAAAAAGTTAGACGTAAAGACATTAACATTCACTGCGCTGTTTGCAGCCCTTACTTATGTAGCAACAGCAATAATCAAGATTCCTACTCCCGGTACCGGCGGATACATTCATCCCGGTGATGCAATCGTAGTATTAAGCGGAATCATATTAGGCCCTGTGTATGGTGCTCTTGCTGCCGGCATTGGTTCTGCCATGTCAGACCTTCTCGGAGGATACTTCTTATATGTTCCTGCAACATTCATCATAAAAGCTGTTATTGCAGCAGTTGTTGCCGTTGTATATTCAAAGCTCCCGGCTTCATTATTCTGCTCAGTAAGATGTGCAGTATGCGGAATATTCTCTACAGTAATCGTAGCAGCAGGATATCTCATATTTGAGTCATTCATATACGGTGCAGGCGCACTTGCAAGTGTTCCAGCAAACATTGTACAGGGTGTTGCAGGCTTTATTATCGCTGCCCTTCTTCTTCCTGTGCTTCAGAAGATAATTCCAAAAGAAGCTGTTTAAGCTCCCCCATTGATGATACTATATATGTTGCGCCTGCGGCCTCAAGCTCTCCGGGCGCAGCATATCCAAAGTACACTCCTACAGATTCTATGCCGCATTCATTGGCGCCGATTATATCATGCTCACGGTCTCCGACCATGATAACTTTCTTTTTGTCATCTTCGCCTATTCCAAGCTTTTCAAATGCTTCCCTGATAACATCCGCTTTGACGCAGCTCCCATTTATCTTACCTCCGGCAACCACATCAAGATAAGGACGCATTCCGTATTCATCGACAATTCTCTCGGCAAATATGTCAGGCTTGGATGTTGCAAGTGCAAGTTCCGCTCCCTGTTTCTTAAGTGCGTCAAGCATATCCGTAACACCGTCATATATACTGTTTTCAAATATCCCTACATCTTTATAGCGCTCTCTGTATCTTTTTACGGCTTCCTTAGTATCAGCATCATTAAGTCCGTAATATTCCTTAAATGATACTTCAAGCGGAGGTCCGATGAACTTTATCAGATTATTAAGGTCCGGTTCATGTATTCCGATAGAATCAAGTGCATATTGAACACTTTTTGTTATACCTTCTTTTGGCTCTGTGAGCGTTCCGTCAAGGTCAAAAAGGATATACTTTTTCATATTATTCTCCATTCCGCAGGCACAAACAGCTGTGTAAAAAATCATATATCAATCTTATTTTCACACTAAACTCTTACCTTAGTTCCCTTAGTATCCCTGTGTGCGAGTTTCATTCTGCCAAGGTCAATTGTTTTTCCGCAATATTCCGTACTTACATCCTCTGTATTACCGATAAGATACACATCATCAACCGTGTCATCCTTAACCAGCTTTATTCCCCTTACTCCGACTGCATTTTTCTTCTTCTGCGGTATCTCTGTAAGAGGGAATTTTAAGAATACGCCATTCTCTGTCCGGACTACAACATTCTGGCTGCTCTCAATCACTTCATCCTCAGCCATTGAACCATCATAATTAAATCTTGAGTATACCTCTACTGTAGCATCTGTCTTAAGTATTGCAGCAATACTGTCACCATCAGCCAGCTTAGTTGCGGCAACAGTCTTTTTGGACGCTTCAAATTCAGAAGTATCCACAAGCTTCATCATACCCTGCTTTGTGACAAAAAGCAGCTTGCAGCCTGTTATATTACCTGCTGCGCTTAAGAATACTATATTCTCGCCGCTGCTGTCATAATTGCCGACATTATCAATAGGCACGCCCTTATCACGGAACTTTGTAAACGGAAGATCCATAACCTTTATCTGGTGGAGATTGCCGTTATCTGTAAATATATATATCTTGTCCGTGTTCATACACTTGAATATGTATTTATTTTCGTTATGCACCGCCTCCATATTGCGCTCATATGCCGCAATATCAATAGTCTTTGAATATCCGAAGCGGTCCATAATAAATACAACTTCCTGCTCTTTAACCTTCTCCTCTTCAAATACCGCAGCCTTGGCATCTTCGATAACTGTCTTTCTCGGAAGCGCATACTCTTTCTTAATTGCCTGAAGATCTTTCTTGATTACATTCTTCATTGCGGTTCTGCTTCCAAGTATCTTCTCGTATTCCGCAATCTTCTTAAGTGTCTGCTCATACTGCTTCTGAAGCTCTAATATCTCAAGTCCTATGAGACGGTACAGACGCAGTTCAAGAATCGCTGATGCCTGCCGTTCAGTGAAATGAAGTCCGGACGCTGCTTTTCTCGATGTCTCCGACTTAAAATTAATATCCTTTACATTACCGTTAACAAGACAGTCCTTTGCCTGTGAGCGGTTCTTACAGCCTCTTAATATCTCTATGATAAGGTCTATTATGTCACACGCCTTAATAAGACCTTCCTGAATCTCTTTATTGTCACGTTCCCTTGCAAGAAGCGTATTGTATTTTCTTGTTGCAAGCTGATACTGGAAATCAATATGGTGCTTTATTATTGACTTAAGTCCTAATGTCTCAGGCTTTCCATCAACGATTGCAAGCATATTTACACCAAATGTATCTTCAAGCTTTGTCTTTTTATAGAGCATATTCTTAAGCTTTTCAACGTCTGCATTACGCTTAAGCTCAAGTACGATTCTGATTCCTTCCTTGGACGATTCGTTAGAAATATCTACAATATCAGATGTCTTCTTGGTCTCAACAAGGTCAATTACGTCTGACAGGAACTTACCAATATTGGCGCCTATCATTGTATATGGAATCTCAGTTATGACAAGCTTATCACGCTCTGACTTCTTTGCTGCCGGTTCAAATACAACCTTGCCGCGGAGCTTGATCTTACCAGTGCCTGATTCATATATTGCGGGAAGCTCGCTCTTATTGACAACAAGTCCTCCTGTCGGAAAATCCGGTCCTATGACATACTCCATAAGCCCTTCAGTTGTTATATTCTCGTCATCCATATATGCACAGCATGCATCAACCACTTCCCCAAGGTTGTGTGTAGGTATATTGGTTGTCATACCAACAGCAATACCTTCAGCACCATTAATAAGAAGATTCGGTACTCTTACCGGAAGAACCTCCGGCTCCTTTTCAGTCTCATCAAAGTTAGGAATAAAATCAACAACATCCTTATCAAGATCTGCGAGATATACATCCTGAGTGAATTTTTTAAGCTTAGCTTCAGTATATCGCATGGCTGCGGCCCCGTCACCTTCTATTGAACCGAAGTTGCCATGTCCGTCAACAAGTGCCATCCCCTTCTTAAAATCCTGTTCGAGCACAACAAGCGTCTCATATATTGAACTGTCCCCGTGAGGGTGGTATTTACCCATTGTATCTCCAACTATACGCGCCGACTTACGGTGTGGCTTATCATAATTAAGTCCAAGCTGATCCATAGCATAGAGCACACGGCGCTGTACGGGCTTAAGTCCGTCCCTGGCATCAGGAAGAGCTCTCGCCGTAATAACGCTCATTGAATAATCTATGTATGACTTCTGCATAAGCTCAGAATATTCTGTTTTTACTATCTGTTCTGCCATTATGGTCTCCATTTCTATCATTAAGAAGCATAATTACGCATCTATCTCTGCTTCATTTGCATGTGTATAGATAAATTCACGTCTCGGTGCAACATCGCTTCCCATAAGCATTGATGTTACTTCCGTTGCCATTCTCGCATCCTCTATCTCCACCTGCTTTAATATTCTTGTCTCAGGATTAAGTGTTGTCTCCCACAACTGCTGCGCATCCATCTCACCAAGTCCCTTGTAGCGCTGCAGCGTGAAAGCTCCTGTATGTGTCTTACGGTATTTTTCAAGAGCCTTATCATCATATATATACTGCTCCTCGCCCTTCTTAGGTATCGCCTTATAAAGAGGCGGCGTTGCAATATACACATGGCCCTGATTGATAAGCTCCGGCATAAATCTGTAGAAAAATGTAAGCAGCAGCGTATCAATATGTGCACCGTCAACATCTGCATCCGTCATAATTATTATCTTGTTATATCTTAATCTGCTTATATCAAAATCATTGCCGTATCCCTCAAGGAAGCCGCAGCCAAATGACGTTATCATTGTCTTTATCTCTGCATTGGCAAGCACCTTGTCTATTGACGCCTTCTCAACATTAAGTATCTTACCCCTTATAGGAAGTATCGCCTGTGTTCTTCTGTTACGTGCAGTCTTTGCGGAACCTCCGGCTGAGTCTCCCTCTACAATGAACACTTCACATTCCTCAGGATTGCGGCTCTCACAGTTGGCAAGCTTGCCATTGGTATCGTATGAGAACTTCGGCTTAACAAGCATGTTGGTCTTAGCCTTTTCCTCAGCCTTCCTTATCTTAGCTGACTTTTCGGCACATGCAATAACACTCTTAAGTGTCTCAAGATTCTTATCAAAAAATAACTGAAGCTCCTCTCCCGTTATCTCTGCAACCACTTTGCCCGCATCAGGGTTATCAAGCTTCGTCTTGGTCTGTCCCTCAAATCTCGGTTCCGGGTGTTTGACTGCAATAATTGCCGTCATTCCGTTACGCACATCAAGTCCCGTAAAGTTAGCATCCTTATCCTTCAGAATTCCAAGTTCTCTTGCATATTGGTTAATTATTGTTGTGAACTTGCTCTTAAAGCCCGTTATATGAGTTCCGCCCTCCTGCGTATATATATTGTTGCAGAAGCCGAGGACATTCTCCTCGAACTCATTTACGAACTGGAATGCAGCCTCTACCTCTATTCCTTCACGCTTCTTCTTAAAATATATTATATCATGTATACACTCTTTTCCTTCGTTGAGATCCTTTATATATGACTTGATCCCGTCTTCTTCATGAAAAGTCTCTATGTCATCCCCAGGTGTCTCTATATGCCTTTTGTCCTCAAAATGGATTGTAAGTCCGGGATTAAGATACGCAGTCTCATGCAGACGGCTCTTTATAGCTTCCGCCTTGAATACTGTCTTCTCAAATATCTCTCCGTCAGGAAGAAATGTAATCGTAGAGCCGGTATCGTGCTTACGGCATGTTCCGGTCTGTGTAAGTTCTCCTGTTCTCCTGCCCTTTTCATAACGCTGATGCCATACTATGCCATCTCTTTTTATTGTAACTTCCAGCCACACAGATAAGGCATTGACGACAGATGCGCCAACGCCGTGAAGACCGCCTGATATCTTATATCCTCCATCACCGAACTTGCCCCCGGCATGAAGCATTGTAAATACTACATCAACTGTTGATATTCCTGCCTTGGGATGTATTCCCGTAGGTATACCGCGCCCGTTATCAGCAATTGTTGCCGAACCATCGGCATTAAGTGTTACCGTAATCTCCGAACAGAATCCCGCAAGGTGCTCATCAACGGCATTATCAGCAATTTCATAAATAAGGTGATTCAATCCCTTGGTGCCCACGCTGCCGATATACATTCCGGGTCTTTTTCTTACAGCCTCAAGCCCTTCAAGGATTGATATACTGCTCTCATCATATTTATTTCCAGCCATACTTTCTCCATTTCTATATTGAATCTTCTACTTGAAATATTTGTTGAATACATCTTCAAAAGCCGTGTTTTCATTCACCGTATTAAAGTCTGTCTTATCCCACAGCTTATCATTAAAATGCAGATATATTGAGCCTTCATATTCCTCAAAATTCTTATTAAATTCTTCAAGCTTTCTTGCTTCGATTATATCATTCTTATTAGCCTCGGTCTTTGTCTTCTCATTATCACTTACGCACCTGATGATATAATATCTTCCTTTGCAGCTTACAATCTGGCTTGTCTCACCGGTTGCAAGATTATATGCAGCCTCTTCAAATTCTTTTTCCATCTCGCCGCGTCTTAATTCACACTCATAATCTCCGCCGTTATTAATATCCCTTGCAACATAGAAAAAGCTCTCTCCGCCATCAAGTCTTGCCTTGGCGCTATTTATTAAATTCTCTGAATCGGCACTTATATACTGGATTGTGATTACCCTCGCATAATCGGCACTTACTTCTGTCTGCAGGTTGGCAGTCATGTCATTATAAAGCCGTGATGCTATTGCAAACTTCGTAAACATCTGCTCAATTTGCTCCTGCGTAAGTCCCAGCCTTTTAGCAGATGCGTCATCAACACATGCAAGATATTCTTTTGCTGCCTTACTTATATTAGTGCTTTCTTCCCTGTTAAGAACAACGCCTCTTTTGTCCGCAAGTTCATTCATATACGCAACACGTATCAGCTTAGTCCGTACCTGCTGCCTTGCGTATGTTTCAAAACTCTGACCGTCTATCTCACGGCTCCACACATTGCTTCCGAACAGCGACTCATACTGCTTCCTGACATCTGCAAAAAGAATTGATGCTTCATAATCATATGCTTTCTGACTGCCTGCCTGAAGTATCTCATGTCTGCCAAAGCCCGTTGTAAAGTACAGACCTTTGCCGTTAAACATTCCTTTATATATAAAGATAAGTGCAAGCACTGCCAGTGCTGCAATAATACGAACCAGTCTTTTTCTGCGTCTCTTCACTGTAATCTCCATTCCTGCGCCATGCGCTTATTAACCATTTTTCTTCCATGTATCCGGCATAAGGAGCACGAATAAAGGAATAAGCTCCAGTCTTCCTGCAATCATGTCAAACGTAAGCACAAGCTTCGACATAACGGAAAACATTCCAAAATTGCCTGTCGGCCCGACAAGGCCGAATCCGGGACCGATATTATTGATCGTCGCAAGAACCGCTGAGAATGTAGTCTCCCAGTCATATCCGTCAATTCCCACGATAACAAGTGATATGACAAATATAAGCGTATACAGGGCAAGATATATATATATTGCCCTGAGTATCGAATCATCAACTCTCTTGCCATCCACCCTAAGAACCTTAACACGCCTCGGATGAACCTGTTCTGATATCTCCTTAATTATTCCCTTTACATATACCAGAATTCTTGATACTTTTATTCCTCCGCCTGTGCTTCCCGTGCATCCTCCGATTGCCATGAGGAGCCCCATAAGTATCTTGGAGAACTGTGGCCAGGCATTAAAATCCTGTGTTGAGTATCCGGTTGTTGTCATAACAGATGATGTCTGGAACGACACCTGCTGAAGCTGATGCATGAAATGTCCGTTCTGCGCCCACAGATTGAGCGTGATAAGCAGTGTTATCGCACAATATATTGCCAGATATCCCCTGACTTCTTCCATCCTGAATGCATCCCTGGCCTTGCCTATAAGAAGCATATAGAAAAATGTAAAGTTCACACCGAACAGCAGCATGAATATTGTTATCACAACCTGACAGTATGTGTTATATGATGCCACGCTGTCTGCAAGTATACCAAATCCACCGGTTCCGGCAGCACCAAATGTAAGACAGATTGCATCAAATACCGGCATTCTTCCAAGCACCAGCAGTACAAAAAGAATAAACGTAAGTGCGGTATATATTTCATAGAGTATCTTGGATGTCTGCTTAATTCTCGGAACAATCTTTCCGACAGATGGTCCCGTACTCTCTGCCCTCATTATATATATGCTTTCACCACCGCCTGAAGGCAGTATTGCTATAAGAAATACAAGGACTCCCATTCCTCCTATCCAGTGTGAAAAGCTTCTCCACATAAGATTGCACTTAAGCAGAGGCTCCGGACTTGCAAGAATACTTGCTCCGGTTGTTGTAAATCCCGATGCAATCTCAAAGACTGCATCAGCCATAGATGGTATGTCTCCTGTAATCACAAACGGAATGGCACCGAGAATACTCATAATAATCCACGCAAGCGCTGCAAGTACATATCCTTCTCTTGCATAGAATTCCTTCTTCTCCGGTTCTTTTGATGACATGATAAATCCTGCAAACATATAAAGACATGCAAGCAGCACATACACTCCAAGTCCGCTCCATTCATGATATACAAGTGCCGTGAGCACCGGTATGACAAAGAATGCACCTTCAATCTCTATAACTTTACCTATTATATAACGAATAATACCATAGTTCATTATTACAGCTCCTATTCAAGAATATCGCTTATTCTGGAAAGGTTAAGATTACTTGTAACCACAACAACAGTATCTCCGACTTCTATAGTATCTTTACCGCTTGGTGTTATTATCCTGCCGTCACGGTTAATTGAACATATAAGAAGATTCTTCTTAAGCTTTAATTCCATAAGTGTCCTGCCTATAAGAGCCTTATTCTCATAACATTCTCTTACATTGAATTCAAGTGCCTCAACCTTATTATCCATAAGGCGGTACAGTGATTCAACATTACTTGAATCAGCGGAATTCTGCATAGATCTTACATGCTTTATTATCTTTTCTGCCGTAATATTCTTAGGGCATACAACACTTCCGAGAGGCATTCCATTAATAACTTTCTCAAAAGAAAGCCTGTTAATCTTAGTTATAAGCTTAGCATCTGATATGCTGTTAACATACAGCGACAACATGATATTCTCTTCATCCATATTGGTAAGCGCCACGAATGCATCCGTCTGTCTTACACCTTCCTCATCCAGCAGGCTCTCATCTACCGCATTACCGTTGATAATAACGGCTTCCGGAAGCTGCTCGCTTAACACCTCGCACCTTGCCCTGTCAGTCTCAAATATCTTAACCTGTACATTCGCTTTAATAAGCTCCTTGGCAAGATAGAAGGATATGCTTCCTCCTCCTGCAATCATAACACTCTTTATAGGCTTATTGGCAAGCTTTATTCTGTCAAAGAAATCCGGCATCTCACGCAGCGGCATTACAACAGATACCTTATCTTTTGAGTGAAGTACTGTATTACCACTTGGTATAATCACTTCCCCGTCTCTTTGAACAACGCAGAACAATGCATTATTACCCAGGATTCCGGATACATCCATAATCTTTTTTCCGTCAAGTGGAGAATAATCAGGTATCTTGAAGCTGATAAGATTAATTCTTCCTCTTGCAAATGTATCGACTTCCATTGCCGATGGTATCTGCACAAGCCTTAATATATCATATGCCGCTGAGCGTTCCGGATTAATAGCCATAGCAAGCTTCAGTTCTTCCTTTATAAAATTAATCTCTTCATAGTATTCCGGATTACGCACTCTTGCTATTGTCTGGCAATGCCCTGCCTGCTTTGCTATAAGGCAGCTGAGCAGATTCACTTCATCCTGATTGGTAACTGCAATAAGCAGATCTGCATTAGATACACCTGCTTCCTCCTGCACACGGTAACTGCTTCCATTACCATATATTCCGAGTACATCGAGCTTTGCAACTGCTTTTTCAAGTGCTGCCTGATTCTTATCTATAAGGGTCACTGAATGACCTTCATTATTCAGCTGTTCTACCAGTGTGTAACCGACTTTACCACAGCCAACAACTATAATATTCATCTTGCTTCTCCATTCCTGCCGTCTCTTATGGCATTCCGGATTTGCGCACAGGCAAAAACCGAACTCTAAATAAATATTTTATCACATTTTTCTTTAAAAATGAATTATAACATGTTATTTTAATAGTAGCAAGTTTCATACATCCGTATGTTTACGCATACATTTCATACTATTACGCTATGGAGGGTATAATGATTACTGTATCTGACAGATTATCCGAAGAATCCGCCAAAGACTATGTCTTAAGGCAGCTTACATATAACATCATTAATGCGAATCTCACTCCGGGAGAGCAGATTGACATCCCAGAGCTCTGCACATTATTCGGAGTAAGCCGCAGTCCTGTGCGAGAAGCAGAGCTTGACCTTGCGTCAAGACAGCTTATAGATATACGTCCCAAAATCGGCGCATTTGTCTCATACATTGATGCAGAACTTGTTGAGGAAGTACGCCAGTTACGCTCAATTCTTGAAGCCGAGCTTGCTGTAATTGCATGTGATGTATTGACTCCGACACAGATAGATAAACTGTGGGAGAATATTGCAATGTGGCAGATGTACATATCCCGCGGCAATGATGAGAAAACTCTCCTGCTCGACAAAGAATTCCACGCAATGATTTATAAGATGTGTGGCAAGTCTTTCTGGCTTGAACTTATCGAAAGTGCTTCACCGCACTTTGACCGTACATCCATCTTGAGCGTCAAATGCCACAAGACCGACAATATAATCCATGATCATCAGGAGCTTGTGACTGCCATTGAACAGCATGACAAAGAGAAGGCAGCACGGATTGCAAAGCTTCACATGACTCGTTACATTGAGAACTTCAACACTCTCAAAGAGAACTTTCCTGACTATTTCAAAAAATAATATAATTTTTATTAAAAGGCATTCCTTATGAAAATGCTTCGGTAATAACAATATAGGATATAAATCACATAACCAGCGCATAAAAACAGATACCATGCACCGGATTCTGAGCTTTCCTAATCTGCGGTACACGGTATCCGTTTAAAAATAGCACAAAATACAAAAATACCAACAAATATATACTATTTGTTGGTATTTTTTGTGCATTATGTTGTTTTTATTTGTGATAAGGCTCATTGTTGCTTATTCTGTACGCCCTGTATACCTGTTCAAGAAGAATTACTCTCATAAGCTGGTGCGGAAATGTCATCCGTGAAAAGCTCAGCTTATAATCAGCCCTGTCGAGCACTCTTCTGTCAAGTCCGAGTGAGCCTCCGATTATAAACACAATACTTCCGTGTCCTTCTACACCAAGACTTTCGAGCTTTTTTGAAAGTTCAACAGAATCGCACATCCTGCCTTCAATTGCGAGTGCTATTACATAAGCTCCTTCAGGGATTGCCGCCAGAATGCGGTCTCCCTCTTTTTCCTTAACTCTGTCATTCATCGCATCACTTGCGTTATCAGGCGTCTTCTCATCTGCCAGCTCCGTAATCTCCAGCCTGCAATACCGTGACAGTCTCTTTGAATATTCCTCTACTGCCTGTGTGTAGAACTTTTCTTTGATACGACCCACACATATAACTCTGATTTTCTGCATATCTGCTTCCTGATTGCCTGTCCTTATTAATCAGCCTTCCACTATAAGATATCTTCCGTCAGGAAGCGAAAATACTTCCATCTGCCCGCGTATCTCATCATCATCCATTCCATCTACATCCATTCCGGCATCTTCAAAATAATCCTTTACCTCATGAATATCATTAAACACCTGTGCCATACATTCATCAAGAAATTCACAGGCTTCCTCCATATTCTCAGCAACAGGTTCATCAAAAAGCTGATTCTGATGCTCAAGAAAATATTCTGCACATATTCTTAAATCTCTCTCATCCATAATAAATCCTCATTCCTGCCTTTTTCATGGCATCTCAGGTTTGTATACAAGCACAAAGTGCCGTTTTTCATTCTAATTGCATAATTTTCTTATAACGCTCTCAACCGATTGCGTGACGTTGGCAGCATGTCTTTTTATCTCATCAACTGCATTCTCCATTGCATATGAATGTGTCACACTCTCAAGCATCTCAATATCATTGTAATTATCTCCGAATGCCATACACTCATCCGCTGACAATCCAAAATATTCCTGAATCTTTTTTATTCCTACACCCTTGTTAACACCCTTGGCCGTAAGGTCAAGGAACAGATCTCCCGATACCGCAACACTCGCCTTATCTCCCCACATATCATGAAAATGCTTCTGTGAGTTGTCTATACCGCTGATATCACACACAGATACCTTTATGATATCTTCATCTATCTCATCAAAGCTCTTTACTATACGCGTCTCATAATTGACAACCTTAGTCATCCTGTTGAGAAACAGCTCAGACTTGGGGCGTATATATGCATAATGCTCGCCTGACGCAAGCACTTCACAATTCTCTATTGAATCAATATCCGCAATCATATCCATCGCAAGGCTGCGTTCAATAGGCATCTTATTGATAATTGTATCTTTGTAACTTACAAGCGCCCCATTCTCCGATATATATACAAGCTTATCAGCAACAGGTGCAAAAAGCTTCTTAAGACTCTCACGCTGTCTTCCGCTTGCCGGTGCAAACAGCATGTCTTTGTCTACCAGCTGCCTGATAACCTGCATTGTTGTATCATCAACATGCTGTGCCTTATTCTGTAATATAGTTCCGTCCAAATCACTGGCAATAAACTTAATCATCTGCATATCTCCAATATCTGTTCAGGAGAATCTACGATATATACAGCTCCGGCTTCTTCAAGTTCTTCTCTTCCTCTGAAGCCCCATGTTACTCCGACAGTATCAACTCCGGCATTCTTTCCCGTGAATATATCCGTATTAGTATCTCCGATATACAGACATTGTGATACATCAACACCCAGCTTGTCAAGAATTTTATATACTCCGTCTGGTGCCGGTTTTTTGGGGATGTCATCGGACTGCCCCATCACAACATCAAAAAGTCCGTCTCCGAATACCGTTTCAACTACGTGTATAACATTATCATGCCTCTTGTTACTGAGTGTTGCAGTCTTTATCCCCATATGCTTAAGTTCTTCAAGCATTGGCAGTATCCCGTCATAAGGAACAACATTGTAGGTACAGCCTGTCCTGAACTCTTCAATGTAATCTGCCATAACAGCATCATAATATTCAAGCTTAGTATCTCCCGCAGCTCTCAATGCTCTTTTAATGAGTTCAAACTGACCGTCTCCTGCAAAATGCTTATATGCTTCTTCCGGCTGTGCAGGCAGTCCGTATTTTTCAAGCACAAGATTCGCTGTATGCGCAATTGCTCCGACAGAATCGGTTGTTGTACCATCAAGGTCAAAGATGCATGCTTTATATCTCATATCCGTCACTCCTGAGTTTGTCACATATTGCTGCTACAGGCAGCCCCACAACATTATTATAATCTCCGTCTATTCCGCTTACATATGCGGCAAAGCGCCCCTGTATTCCATATGCACCCGCTTTGTCCATAGGCTCCTTAGTATCTATATATGCATATATCTGCTCATCAGTCATCGGCATTACATGAACCTTTGTCTCTACAGCAAATGTCTCTGCCGTATCATTATGAATCAGTGTCACTCCCGTGAATACACTGTGGCTTTCTCCCTGAATCAGCTTAAGCATCCTGAATGCATCATCCCTGTCATGAGGCTTACCAAGTATCCTGTTCTCTGCACTTACAACAGTATCCGCACCTATAACAAGTACATTCTTTGTATCTTCCAGCCGGTCATATACTGCCTGCGCCTTCTGCGCAGACAGTTCACAAACCACATCTTTCGGAAGCGTCTTTGTCACTATTTCCTCAACATCACTTACAATAATATCAAACTTCATGCCAACCTGCTCAAGCAGCTGCTTTCTTCTTGGCGAACCGCTTGCAAGCACAATTCTGTCCGGCTTCATTTACTGCATGCTCCTGTTCATGGCTGATACAAGTGCGTCAATTGAGGCTCTGATAATATCGGGATCTATACCTATACCAAAGTAGTTCCTGCCATCGCCGCCTTCAATTCCCACATAAGCGATAGCACTTGAATCAGAACCATCCTGAAGTGCATGCTCCTCATAGCAGATAATTCTGCATGATCTGTCAAAATGCTTTGCAAGTGCATTGCTAACCGCATCAAGACGGCCGTTACCGCCTGCTTCGATAACACTCCTTACTCCATCCTGCTCTACAGTTACAGTTGTCTGGATACCGTCAACCTGTCTGAAATGTACCTCGACAATATCAAAATCAGGTACAAACTTCTTATATCTCTTCTCAAATATATCATGAATCTCTTCAGGTGAAAGTTCCTTATGTTCAACATCAGATACAGCCTTGACTGCGTATCCAAGATCCTCTCTCATCTTCTTAGGCACCTTAATTCCGAAGCTCTGATCAAGCACATATGCAACTCCACCCTTACCTGACTGGCTGTTTATTCTTATTACATCGCTGTCATATGTACGTCCTACATCTTCAGGATTAATTGGCAGATATGGCACATTCCAGTGATCCATGTCTTTTTCTTTTCTCCACTCCATTCCCTTGGCAATTGCATCCTGATGAGAACCTGAGAATGCAGCAAATACAAGCTTACCGCAATAAGGATGACGCATATGTATATTCATCTGTGTAAGTCTCTCATATGTTGCTGCAATACCCGGCATATCTGACAGGTCCAGTTTAGGATCAAAGCCCTGTGAATACATATTCATTGCCAGTACCATAATGTCTACATTACCTGTTCTCTCACCATTGCCGAACAGAGTACCTTCAACGCTGTCCGCACCTGCAAGCACACCAAGCTCTGCATCGCTGATGCCGCAGCCTCTGTCATTATGCGGATGAATTGAAAGAATGATTGAATCACGGTTATGCATATTCTTGGACATATACTCTACCTGGCTTGCAAATACGTGAGGCATTGCACATTCAACTGTTGTAGGGAGATTAATATAAGCCTTATGCTCCGGTGTAGGCTGCCATACATCAATAACCGCATTACATACATCAAGTGCATAATCAACCTCTGTCTGTGAGAAGCTCTCAGGACTGTACTTGAATGAGAAGTTGCCCTCTGTCTTGTCTGCAAGTTCCTTAAGAAGCTTCGCTCCATCTACTGCAATCTGCTTAATCTCTTCCTTAGACTTTCTGAATACCTGCTCTCTTTGTGCAACAGATGTAGAGTTATATACATGTACTATCGTATTAGGAGCACCCTTGCATGCTTCAAATGTCTTGCGGATGATATGCTCTCTTGCCTGTGTAAGTACCTGGATTGTAACATCATCAGGAATCATATTGCGTTCAATAAGTGCTCTCAAGAACTGGTACTCTGTATCTGAAGCAGCAGGGAAGCCTACCTCTATCTCCTTAAAGCCAATCTTGACAAGCATCTCGAAGAACTCCAGCTTCTCCTCAAGGCTCATCGGCTCGATAAGTGCCTGATTGCCGTCTCTTAAATCTACAGAACACCATATAGGGGCCTTATCGATGCAGTCCTTCTTAACCCAGTCATAGCAATCCACGGGTGGCATAAAATAAGTCTTCTTGTACTGTCTGTAATCAAACATTGTCTCCTCCATTCCTGTGCGGTCTGCGCACTCTCACATTTTTAATATTTATCGTTAACTCATATTTAATAAGTAAATGGCACAGAGTTGTCACAAAAAAAATCTTCCGCCTCCACATGCTGTTGTGCATGTAAGAGACGAAAGACATATAATCTCACGCGATACCACTCTAATTCACAGTTTCCTGTGCTCTCACCGGATACGTGTATATATATACATTATATCCTGTCCGATGTAACGGCCGGCTCCCGGCTACGTCTACTTGCCATATACATCATAATTCTGATAATCCTGATTCCATATAGCTTTGGGGTAGCTGCTCCAAGGTGAGTTCATTGCTTTCCATCTGCTGTCTCGCACCAACCGGCAGCTCTCTGCAACAGGTCCGCAAATACTATTCCTCTTCATGGCATTTACTTATTATAAAACTTACATCGCTAATTATACACAACTATCCGATAAAAGTCCAGCAGAATTTTAAAATAGTTAATATAAAATATTTATTATCTGCCGGCTATCTGCTAATATTTTTAAGCTGTTTTATATCCCCGTCAGATACAGATCTGTGTGAATATCTCGCAATCTCGTACGCTCTTGTGATCTCTCCTGCAATCTTTTCATCAGATGTAATATTCTGTATTGTGATGTCTCCCGGAATCATCGCCTGCGGCATTGTCTTTGTTCCCGAACGCTTCATGCCTTTTTTTACTGCTTTACGGTAAAGCTTCCTGTATCTTTCATCTGATGAGCCGGTTTCTTTTTCTTCCATAGCATACGTGTTATGCTTTATCTTTTCTTTTTTGTCAGTACTCTTAATAAACTCTATAACATCACTGCCTTCATTAATACAGCCTTTTTTCTGCATAAAAGCATTAAGTGTCTTAATTACGGCAATTACTACAGCCGCAATTATTATTATTGCCGTCACTGCAATAACAGCATTGATAAGATTCTCTATATTACCGTCACCGTTATCTGATGTCATATAGCCAAGAATTTCATCCTGTGCATCTTCCCGTGGTATTGTCTGACCTGATGATGACGTTTTCTGCCATTTACCGAGCAGCTCAATTATCCATATAATAGCTGTTGCTATCCCTCTGCCAAGTACTTTGCATGCGTCACCGGCAAATCCGAGATGTCCTCCGGGCAATGCAAGTACAGCCAGCATTGCCGCTGCCATGCATATTACAGTAACAGCCAGCACCCAGCCGTTAACTCTGCCAAGCTGTCCTGCCGGAAAGTTCGTTGTGCTTTTGTTCAGCTCTGAAACGCCGTTAATTCTGAACATATTCTGATAAACTACTGACAATATTGCAAATGCTGCCGCTGCCAGCACCGCTGTCTCCCGTACTGTACTGCAGCCATATGCCGTCCCTGATATATATGCTGCAACCATTACAATGAGTGCCACATACGATATGCGTTCTTTATCAGGTCTCTGGTTCTTATACATAACATATGACGAGTATAATGTAATTATAAGTACTATGATGCAATACATAAATGATTCGTTATCATTACGTCCAAAAAGTGCAGCCGCAATGACCGCCGCCATGTGACCGGCGTAAAATCTCCGGTTTGTCAATCCCGCATGACGCAGGAACCATGTCCATGCAGCCACTGCGTATACCATAAGGCATCTCCAGTAATCCCGTAAGCCATATCCGAGAGGTTCATATCCAATCACGACAGCCATAACAAGAAACACAGTTCCCGCCAGTAATATTTCTATTATTGACATTACCTTTTTATTACTCATATCTTGCCACCTCCCATGGTGTTACGGATACATCCGGACAAAACTGCAGTCCGGTATCCATTCCATCATGATATGGCAGTATCCATGATACGGCTTTTCCCTGTCTGCACATATCATTGTATCCTGACTGAAGAGCTTTATTGGTTCCCGGAGATACCATAATACATACGGACTGCTCATCTATTCTGTCAAACAGATTCTCAACCGGCTCCATATCAAGATTGAGATCAATCCGCGCAAGGCATGTATTAACCGTCTTAATATGTGCAAGTCCCTGTGCTCCGTCTACAATAAGTTCTGTACCTGTAACACGGTCACGTCCATTGCTGACTATCCCCGTGACTACGCCCTGCGCACTAAGCCTCTGTACAAGTCCTGCCACAATCGATATGCTCTCTTCCTGCAGTGCTCCATTTATAATCATGCCATCAGGCTTAAGATTCATGATAATGCAGACTTTCCTGCTTGATGTATAGTCATGAATGTTAACTTTAAGTCCGAGTGTCCTTGCAGTAGCCTTCCAGTTAATCATCTTCATTGAATCATAAGTTGTATAATCGCGTATGCCACGTATCTCAAACGGATCTTCATACATCGCACGCCTGGTTATTATGTCTCCAAGCACATTTCTGCTCAGGATATCTATTCCGTTTACGTCTGCAATCTTCGGATACACAATAAGCTCCCTGTGCATATACTTCTGACAGCTCATGACCTGATTCATGAATATTCCCTTTGAGACAAGCTCAATGCTGTCTATACAATAGACTCCTCTCCGCCTGCACCGTACCGGAAGTCTCCTGGTTATCCTCTGATGAAAAAGCAGAGAAAACACATCATTTTTATATGACTTATCCGTAACACTCGAATTAGAGTCTTCTCCTTCAAATTCAAGCTTTCTGTCCATCTGGAACTTTACATTGACAAAAGGAAGAGGAAGCCACTTGTCATTGGAAATGACTTCAACAATCTCAATCTCATCACCGCACACTGCTGAATCTGTCGAGAATCGTACATCCGCCTCAAGATTCTTTGTCCATATGTGCGTATATATTCCTGACAGCCCAAGATATACTGCTGCTGCAGCTGCAAGCATTATAACTATCTCCATATATTCCGGCCCTTCTAATCATGCTGTGTATTCCAGTCTTCAGTCTTAAGCGGACACCTGTCAAGTATTGCCTCTACCATTGCTTTTCTGTTGTCCTTCATGACTGCTCCTGACTTCAGAACTATTCTGTGTGCAAGAACAGGAACAGCAAGTTCGCGTATATCCTCAGGCACGACATAATCTCTTGAATTAATATATGCATATGCCCTTACAGCACGAAGCATTGTAAGCGTTCCTCTCGGACTGACACCTATTGCTGCTTCCGGAAGTTCCCTTGTCATCCTGACTATGTCAGCAATATACTCCATAAGATGCGGATGTATATATACCTTCTGGGATTCATCCTGCATTTTTATAATATCCTGTTTTGTGCATACAGGTCTTATGCTCTCTGCCGGGTTATCTGACAGAAATCTGTTCATCATAAGCAGTTCCCCATCCCTGTCCGGATATCCCATTGAAATCTTCATCATAAATCTGTCAAGCTGTGCTTCAGGCAATGCAAACGTACCTGCTGTCTCGATAGGATTCTGTGTCGCTATAACCACGAACGGTTCTTCAAGCTTAAGCGTCTCATCATCTATAGTAACCTGTCTTTCCTCCATACATTCAAGCATGCTTGACTGCGTTCTCGGTGTCGCCCTGTTTATCTCATCCGCAAGAACTATATTGGCAAACACAGGTCCCTTTCTTAATACAAACTCGCCTGCTTTCTGATTATAATAATGTATTCCCGTAACATCTGAAGGCACAAGATCCGGTGTAAACTGTATACGCGAGAACTGCGCATCAACTGACTTTGCCAGTGTCTTCGCGATTAAAGTCTTACCTGTTCCCGGAACATCTTCAAGGAGAACATGTCCACTGGCAAGCATTGCCGTAAGTATATAATCCGTAACCTTCTCCTTGCCGACAATCACTCCTGCCATATTTTTTCTAATATCATTAATTCCAGCCTGCATACCTGTCTCCATTCCTGATTATAACTTATTACTCTTCGTCATCCCCTGCAAGCTCTTCATACTCTGCTTCATCAAGAAGTTCGTCGTATCTGTCAGCAGCAGCCTCATATTCTTCCTCGTCATCAATATATTCTATTGATGGATTACCTTCCTCATCCTCAAGATATCTGTATATATACACCTCATCCTTGGGATTGCCGTCCTTGTCCTTCGGCAGCACTACAATGTAATCCTTTCCGCCGCATTCATATATTGTAAGTATTGAACACTCAACATCCCCCTCGTCAAGTGTGAGTACAAGTGTCATCTCTTCATCATCTTCGTTATGATTCTTAGCCATAATCAATAAACCTCCGTTTTCTATCCGCATTTTTAGCGCATAAATGAATTATATTATACCAATCCCAAATATTCCATTAATTTTTTGAAAAATTTATTGATTTATTAAAATAAATAATGTATCATATATCCATAAATAAAGTAAGTCGACGGCGACAATTGTGAGGCATCCTAAGTCTTATAATTGTCTTTTTTTATGTCAGACAGCGGAAAGAGGTATTTGCCATGGATAAAATTGATAAAAAGCTTGTCACACTTCTGCAGGAAAATGCAAGAATGCCGCTCAAGGTTCTTGCCGAAAAAGTATTTCTTTCATCCCCTGCGGTATCTGCCAGAATTGAACGTCTTGAAAAAGAAGAGATTATAGTAGGCTATGAGGCTAAGATTAACCAGCTCAAATTAGGCTACCACATAACAGCATTCATCAATCTTGAGATTGCACCCGTACAGAAGCCGGAATTCTATCCTTTTATCAAATCATGCCCTAATGTAATAGAATGCAACTGTGTTACCGGTAATTATTCGATGCTGCTTAAGGTTGCATTTCCAAGCACTATGGAACTTGATACTTTCATCGGCCAGCTGCAGAAATTCGGCAGAACAAGCACGCAGATTGTATTCTCTACGCCTGTCGAGCCACGCGGAATCGATGTAAATGCAGAGATGCCTGACGATAAATAATGATTATAATATTATAAAAAGCTTCACCCTGTCGGTGTCATGAAGATATTTTCCATGACCTCCATATCCGGTGAAGCTTTTGTTTTGCCTATCTTCCACGCACTATCCTTGACATTTGGATAATAAGTGACGGTATAAGTGCCAGTATTATAATCATTGTAATCTGTGCCATTCCAAGCGGTGCGATACAGAACAGTCTTCCAAGTGCCGGAACTGTGAGCACAATTGCAAGCAGCAATGTTCCTGCCGCAAATGCAGCAATACTCCATTTATTGCTTCCTATTCCTATTCTGTTCAGAGATTTGCTGCTTCTGCAGTTAAATCCATGAAAAAGTCTTGCAAGTGTGAGTACCGCGAATGCCATCGTGCTTGCCGTAGCTGCATTCACAGACAGGCCTGTATAAAATCCTGTAAGTGTTGATACAGCAATCATTACACCATAGAGCAGAAGGTTTAATGCAAAATCACGTGTAATTATTCCTTCCTTTGGATTCCTTGGTCTTTGCTTCATCAGCGACTTATCTACCGGCTCCATACCTATCGCAAGTGCCGGAAGTGAATCTGTAAGCAGGTTTATAAAGAGCAGATGCACCGGTTCAAACGGCGTTGGCAATGCAGCAACAGAACAGTACAGCACCACCATTATTGCTGCCATATTACCCGAAAGCAGAAACTGGATTGCGTTTTTGATATTTCTGAATACATTTCTTCCGTTAAGCACAGCCTTTATTATTGTGGCAAAATTATCATCCGTAAGTATCATTGATGCCGCATCCTTTGATACTTCTGTACCTGTTATTCCCATTGCAATTCCGATATCAGCTTTTTTAAGTGCCGGTGCATCATTAACACCATCTCCCGTCATCGCTACTATTCTTCCTTTTTTCTGCCAGTGCTCTACAATACGTATTTTATTCTCCGGCGAGACTCTTGCATACACGCTGACATTTTCAATTATGCCATCAAGCTCTTCATCTGTCATTCTGTCAAGCTCCTGACCTGTAACCGCAATATCGCCATCTTCAAATATTCCGATTCTTTCGGCTATGGCTTTTGCTGTAACCTTATGGTCCCCTGTTATCATAACTGTTTTTATTCCTGCAGATTTTGCTTCCATAACTGCATTTTCCGATTCTTCCCTCGGAGGGTCTGTCATTGCGGCAAGTCCGACAAACGTATATCCGCTCTCATCATCCGGTTCAAGTCTCTGGCTGTTGTCTGTCTCTTTATATGCAAATGCAAGAACTCTCTGACCCTGTTCTGAGAAAATCTCATTCTGCCTGTATATCTTTTTCCTGTCATCCGGCGTTATAGGACGTACGCCGTCAGATACAGCAATATTCTCTGTTCTCTCAAGAATTATATCTGTTGCACCTTTTGTAAGTATCATAGGAATGTTATGAATCATATATTTGGTACTCATCATCTTCCTGTCCGAATCAAAAGGGAGTTCTGCCATTCTCGGCATAAGCTGTCTTATATTTTCTTCCGATATGCCTGCGTTGCTAAGTCCGGCATTACGTGCCATTGTAAGCAGACAGTATTCCGTCGGATCCCCTATCCCCTTTTCCCCATCTATAGAAGAATCGTTATTAAGTATAGCAATATACAGCAGATATCTGTGGAGCTGCTTTTTTATGTCAATTTCATCAGGATTTATGCAGGCACCATCTATATATACATTCTCAACAGTCATTCTGTTCTGTGTAAGCGTACCGGTCTTATCCGAACAGATTACAGATACACATCCAAGGCTCTCAACCGCCTTCAGTTCCTTCATTACTGCGTTATCTGCTGCCATTTTCTGTGTGCCCATAGCCTGAACAATCGTAACTATTGAGCCCAGGGCCTCCGGTATTGCGGCAACTGCCAATGCAACTGCAAACATAAGGGACTCAAGCAGCGGCTGTCTCTGATATATTCTTATACCAAAAACAATTGCTGATATAATCATTATTGCTATTGCAAGCTTCCTGCTGAAATCATCAAGACTTACCTGAAGCGGAGTCTTTTTCTCTTTGGTTGCATTCATCAGCCCTGCAATCTTACCCATCTCAGTTTCCATACCTGTTGCCGTCACAAGTATCTCTGCCCTTCCGTATGTGACAAGACTTCCGGAATACACCATATTGGTTCTGTCAGCAATTCCTGCTTCTCCTTCCGGCACCCTGTCTGTCTTATCAACACTAGTTGACTCACCGGTAAGTGAACTTTCATTCACCTGAAGTGAATAAGAACACAGGACTCTTCCGTCTGCTGCAACCATATCCCCCGCGTCTAATAAAAGAACATCTCCCGGCACCACATTCTCAGCCGGAATTTCTATTTTTCTGCCGTCCCTTAATACTCTCGCATGAGGAGCTGACATTGCTTTCAATGATTCCAGTGACTTTTCAGCTTTGACATACTGGATTGTTCCCAGCACTGCATTCATGATTATTACTGCAAATATTACCGCAGTACTTTCCGCATTCCCTGAAAACATTGATATCACTGCCGCCATAATAAGAATTATTACAAGCATATCTTTAAATTGTCCAAAAAATACCGCCAATGCACTTTTCTTTTTAGATTCGCTAATTACATTATGCCCTTTTTCTTCAAGTATCTCACTGGCAGCATCAGTTGTAAGTCCGTTGCCGTCAGCTTTCATGTACATAAACAGTTCTTCTTTGCTCATACGGTATAATTCTTTGTTATCTTTCATTGTGGGCCTCCTTTATTCAGGTTATTGTTGCAGCTGCCGTAACACAGTTTACGTATGAACATATTATCAGAATAAAAAAAGACTTTTTGCGTATACAAATAAAAATGTATACGCAAAAAGTCTTGTTCAACATAGGTTGTGCAGACCCCGGATTACCAAAAGACTATGTCCAAAGACTATGTCCATAAAGACCATTGTCACATAATAATCGTACTGACGAGATTCCGCAACATGCTCCGGTGTTCCTGATATCAATCAGTATCCCGGCAATCCGGCATGCAACTACTCCCTTTTTGTGATGTATATTTTATAACATTATAAGCAGCTTTTGTAAACCCTTATTTTAAAATTTCTTTTACAAATCTCGATACTTCGAGTGTTTTGTTATATCTCTCACGTACAGAATACACATGAAGCCGCGACTTTGCTCTTGTCATTGCAACATAGAACATCCTGCGCTCTTCCTCTATCTCCTCATCAAGCGCCGCCTTGCTGTATGGCGTAACGCCTTCATTAGCATCTATAATGAACACTTCCGGGTACTCAAGCCCTTTAGCACTGTGCATCGTGCATATTGTTACCGCATTGCTGTCGGCACTCCTGCCATAGTGCTTAGCCGTCTGTGTCTTAATCTCTTCAGTGTACTGTTCAATATATGCGAACCATTCATCATATGTATTGAACTGTGATGCACTCTCCTGTAATTCATCGATAACAGCAAACAGATCATCTTCACTTATCCTTCGTTCCGCCGAATATTCCCTGAGATAGCAGTCATATCCGATTGCACGCCTTATATAATTAACTGCCGCCAGCGGACTGCACCTTTCAAGTACCTTAATGTCTCCCTCCAGGTCTGCTATACGTTCAACCATCCAGTCCCTGTCTGAATATCTGCTCTTCAGGATATTAAAATCAACAACCTCTTCCATAAGCATATCACGGCTTATATAACGCTTAGGTCTGTTCATTACCTGCAAAAATGTATCACGGCTTCTTGATCCCATTGCAAGCCTTATATACGCAAATATATTTTTTGCTATCCAATGTTCATACAGATTGGGGATGCTGTCTCTTGTAACAAAAGGTATGTTATATTCAATAAACTTACCCATAAGCTGTCGTCCGCCGATATTAGTTCTTGTAAGTACGGCAATATCACTGTACGCTGCATTGCCGGCGCTTACTTCCCGTCTTATCATATCCACTATGGCTGAATTCTCTGCTATAGTATCCTGAAAATTTCTCACATCTACAGGCTCTCCGGTGGCATTAACTGTTCTTATATCTTTTTTGAAGCGTTTGATATTATGCTCAATTACACGCCTTGCCGAATTAACAATCTGCGGAGTTGACCTGTAATTCACATCAAGCTTTATTCTCATCACATTCTTGAAATCACGTTCAAAATTAAGCATAATCTCAGGTTTAGCACCGCGGAATCCATATATGCTCTGGTCATCATCGCCTACAATAAATATATTCTGTGTCTTTCCGGCAAGGAGCTTTACCACCTCATACTGCATCCTGTTGATATCCTGGAACTCATCCACAAGAATATATCTAAATTTATTCTGCCATGCCTTTAGAATGTCCGGTCTTTTTGAAAGCAGCTCATAACAATACACAAGCATATCATCAAAATCTATAAGCCTGTTACTTTCAAGCATATGTGCATAATCCCTGTATATATCCCTGAATACAGTCTCAGAACAGTTAATTGAATAATACATATCGGGATTGATTCCCTCACTCTTAACCCTGCTTATCTCTGCCAGAAGCTGTGAAATGAATTCATTCTCATCTTCCGTCTCAATCTGATATCTTGCTATGCTCTGTCTGATAGCTTCACGCTGCTGCTCTTCACGCACTATATTCTGTGCACTGTAATTATATGCATGCTTCAGAATAGTAAAAAATACCGCGTGAAACGTACCAAACGTCACGCGGCCTGCTTCTCCTGTCATTCTTCCTGCAGTATCTTCTTTTGCGGCAAGCCTTAAGAATCTTTCCTTCATCTCGCCTGCCGCCATTCTTGTAAATGTAATTACGAGAATATTCGATGGCGATACCCCATGGTCCCGTATAAGGCTGAGTGTTCTGTGCGTAATCACAGTAGTCTTGCCCGAACCGGGACCGGCAATTACCTGACACGGTCCATTAAAATGATTAATTGCCCGTATCTGGGCTTCGCTTTTATTCATCAGCCAAGTTCCTTCTCTAACATCTCAATTCCCTTGCGTATTCTCGCAATGCTCTCATCCCTGCCGATTATATCCATAATCTCAAATGCACCACCAGGCGTCATCTGCTTGCCCGATACTGCCGTACGCAGAGGCCATAATGCAAGCCCGTTCTTAATTCCCTTATCTGCAACAAATTCCATAACTCTGTCATGGAGATTCTCTGCTGAGTAATCATCAATAGCCTCAAGCATAGGGAGCATCTCCTTAAGTATTGCAAGTGAATTCTCCGAATTTGTCTTCATCTTCTTGTGTGTATACATTGCTGTATCATACTCCGGAAGTTCCTCAAAGAAATCAATATGCCCCTCAATCTCTGGAAGAACCTCTATTCTTGTCTTGACAAGTGCTGCAATCTTTCTTAAATCAAGGTCTTTCTTAATCACTTTACGGATATATGGCTCCGCAATTTCAAAGAACTTCTCATCATCCATTGCCTTAAGATACTCGCCATTCATCCAGCGCAGCTTATTAATGTCAAACACAGCCGGTGACTTACCGATTCTGTGATAGTCAAACACTTTTACAAGCTCATCAAGTGAGAATATCTCCCTGTTATCCTCAGGACTCCATCCAAGCAGTGCAACATAATTAACTACTGCTTCTGCAACAAAGCCCTGCTCAATAAGATCCTCAAATGATGCATGTCCGCTTCTCTTGCTGAGCTTCTTGTGATTCTCATCTGTTATAAGAGGACAGTGTATATACTTAGGCTCTTCCCAGCCAAATGCCTCGTAAAGTCTTGTATACTTCGGTGATGATGATATATACTCATTACCTCTTACTACATGTGTAATCCCCATAAGGTGATCATCTACAACATTAGCAAAATTATATGTCGGGAAGCCGTCAGACTTCATAAGAATCATATCATCAAGTTCTTCGTTAGGTACTGTTACATCACCATAAAGTTCATCATGGAATGTTGTGCTTCCTTCACGTGGGTTATTCTGTCTTATTACAAATGGTTTACCTGCCGCAAGATTAGCCTCTACCTCTTCCCTGCTAAGTGACAGACAGTGCTTGTCATATACCACTATCTCCTTGCTCTCTCCATCCTCGCCTACAACAGTCTGTCTTAAGCTTTCAAGTCTCTCCTTATCGCAGAAGCAGTAATATGCCTCTCCCTTCTCCACAAGCATCTTTGCATATTTCATGTATATGCCCTGTGCCTGACGCTCACTCTGTACATAAGGACCTACACCGCCGTCCTTATCGGGTCCTTCATCATGCTCAAGTCCTGTAGCCTTCATTGTTCTGTAGATTATATCAAGTGCTTCATCAAAGAAACGTTCCTGATCTGTGTCCTCTATTCTAAGAAGGAAATCACCATTCTCATGCTTTGCTATAAGATATGCATAAAGAGCCGTACGAAGGTTGCCAACATGCATTCTTCCTGTAGGGCTTGGTGCAAATCTAGTTCTGACTTTTGTCATAATTAAACCTTGCCTTTCCAATTTTGTAAAAATTATATTAATTAGAATAACATTTTAACACGCATTTTGCAACCATTGCAGACTATTATGCTTTTTCTGAATTCATGCGGTATCCCACGCCGAGTTCATTTATTATATATCCTCTCACTCCGGGTTTTGCACCCAGTTTTTTGCGGATATTAGCCATATTCACCTGAAGTTTCTTAATGCTTCCTTCGTCAGGATATCCCCAGATGCCCTTTATAATTGCGGAATATGTCATCATCTTGCCGCAATGTTCTGACAGCAGTGACACGATATTATATTCTGTCTGTGTAAGCTTTACCTCTTCACCTTTTATAAATACCTGTCTTGCACTGTAATCTATAACCATATCATTCAGCACAAACTTTTCATTCTCTATATTGGCAGCATACATCTGGTGGCTGTTACGGAGTGCTGCCCTCACTCGTGCAAGAAGTTCCGACGAGCCGAACGGTTTCGTTATATAATCATTGGCACCCATATCAAGAGCCCCTACTATATCATGTTCCTCAGTTCTTGCCGACAGAATAATTACCGGAACCGGAGATTCCTTTCTTACTTCTTTGAGAAAATATATTCCGTCTTTATCAGGGAGTCCCAGGTCCAGAAGTATAAGGTCAGGTACATATGAAGAATACATAATCTGTGCCAATTCACATGTCTGCGCCATAAGAACCTGATATCCTGATGTCTCGAGCATCGTTGAAACAAGCTTTCTTATATTATCTTCATCTTCCACCAAAAGGATTTTGTACTTATTATTACCCACTTAATTTTCCTCCATACCAAGTGTAAATCTGAATACTGCTCCTTTGTTCATGCTGTTTGACGCACTTATGTCCCCACCATGTGCCTTGATGATTGTCTCACACACTGACAGACCTATCCCCGCATTATTGCGGTTTCCGTCAGGCACCGAAGCTTTGCTTACATAAGCGCCGCTGAACATTGATTTCATAGCTTCGTCTGAAACACCGCATCCGTCATCTTTTATCTCAAACACAGCATTATTGCCAATCACAAATACGCTGAGCCACAGATGCTTCATGCCTGTTGCATGCTGGACAGCATTTTCAAGAAGATTAATTATAACCTGTTCTATAAGCATCGCATCCATCGGTATCATCACTATATCTCCAGGGATGTCTATAATAACATCATGTGACGGATACCTTTTTTTGAACTTAAAGATTACGGAATCAATAAGCTCCTCCAGCACTACCGGCTTTTTGTTTATCTTCACATTGCCGGTTCCAAGCTTGGTTATTGAAAGGAGGTTCTCTACCATGCTCACAAGCCACTCTGAATCCTCCTTTATTGCGTTAAGAATCTCGTCCTGCTGTTGTATGCTGAGATTCTCCCTGTTATCCGCAAGGGCTGATGCTGAACTGTATATAGTAGTAAGCGGTGTTCTCAGATCATGTGACACAGCCCGGAGAAGATTCGCCCGCATTCGCTCTTTCTCACTCTCCGCCTTAAATGCCTCATGCTGCTTTACCTTAGTAGTCAGCGTGCTGGTAAGTATTGCAAGCACTATCATGACTATCGCCGACATAACATTAACCGGCGTTGCAAAATCAAACTCAAAAAAAGGGAATGTAAATGCATAATTAACAGCAAGGACACCTGCAATTGCAGATACAATTCCATATATATATCCTTCCGTAAGCATAGAGATAAGAAATACCGCAAATACAAACAGTGTTGTTATTCTCTCCTCTATCTCAAATACATGCTGGAAAACAAGACTTATTATAAAAGCACCTGCAAGCACAAATGCCGTAATAAGAATATTTTTTATACATTTTTGCATACGGCTCATATATAACTCTCCTGTATAATCTTTTGTCAAATATTATCATATACATAATTAAGATACAGCTAAATGTCGAATTTGTAAAACGCTTCCTGCTTTATTGACACTCTTCCCTAAAGCGTTTAAAATGTAAGCAATAATGTTAGGGGATTGGAGAAGTTATGATTGGAACTAATTATCATTTTGGATTTATCGGTCTTGGACTTATAGGCGGTTCAATTGCGCGGGCGCTTAAGAATGTTTATCCTGACTGCACAATTACAGCATTCAGCAGGACTCTTGCTCCTCTTGAACTTGCAAAGTCTGATGGCAACGTTGATAACATCACCACTTCAATAGATGCTGATTCTTTCGGGCGCTGCGATTATATATTTTTATGTACTCCGGTACAGTACATTTCCTCATATTTTATGAAGCTCAAAGATATTATCAATCCGTCATGCACGGTTACTGATGTAGGAAGTGTCAAGGGATATGTGTACGATGCAGCCGTATCGGCAGGTCTTGAAAGCAATTATATAGGCGGTCATCCCATGGCAGGCTCTGAGAAGACCGGTTACGCCAATTCCTCAGCAATTCTCCTGGAGAATGCATACTATATAATTACGCCGACTCCTCTTACCAGACATGAGGTTCTTGATGAATATGTTGCAATCGTGCGTTCAATCGGTTCAATTCCAATAGTCATGGACTGCCGGACACACGACCACAGTGTTGCAGGCATAAGCCATCTGCCACACCTTATTGCAGGCAGTCTCGTTAATCTTGTACACGACTGTGATTCCGGTGATGGTCTCATGAAGCGTCTTGCAGCCGGTGGTTTTAAGGACATAACAAGAATTGCTTCATCTTCACCTGAGATGTGGGAACAGATATGCATGACTAACACGTCTGCAATACTTGAACTTCTTGACGCATATATAAATTCCCTCACTGACATCCGCAACAATCTTGCAGAGCACAATGAGGGATACATATATAACATGTTTGAACGCTCAAGCGAATACCGCAATTCAATAAGTGACGCTTCAAAAGGCTTTGTGCCTCAGGCATATCTTCTTCATCTTGATATTGCAGATCGTGAAGGTGCCATAGCGAGTGTTGCAACACTTCTTGCAGCTAACTCTATAAGCATCAAGAATATCGGCATTGTACATAATCGTGAATTTGAACACGGAGCACTGTGCATGGAATTCTATAATGATGAATCCCGTACGCTTGCTGCCAAACTTCTAAAAGCTAATAATTACTCTCTGTGCTGATATCTGCTATCAGATATCAAAACAGCCTCCTCCTACGAATTCCCTGAGCAGTGAATTGTTCGGTATGTCTTCCGTACCATAAGCAAGGAAATACTCAAGGAATTTGAGGAGTCTCTTTGCTTCCTGATATTCAGGCTGGTCATTATCAATCGCGAACAGAATAGGTTCTGCAAACGGTTTCAGTATTGAAAGCTCATACACAAGTGATGAATTGAACATAACATCAGCCTGCTCCTGGAATGGGAATATATTCTGTTCCTCTCCACGCCTGACTGACTGCCACATATTAAGCGTGTGCTGTGCAGATGCACCTCTTGTTCTGGCATCCCTTACCATTCTCCTTATAAGACGTGCATCTGTTGTAGAGATTCTGTTATGCTCATCTATGTTAAGAGATGTGAGTGCACTTATATATATCTTGAACTTACTGTCATTAGGAATATGCTGCGTAAGCTCATCGTTAAGGCAGTGAATTCCTTCAATCACAAGAATATCATCAGGTCCGAGCTGTCTTATATCTCCTTTGTATTCCTTTTTTCCAAGCTTAAAATTGAATGTAGGAATCTCAACCTGCTTTCCTTCAAGCAGCTCAGTCATTTGTCTGTTAAACAGTTCAATATCTATTGCATGTATATCTTCAAAGTTATAGCTTCCGTCTTCATTAAGAGGAGTCTGTTCTCTCTCAACAAAATAATTATCAACCGCAATAGGATGCGGCTTAAGACCACAGGCTTTAAGCTGTATTGATAATCTGTGTGAAAATGTTGTCTTGCCCGATGACGACGGTCCGGCTATCATTATAAACTTTTTGCTTCTGTCTGATGCAATCTTTCTTGCTATCTCCGCAATCTTCTGCTCCTGAAGTGCTTCCTGGACGAGCATGATCTCCTTCATTCTTCCGCCCGCAATTGCATCATTAAGTGCTCCCACAGTATCAAGGTCAAGTATGTCATCCCATTCCGATGATTCCTTAAGTACGCCGAATAACTTTTTCTGCGGCCTGAACTGCGGAACTTCTTCCGGACTTGATGGCACAGGCATCTGCAACGCAAATCCATCTTCATACAGGAATATATCAAATACCGAAAGCATTCCTGTCGATGGTGCCATATATCCGTAATAGTAATCCATAAAGCCCTCAAGCTCATACACATTGACGTTTGAGCCTCTTCTGTATCTGAAAAGGCGCTCTTTGTCACTCATTCCAAACTTTCTGAATACCTTTACGGCCTCATCCGTATGCATAACATGCTTGATGATCGGCACATCTTTTGCAACAGTCTCACACATTATTTGTTTTACTTTATCAATAAATTCCTGATTGACGGCACATGCATCATTTTTAATCTCACAAAAAAGTCCTTTACTTAGTGAATACTGAACATTCACATCCTTTCCGGGAATATCCGGAGCTATTCTGTGAATTGCATAAAGCATCATAAAAAGTACGCTTCTCCTGTACGCCTCATTGCCAAGTACCGTTGCAGTTGTTATAAATTCAACATTCTGGTCTTCTATTGCCCAGTTATTAAGTTCGCTGAGCTTACCGTCTACCTTGGCAAGAATTATTGTATCCTTTGTCTTTAACTGTTCTTCTTTTGCCAGTTCCAGTAATGTCTTCATATCAATCACTAATTCTCCATTCTGTCAGGATTAAATACTACTTCAAAAGGGCTGCATATATCAGCGGTCACTATATCAACGCCGGGACACTCTCTTCCAATATATCCGGCAATGTACTTTATGAACACATGCTCTATTCCATAATGTCCGGCATCTATCACTGTAAGGCCCTCTGCTTTGGCATCTATGCCCGCATGATGCCCGATATCTCCGGTGACAAGCAGATCAACCTTCTGCATCAGTGCCGTCTTAATTGCACCTGAACCTGAGCCCGGATATATTGCAATCTTTCTTACCGGTCTTTCCATATCTCCAAATACTTTTACAGTATCAAGTTCAAAACTTTTCATGACACGGGATGCCCATTCTCCTGCTGTTATTACTTCGTCTCCGGTATATTCAGCTACTTTGCCAAGTCCGTTTCCGTCAGGCATCGTAACTTCAAGTGTTGCAGCATCTCTCAGTCCAAGTGTATCTGCTGCGATGCTTCCCATGCTTCCACATATATCAAAATTAGTATGCATCGAGAAACATGCAATCTTATTGCCAAGGAGCTTCACAAGCCTGCTTCCCGTAAGACTGTCACATGTAACATTCTTAATGCTTCCGAATATAAGCGGATGATGGGAAACTATCATATCTGCCCCACAGCTCACCGCCTTATCTATTGCCGCCTCATCAACATCAAGCGTCACCAGTACTCTTGAGACACCGGCATCTTTGTCACCTGCCATAAGCCCTACATTATCCCAGTCACATGCTGCAGATGGCGGACTCATACGTTCAAGGGCATCTGTTATGTCTCTAACCTTCATAATTCAAGTCACCTCAATTATCCACTAAAACTTTTCAGCTGCGTGCCGCGCATTGGTCAATCACATATTCTATTGCTTCTATGTCTCTGGCAAGTTCTCTTAACCTTACAACCGCATGCACTGAATTGCTGGCCTCAACTTTTGCCTTTACTTTTCTGTATGATTCAAGTTCTTTTGCCAACATTTTCAGAAGTACCGGGTCCTTCTGTTCTATGAGCTTTTCTCCATACAAAAGCTGCGCATATCGTCTTATCTCATATTCAGCATCATAATGGCAGCAGATAATTACATAATACTTGCCATCTTCTTCAACCATCTTCTCATTATCAGTGCAAAACCCCCGTTTTTCAAGGAATTTCCTGAAATGCATTATCTCGGACTGCGGTGACAGTACAAATTGCTGTCCATCCATGATAACATCCTGTCCGTCAGTAAGAATCTTCTCTATGAGCTTGCCACCCATACCGCTTATTGTTATGACGTCCGCTTCGCCATGCTTAAGCCCGGCAAGCCCGTCAGAAAGTCTAAGATCAATGCTCTGCCGTACTCCGGCTTCCTCCACATTAGTCTCTGCTTTCTTAAGAGGTCCTTTGTTTACATCCATTGCAATAACATGCGAAGCTATGGAATTCTGTATGAGATATATCGGCATATACGCATGATCAGTGCCTATATCAGCAACTGTGCTTCCTGCCGGAACGCAGGAAGCAATAGTTTCAAGTCTTTTAGAAATCTGATACATATAATTATACCTGTCAAATCTCCCTGTAAATATTAATCAATCAAGGAAGTCTCTCAACTTACGGCTGCGGCTTGGATGACGCAGCTTACGAAGAGCTTTTGCCTCAATCTGACGTATACGCTCTCTTGTTACGTTGAATTCACGTCCAACTTCCTCAAGTGTTCTTGCACGTCCGTCATCAAGACCGAATCTGAGTCTGAGAACCTTCTGCTCTCTCTCGGTAAGTGTGCCAAGCACCTCTACAAGCTGTTCTTTAAGTATTGTGCTTGCTGCTTCCTCAGCAGGTACAGGGACATTATCATCCTGAATAAAATCTCCAAGGTGGCTGTCTTCCTCTTCACCAATAGGTGTCTCCAAAGATACCGGCTCCTGTGAAATCTTCTGAATCTCACGTACCCTCTCTACAGGGATGTCCATCTCCTTGGCAATCTCTTCCGGAGTCGGTTCACGTCCAAGCTCCTGCAGTAACTGTCTTGAAACTCTTAAGAGTTTGTTGATTGTCTCTACCATATGAACAGGAATTCTTATAGTTCTTGCCTGATCCGCAATTGCCCTTGTTATAGCCTGACGTATCCACCATGTTGCATATGTTGAAAACTTGAATCCCTTTCTAAAATCAAACTTATCGACAGCTTTGATAAGTCCAAGGTTACCCTCCTGAATAAGGTCAAGGAAAAGCATTCCTCTTCCTACATATCTCTTTGCGATGCTGACTACCAGACGTAAGTTTGCCTCGGCAAGCCTGTTCTTGGCCTCAACATCACCATTCTCCATTCTCTTTGCAAGTTCAATCTCTTCCTCTGCACTAAGAAGCGGCACTTTACCAATCTCCTTAAGGTACATTCTTACAGGATCCTCTATGCTTACACCTTCAGGAACCGAAAGGTCAATCTTCTCGATATCAATATCATCTTCAGGATCAAGTATTATATCTTCCTCTTCTTCAACATCATCAGATATCTTGACATCTACATTATTCGCCTCAAGGAAATCAAATACTTTCTCAACCTTGTCAGCATCGAACTCAGCATCTGTAAATGAATCAATAATTTCCTGATAATCCAGCATGTTCTTCTTTTTCTTTGCAAGTGCAAGAAGTGCTTTGCACTTTTCTTCGAATCTTGCATTCATATCATCAGCACTGTTCTCAGCGGCTGCCTGCGGAGTCTCTTCTGCCTCTAATACGACATCTGCTGCAGCTGTCTTTTCTTCTTCAGCTTTTGACTCTTTCTTAGATGTCTTCTTTGTTGTCTTTGTCCCGCTCTTTGCATCAGCTTCTTTTTTAGCTTTTGCCGCAGGCTTCTTTTTCTCTTTTACTTCAGCGGTGCTGACCTCTTCTGCCTGTACTGCCTCTGTAACTGCCTTTTCTGACTTCTTAGCCATAATGTCTCTTCTCCTTTTATTTTACAGATGTATTTGGATATTCTGTATCTCTTTCTGCTCCTTTATTATATTCTGCAGTTGCGCCACATCCGTGACACTCCTGCTCTTTATATCAAGACTGTTTTTCTTTATCTTTTTTACAGTCTGATTAAGAGCTCTCTCCCTTTCAGAGTCACTCAGTTCTTCCGCGAGTTCCCTGTTAAATATGGATGCCACCTTTTTCTGGGTCTCTCCATCGTCAAATGTGCTTATTATTGCTGCCGGATTAATCTGTCCGTTGTCAAGCTGCTCATACAGCCTTACAGCGACATCATGGAACGGCTCCTCTATAAAATCATCCGGTGACAGATAAGCTGCCACCTTCGGATATAACGACATATCCTGTACAAGCCATGTCAGCAATATCTTCTGTGCCTGGCTTATTCCATCTTCCTTCTCTTTGTGCGATGATGAAGTTCTCCGGCTGTCATGCCTGTCCTTCACAATTCCGACACGATTGCCATAATTGCCAACCATCGCCTTAAGCGCATCCATTGATACCATATACTTATCCGCAACTGCTTCTATATAATTGTTGCGTTCAAGCTCTTCCTCAAATCCTACTATACGCCCGGCAACTTCATTAAAGAATCTTGTCTTACTGTCAGGATCAGTCAGGTCATAGTTTTGCTCCATGGCGCTTATTTCATACATAAAGCTGTTCTGCGCCTTATCGATTCTCTCCTGAAATGCTTCCGCTCCAAGTCCCTTTATGAATTCATCCGGGTCCTTGTACGGCTTCATATTAATCACCTTGGTTGTAAGTCCCGCTTCCTTAAGAATCGGTATTGCACGCAGCGCTGCCTTAACGCCTGCGCCATCACTGTCATATGTTATAAGGACCTGATCCGTATATCTCTTCATAAGTGATGCCTGTCCCGATGTAAGCGCTGTTCCGAGTGACGCAACAGCCTGATTAAAGCCTGCCTGATGCAGTGAAATAACATCCATATATCCTTCACAGATTATTATGTTAGGCTTTCTTGATGTCCTTGCTATATTAAGGCCATACAGATTGCGGCTCTTATCAAACAGCTTTGTCTCCGGGGAATTAAGGTACTTTGGCTTGCCGTCTCCCATAACACGTCCGCCAAATCCGATAACCCGGTTATTCATGTCCATAATCGGAAACATTACACGGTTCCAGAACTTGTCCGTAACCTTGCCGTCACCATATGTAAAAAGTCCCGACTCCTTCAGGATATCATCCTTGTAGCCTTTACTCTTTATATACCTGTAAAGATCATCGCTGTACATGCTTGAATAACCAAGTCCGAACCTCTGTATTGTCTCATCACCCAGTTCCCTCTTCTTAAGATAATTCATTGCAGTGCTGCCATTCTGTCCTCTCAGCTGATGAAAATAATAAACTGCTGCAAGCTTGTTAATCTCTAGAAGCTGTGACCTTATATCACGGCTTTTCCTCTCTTCAGGGGTCTCTTCCATCTGCGGCAGTTCAATCCCCGCCCTCTCGGCAAGCATCCGTACAGCCTCCATGAACGTGTAATTCTCATATTCCATGATAAATGTTATTACATTGCCACCGGCACCGCAGCCAAAACAGTAATACATCTGCTTTGATGGTGACACAGAGAACGAACCTGACTTTTCATTATGGAACGGGCACAGACCAAAGTAGTTGCTGCCGCTCTTCTTAAGCTTCACATATCCTGAAATGACATCAACAATATCATTGCGTGAGCGTACTTCCTCTATTAATTCTTCTGAATATCTCATCCAATCTCCAACCTGCTTCCCTCATCATGTCTCATTATACTTTCCATGACCTGGGAACATATATCTCCTCAAACCGGGCAATTGCATAATGATCACTCATTCCTGCTATATAATCACATACAACCCGTTCTTTGGACTGATTATACTCTTCAATAAAACGGATGTAATTTCCCGGGAGTTTGTCAGGATTACTTACATAATAATTATACAGTTCGGTTATCAGCTTATACACCTTGACTTCTTCTGCCTTAGCCTGAGGGTTACTGTAAAGATTATCAAACATGAACTGTCTCAGTGACTTCATTGCATGCTCAATATCATCCGACATAAGGATGTCATCCCTGCCATAGCTGTTCGCCACTATATCATTGATGAGCGTATTAAGCCTTGTCTTTGTGCTATTGCCAAGTATATCCGAATATTCGTGCGGAACATCATTCTCGCTGAATATTCTGGCTCTTATTGCATCATCTATATCGTGATTTATATATGCAATCTTATCTGACAGCCTTACTACCTTGCCTTCAAGTGTATATGGCATTCCTTCTGTCCTGTGATTGAGTATTCCATCCCTTACCTCTCTTGTAAGGTTAAGACCTCTGCCATCTTTTTCAAGAAATTCAACAGTTCTTATGCTCTGCCTGCAATGACTGAACCCTTCCGGACACAGCCTGTTAAGCGTTCTCTCTCCTGCATGCCCGAATGGCGTGTGACCAAGATCATGACCGAGTGCTATTGCCTCAGTAAGGTCTTCATTAAGCCTCAGTGCCCTTGCAATACTTCTGGCTATCTGAGATACCTCAAGCGTGTGTGTAAGCCTTGTGCGGTAATGATCACCCTCCGGTGCAAGAAATACCTGCGTCTTATGCTTCAGTCTCCTGAATGCTTTGCAGTGGATTATCCTGTCCCGGTCCCTCTGATATATTGTCCTCATCGGGCAGGGCTCCTCTGTACGGTCACGTCCGCGAGACTCATCGCTGAATGACGCATATCTGCTCAGATACTGATGTTCCCGTCTCTCCTGTTCTTCCCTTATGTTTATTCCCAATTCGTTCAGATCCATACATTCGCCTTTCTCCAAACGGCGTTTTCTTACGCTACATTATTTATATTCTGTGCAACTTCTGTTTTTCCTTTTTTATTTTGACATTTTTTATAATTATTTTCAGCCTGCTATTCCTCCGATAACTCCACCGATACTGCATGCCGCAAGTGCTTTGATGATCTCTGCCGCATCCCGGTCTATCGATTTGTTTATCACAAGCGACATAAGCGTAAGTACGATAAAATATATAACCCCTGCACTAAGCCCCATTATAAGTCTTCTTTTCCCCATACTTTTTGAAAGAAGGAATCCTCCAATTGCCGCAGACAAAAAATATACGACCATTATCCCTATTCTCACCTGATTTTCCGACAGCTTAAGCCGATACATCATTAATGCGATTATCAGTATAAATACAAAACTTGCCACATATGAAGCAACTACCGCTTTCACAATTCTTATTGCATTATCTTTCATATTTTCCATGCTCCATTCATACTTAATGTTATTGACAGAATATTCATAATGCGGTACAATTATGAAACATTTATATAAAAAAGGAGTGATAATTTTTGGACCCCAGTAGTGTCTTACAAATCGTAACCATTGTTATTTTCTTAATGCTTTCAGCGTTTTTCTCATCAGCGGAGACAGCTTACATGTCAGTGAACAGAATCCGCATCAAAACGCTTGCCGATTCAGGCAACAAGAGAGCTGTCAAGGTGTTATATATTCTTGACAACACCTCTAAGATGCTGAGTGCAATACTTATTGGCAATAATATTGTTAATATTTTTGCTTCATCTCTCACAACAACTCTGGTGAGCCGTTACTTTAACAGCTCTGCCGTAGGAATCGCAACAGGTATTCTTACTCTGGCTATACTTATATTCGGAGAGATAACACCTAAGACAACCGCTTCCGTTAACAGTGAGAAAATTGCTCTCGCATACGCTAACATTATCAAATTTGTAATGTTTGTCTTCACGCCGGTTATATTTATCGTTAATGGTATGGCAGGCAGTCTTATGAAGCTTCTTCGTGTTAATACCTCTAATTCCAAGAGTTCTATGACTGAGAATGAGATTCGTACAATCGTTGAGGAGAGTTACGAGGACGGCGAGATTGAGACAGAAGAAAAGAAGATGATTAATAATGTGTTCGATTTTGGTGATGCCCTCGCCAAAGATGTCATGATTCCACGAATTGACATGACTATGGCTGATGTCAACAGTACATACGATGATATCATTGAATTATTCAAGCAGAATAAGTATACAAGATTTCCAATATATGAGGGAACAACTGATAATGTAATCGGTATTCTCAATATTAAGGATCTTCTTCTTTATGATGCCAGAGATGATTTTAACATAAGAGAAATAATGCGTGAGCCTTATTTCACTTATGAGTACAAGAATACAGCCAAACTTCTTGAGGATCTGCGAAGCACATCCAACACAATTGCAATTGTCATTGACGAATATGGTTCGACAGTCGGTATCATTACACTTGAAGATCTCTTAGAAGAGATTGTCGGTGAGATCAGAGATGAATATGATGATGATGAGCGTGATGATATTGAGAAGATATCCGATAAGCAGTATCATCTCAGCGGTGCAGCCAAGCTTGATGACATTAATGATATTCTTGGAACATCATTTCATTCCGAAGAATATGATTCTATCGGTGGATTCATCATTGAGCAGCTTGACCGTTTTCCCGAGAAGGGCGATAAGCTTGAGTTCCCTGATATGACAATTCTCGTTACGGCAACAACCAACAAGCGTGTAGATTCTGTTCTTCTGACGCTTAAAGACAGCTCATCCGGTGAAAACAGCACCAATAACGCTGACTGATAATTATGTTAATATGAGTATATAGAGACGATAATAAGCACGCAGGTATATATTTTATCTGCGTGCTTATTTTATTCACACAGTCTCCTTTGAGCCGGAGACAGTGTCTGTACAAGGCTGTGCAATTACTTTTTTATAAAAAATATCTTTGAACTGCATACGGGTGATGAAGCAACTATAACTTCTGCTCCATTATAAAGATAACCTGATATATACCCTGTTTTTTCCTTTCTTTCCACACCTGAACTGCTTCTGCGGCACGATGTGTTATATATATGCCTTTCAAAGCCGCTCATTATTCTCCTGAATTCTCTCTGATTATCAAATCTTAAAAATTCAAGATTAACAGGTCTGCCATCGCACATAACCCAGATAGTCCTGTTCTGTCCCCAGCCTCCCGCAAGCCCGTCTATATCCATTGTCATTATTGAATCGGCAGCACCTATCCCCTTATATGTGCTGTATATCTTCTGTGTCAGCACCTCAAGCTTCTCATAAAAATTCAGCACCGGCATATAATTTTCGTACAATCTGTCTATATCATGTGCATGCACAGTTCTGTGTTTCCCGGTCCCCGCACATATTATGAGCTGTTGTAATGCTTTGCAGCCATAGCTTTTTTCAAATACATATAAAAGTATGTGGAATTTGTCATGATGGTTAAGATGTGAAGGTGAATCAAAAACGATTACCTCATTGATATTACGTTCATTGACGCGGTACTTCTCGATAAGTATGTCTCTGAACATCGACTTGATACAGCGTCTTGCGCTGTCATCGCCAAGTGCGCAGGTCATCAGCGCACGACGCAGCATATCCCGGCGTGCATTCTGAATATTACAACTGCCCTCATGGCTTATTATTGAATTAAATGTTCCCGATGCGCATGATGCAAGCTGCCAGAACTCTGGCAGCCTTGCATACTTCCTCGCATCCTTTTCAAGAACTGCATGCAGTCCGGCATCACACATATATTGCATATGGCAGGCTCTGCGCATATCCGTGAAACTTCTAAATTAACAGGTAAATTGATTTTAATATAACATTTCGCAAAAGTAAAGTATACTTTTAATTAATAATGAATTAATAATCAATTCTGCTTATCAAGCGTAAGGCTTGCTGTATCGTTGGTGAGTGTTAATGTATTCTTGTCAATTACGGCATTGTACTCAATATCATTCTGTGTTCCAAGAGTTGTGTAAGATATCTTAAGCCTGCCATTGTCAAAAGAATATGTTATTGGCATAACAATTCCTTCTCCGATATCCATGCTCCCTGTCCCATCCGCATTGAATTCATATGTTGTTTCAGCTCCATTCTGCTGACAGCTCCACTTTCCTTCAACGCTCTTCTTACCGCATGCAGCCAGTGAAAGCACCATTGCCGCCATACACACGGCACATGCTGTCTTTTTTAACAAACCTGTTCTTCTGTTAATCATTGCACCCTCCATATTATTTTTATCATATCCTTATCTGTCTGACATTGGAATGTATTCAGTTCTCGGACAAACATTCATATATGCCGGACGGATTATCTTACCGCAGTTAATAAGCTCTTCTATCCTGTGAGCACTCCATCCCGATATTCTTGCAATTGCAAATATCGGCGTATATAACTCAAGCGGCAGATCAAGCATACTATACACAAATCCGCTGTAAAAATCAACATTGGCGCTGACACCTTTGTATATCTTACGCTCATTTGCTATAAGCTGCGCTGCTATTTTCTCAACATTAGCATAGAGTCTGTATTCATCATGCCTGTTCTTCTCCTCTGCAAGCTGTTCAACAAAGCCCTTGAACACGTTAGCTCTCGGATCTGACAGTGAATACACTGCATGTCCCATTCCGTATATAAGTCCTGTCTTGTCAAATGCCTGTTTATGAAGAATCTTATCAAGATACTCACTTATCTCATCTTCGTCATCCCAGTCCTTGACATGTTCCTTAATATCCTGGAACATCTTAACAACCTTTATGTTGGCACCGCCATGCTTAGGGCCTTTCAGTGAACCAAGAGATGAAACAACCGATGAATATGTGTCTGTTCCCGATGATGTAACTACATGTGTTGTAAATGTTGAATTATTACCGCCGCCATGTTCTGCATGAAGAACAAGTGCAAGGTCAAGCACCTTTGCCTCAAATGGCGTATATTTACTGTCCGGACGCAGCAGATGAAGAATATTCTCGGCTGTTGAAAGTTCCGGTCTCGGCTCATGAATTATAAGACTTCCTCCTACATGGGCATGTCTGTAAGCCTGATAGCTGTATACAGCAAGCAACGGAAATTCCGATATAAGCTGAAGACTCTGCCTTACAACATTAGGTATGCTTATGTCGTCTGCCTTATCGTCATAAGAATACAGCATAAGTACGCTTCTTGCCATGGCATTCATAATATCGCGGCTCGGCTTCTTCATTATAATATCACGGACAAAGTTAGGAGGTATACATCTGTAGCCTCCAAGAAGCTTATTAAATTCCGCAAGCTCCGTCTCATTGGGAAGCTTTCCGAATACAAGCAGATATGTGACCTCTTCAAAACCAAAGCGCTTATCTGCCATAAAGCCGCGGATTATATCCTCCACATCAATCCCCCTGTAGTAGAGCTTACCATCACATGGCACGCTTGTACCATCAGGCAGTGTCTCGCTTGATTTGATTTCACTTATCTCTGTAAGTCCTGTAAGGACACCTTTGCCGTTAAGATCCCTCAGGCCTCTTTTTACCTGATGTTTCTCATAAAGTGAATTCTCGATTCTGTTGCACTCTCTGCATTTTGCAGCCAATTCCCTTATCGGTGGTGTTATTGTTGAAAATGATTTCTCGTCCATTCATTATCCCCCTTTATGTGATGCTATTAGAATAACATACCCTGCTCACTCATTCCAATAAACATTTTCTTAACAATGTCTAAAACAATTGCGTTATAACAATTACGCTTCAACAACAAAGGTAGGAATTGACATCTCGCTATACTGTGTTGATATCATTTCACAGGCTGATATTCTGGAATATACTCCGGCGAACTTCCCGTTATATACAAACAGTCCCGTAAGATTGCTGTACAGATGCCAGTCATCATCCTTTGAAAAGTCGACATTCTCTGTCTTATAAGGATGCACAAACTCCTGAAGTATATAACCTTTATTTATATTCTCTTTAAGGAAATTCTCCCATTCTTCCTGAGTACATTCCACACCCGCATGTACACCTTTGGAGCCGTATGAATCCTCCGGCTTAATAATCCATCCTTCACGGTTGCCGGTAACAGCTTCCCCCAGAGTTGTATCTGAGTATTTACGTCCAAGCGATTCATCATTGAATACAACAGTATATGGAACATGTGCCTCAACATAACTCTGCTCATCATCAGTAAGCAGCTTCTTAGTCATGTCATCATGAAGTACCTTGTATATCATCTTATTATGCACTATCTGCGTCCTGAAGTCACCAAGCAGACATACATCTTCTTCCTTCACTGCATCTATAAACTGTGTAACCTCATCATAATGAGCCATAATATCACTCGTAACCGCACGTCTGTATACAATATCAATTACATGCCCGTCAGGAGTGTACAGCTTTCCGTCATGGTGCCTGAGTTCTCTTATCTCACATACATATGCGTTGTATCCTGCATTTTCAAAAGCTTCCCTGAAAATATTGAACTCATTCTCAGTTGCGCTCTCCATAAAATCAGTTATACAGACTGTTGCCTTATGCGCTCCGATATTCTTTCTGCTGCAGTAATCCCTGTAAATATCCGTTGCAGCATCTACCCATGAATCAAACAGTTCAAATGTTCTCACCCTGTGCTTCTCAGTAAATTTTCTGAAAGCCTGTGTAACTGCAACAGCCTTGCAAAGTTCCCTGTCCTCATTCATTGCGCTTGTACCGTCTGTGTTAAACTCACAAAATTTAAAATCATGCGTGTTCTCATCAAGAAATATATCAACTCTTGCAATAGGTATATTAGATGAGTAAACAGGCTTTCTCATTATAAGTTCCTCAAGGCGCTTATCAAAACCAAACAGCTTACGGTATTCGGAGTTGACCATGTATTCAGCAATTACTTTGTCAAATATCCCATAGAGCGTTGTAACAAGATTTTTAAAAAGTTCAACTTCCTCATCTGTTATAAGCTTAGGCACATGCAGGCTCTTAACACATCTTCCATGATACTTTGCCGTTGAATTAAGTATATAATCCAGCATATCCTGCGCTGATTTCTTAGCCTGTGGCATATCGCTTCTGACAATGTCCACATATTCATTATATATCTGTGTAATCTTACTCATATTTATTCGATCTGCGTATCCGGTTATTCTTTAACAGCAGCATTACTGCCAAGTTCAGTAACAAATCTGACTACGCATTCAGCCTTCTTTCCATATATAATTCCATCTTTTCCATGCTGTATAAGAGATTCTCTTGCCTCAAGCACGTCTTTCTGTCCTACGCCCGCAAAATACTCCTCAGCCTTTCCCATATTATCATCATTATAAAATATATTACATATAATACGTGCATACCATGCCGCTTTATCTATATTACAGCTGTCTGCCATTCTTATCTCAATGTAATTCTTAAGCCTTACATCAAAAAATGCCATTGACAGCACATGCATAACCTCTTCATCAGTCATTACACGTTCCGCATATATATCCTTTATCTTCTTATCATCCGTATATACGGCAGTCTCACCTTCCATCACGAGAATTGCCGGCATATTCATAATATATTCCGCATATTTTTCAAATGAAAAATCCGGAGCAAGACAACCATCCATAATAACGCACCTGTCTGCATCAACTCCATCCCAAACATATGCACGTACCATGTGCATTGCAGCAGGCTGCTTCTCAAATACAGGTGAATTATCCATCATTAACGATAAGACCGGTGAAAGAATTGCTGCCAGTCTGTACTTTCGTATTGCATCATTCTCATCACTATAATCCACCGATACCTGGACAGATGCTGTTGCCCTCATCATATTCCTGCCCCTTGTACCGGCTTTTTGAAAATAGCGGTCCATATATTCATATCTCTTCTTAGGGATTATGTCCAGTTCCTGTGCTGATTCATACGGATTGTAACCATAGCACTCCACTCTGAGATTATATCTGCTAAGTACAGGATCAAGTATCCTTCTGAAATCCCTGTATATGCACACAAGTTCATCGGCTGATGCGCATGGTGCAATACTTATCTCCAGCTGTGATGCCGGCTCAAGTGATATAGAGTATCTGTCATTATAAAACCCAATAAGATGTCCCTCAAGATAGTATGGCTTGTCATCCTCGCCCATTATATCCTTCATAACATCCAGGATCTTCTCATATCCTGCTGATCTGTCATTGCTGTCAAAGACAAAATGTTCTATCTCAATGCCTATCTTAAAATCATCGCTTCTTTTAAATCCCCTCTTGAGATGACTTACTATGGCATCAATATTCATTCTGTAAATATCCATATCTATCCTCATTCCAACTATATTATCTGAGGCGGTTGCTTTCTTCATATTTGGCATGTGCCAGTATACATGCCTTAAGAGACATAAATCTCTCATCAATCGAGCCGTCCGGCACTGTTATATCCATGCTTGTCGCTATATCATCCACAAGCCTGTCATCCAGCTTTGCCCTGATTGCTGTCAGCACATTCAGTTTTTCTCTGTAATCCCCGGCATCCAGGAACTGAATAAGTGCAGGATTAACACCTGACTCATCATATTCCGTACCATCCGCCTGTACTGCCTGTGGCGCAGTGTCTGGCTTTATTGTCTCCGTCTCCGGTGTTACCTTCTCAAATCTGTATAACTGCTTAACATCCGGATACTTCTCATGGTCGACTTCGCTTATGAACATATCATACGGTCTTACGTACCATTTGAAGTCCCCATACATAGCCTGGTATACAACCATTTTTTCCTTAGTCTCTGAATGATATGCAATTCCCTTTATCTGATATAACTTATTTTTGAAATGCCTGTAGAATTCTCCGGGTAATACCTCTCTCATAAGCCCTCCGATCTTAATAATATCTGCTAAAAAAGTAGGCCTAAAGCGGGTAACTCCGCTTTAAGCCGTACTTATGTGCAGATTATACTGCTATTATTCATTAGTTATTGATAAGCTTATCCTCTTCGTTGTTCCAGCTGTAAAGCTTACGGATCTCCTTACCAACCTTCTCTGACTGATGCTCAGCAGCAAGCTTTCTCATAGCCTTGAAATGAGCCTGTCCGCCTGCAGGTGACATATCAAGAAGGAAGTCCTTAGCGAATGTACCATCCTGAATATCCTTAAGGATCTTCTTCATAGTCTTCTTAGTCTCGTCTGTGATAAGCTTTGGTCCTGTTATGTAATCGCCATACTCAGCTGTGTTAGAGATTGAATATCTCATTCCTTCAAAGCCGCTCTGGTAGATAAGATCTACGATAAGCTTCATCTCATGGATACACTCAAAGTATGCATTTCTCTCGTCATAACCAGCCTCAACAAGTGTCTCAAAACCAGCCTGCATAAGTGCACATACACCGCCGCAAAGAACTGCCTGCTCACCAAAGAGGTCTGTCTCTGTCTCTGTTCTGAATGTTGTCTCAAGGACACCTGCTCTTGCTCCACCGATTGCAAGTGAGTAAGCAAGTGCAATATCAAGTGCCTTACCTGTAGCATCCTGATGAACAGCTACAAGACAAGGAACACCCTTACCAGCCTGATACTCGCTACGTACTGTATGTCCAGGTCCCTTAGGTGCGATCATTGTTACATCGACATCCTTAGGTGGGATAATCTGATTGAAGTGGATGTTGAAACCATGTGCAAACATAAGCATGTTACCAGGCTCAAGGTTTGGCTCAATATCCTTCTTGTACATAGCTGCCTGAAGCTCATCGTTAATAAGAATCATAATAATGTCAGCCTTCTTAGCTGCCTCTGCTGCTGTGTATACTTCAAATCCCTGTGCTTCAGCCTTAGCCCATGACTTACTTCCTTCATAAAGACCAATAATGACGTGGCATCCTGACTCCTTAGCGTTAAGTGCATGTGCATGTCCCTGGCTGCCGTAGCCGATGATTGCAATTGTCTTGCCATCAAGCATTGATAAGTTGCAATCCTGCTGATAATAAATCTTTGCCATCTTAATGGTACCTCCATATAATAATAAAAATTTATTTTAAACTTGCAGCGCCTCTTGCAAGTCCTGTGATACCTGTCCTTGCAAGCTCTGTAATTTTAAAATCATCTAAAAGTTCAATAAACGCACTAAGCTTGGACTGGCTTCCCGTAAGCTCAATAGTCATAGTACCTTCGCTGCTGACATCGACAATGTTAGCCCTGAATATATCTGCAATTGCAGCAACATCCTGTCTTCTGCTTGCGTCAGCTTCTACCTTGATAAGTATAAGTTCTCTGCATACCGAAGCATCAAGAGGAAGCTCCATAATCTCTTTTACGTCTACGAGCTTAGCCAACTGCTTCTCAATCTGCTCAAGAACATCATCATCTCCAGTTACCGTAACAGTCATTCTTGAATACTGTGGATCCTGCGTTACCCCTACAGTAAGGCTGTCTATGTTATATCCTCTTCTGCTGAAAAGTCCTGCGATACGGCTTAATACACCTGACTCATTCCCAACAAGAATAGAAAAAACTGCCTGTCTCATAATTATCATATCCTTTCACTTACGTCCGCCGTGCGTCAAAGACGTCTTAAGACTGCATAAAATTATCTTATCAACCATTACCATTTTTGTCAATAAAAAATACATCTGCCTGAAGCCTCACGGCATCTTTTAAATCATGCGTAGATACTATAAGCTGCCTTGATCCTATATTATCGAGTATGTACTTAACCGCAATGCTCCTGTTATCCTCATCAAGCCCTGCAAACGGCTCATCCATAACCACCGCATCCGAATCTGCAAGCATCGCCCTTACTATCTCGCAGCGCCTTTTCATACCTCCGCTTAATTCATCTGCTCTTCTGTCACAGCCGCTTTCCCCAAGGAGCTTCTCAAGGTGCGGCCTTACAACATCTGCCGGCATATCCGGTACGGCAAGCCTGACATTATCATATGCCGAAAGCCATGGACACAGCCTGTTTTCCTGAAACACAACCGATACTTTTTGCGGAACTGTGACACTCCCTTTATGGCACTCAAGCAGTCCGGCGATAACCTTCAGAAGAGTAGTCTTGCCTATACCTGATTCTCCCATAATGCACAGATGTCCTCCGGGCGGTATTTTCACGCTTATGCCATTAATCACATTTTCCAAACCATATCCCGCACTTACATCATCAAGCTCTATATCAGCTGCACCCGGTCTGCTGTTATGTCCACCGCAATTATCTGCTGACGCATGACTTCTGCATGACATTCCATATCTGCAGCATGACTTTGCAGCCGCATCTGATATAAGCAGAAGCAGCTTCTCGAATACCACACTTGCAATAATAATTATTATACCCCATGACAGCAATACATCCGTCTCAAGATAAAGCTTGGCAAGATACATCTGTTCTCCAATTGAATTGCGTGTAAGTCCTATAACCTCTGCGGCCGCACCGGCTTTCCAACACATTCCCGCTGAGCTTTTTACAGCCGTTCTTATATAAGGCATACACTGCATAAGAGATATGTATCTGAATCTTCTCATTCCATGTATGTTGAACACATCTGCCATCTGTGCAAGATTCTTATCCATATTATCAATTCCCTGAACCATACCGTGATATACAACAGGAAATACAACGATAAATGCAATTACTGCTGATACATTCTTTGCTCCGGCTATCATCAGTACCAGAATTATAAATGCGGTTACAGGTAATGCCTGCATCGCACTTATCAGTGGTGCTGACATTATTCTTACCGCACGCACATATCCTGCCGCCAATCCCGCCAAAACTGCCGTCACAAACGCAGCCGTATATCCGGCAAATATCCTGATGAGACTATGCATCGTAATTATGTAAGTATTTTTTTGTCCAAGCATTCCTGCCATGCAAAAAAATACTTTAACGGGGCCCGGAAGTACAATATCCAGCCCCGTCAAAGTACTTGCTATCTGCCATATAACAAGCCACATCAAAGCAGCCGGTATATATGCAAATATATTCTTATTAAATCTGTTATGTGTCATTATGACTCCAATGCATTGCCGATGAATTTTACAATCATATATAACGTATTAACGTCATTCTCGCTCCACTTTCTTCTGTGAGCACCAAATATATCAAATGATACAATTCCCATAACGTGCTCACTAGAACCTATCATAAACTGAAGCGTTGAACATATCTCGTGATCTTTCCAGAAATCATACATTTCAGGACAGTGAATCTCACATTCCTTGACATTATGTATCTGGTTGATTCCATTGGCGTTGAACAGTTCCAGATACCTGCTGTCCATAATATCCGATATATCTCCGACAGACATGTTATATCTGCCCGCTGTCATTGATGTACGTATCCGTCCATCTGCATCACTCTCATATATCGTTATGCCATGTATATTAAGATTCTCTATAATACTGTCAAGAACATGCGGTATAACATCCCTGCCGGCTTTGGTAAGCAGTAATATAAGATTAGACGCAAGCTCTGCTTTTGCTATCGGCTTAAGCTCCGCACATGTATGTGCAGCATAAGCACCTTCTTTTTCTTCTTCCAGCTCTCCATGAAGTTCCTTATCATATATTATGAATCTGTCACGTCCCTTTTCCTTGGCTATATAAAGTGCTTTATCCGCAATCTTAAACAGTCTGACATAATCGTCTGCATCTTTTGGGTAATTAGCAACTCCTATAGATGTTGTAAATCTGTAATCCGGTGCTTTATTCTGAAATGCCCATTCAAGCTCTTCCCTTATGCCAATCAGGATACTTCTCAATTCTGTAACATCATCTGCACTATCAAGCATTATCATGAACTCGTCACCACCGATTCGCCCGACAACACCCTTATCTCCTACCCAGGTTCTTATAGTCTGGGCAAATCTGTATATTACCTCATCACCAAAAAGATGTCCGTATGTATCATTAACATTCTTAAAATAATCAATATCACATATTGCAAGCCAGAATGGTTCCTGACTGCCTTTTTCGTTAAAATGTCTTATCTTATTCTCAACAAAGTCGGTCATTGCTTTTTTGTTGAGAATCCCTGTAGCTGAATCTTTCTCCGCCGCATCATCACTTAATTCTCCGGATGTTGCTTTGCCTATACGCGATACATGTGAAGCAATCCCTATCACTCTTGCAAGCTCATTATCATAGTACAATGTCTGTCCGTGGAATGACATAAGCTCATAATTCTCTCCCCCGCGGAATATATTGGTCTCAAGTTCAACCGTAAAGCTTGCTTCACAACTCTTTATCTTCTCAAAAAGCATATACAGCTTATCAATATTATCGCCGTCAACATGCTTTTCTTCAATCAGTCTCTTCAGGACTTCATCTATATCAGCCTTTTCAATATTATCAGCCCTGTATCCCCTGTAACAGAAAAATGTAAACATCCCGTCAGACGGATTATACTCAAAGAAATATTCCGCAAGCATTCCCATTATGCTGCGGTATTTGCGCACATCAAGATCCATCTTCTTATATCTGGCATTCAGCGTTACAATATCTCTGAGCTCCACGTCAGTATATTTTGTTCCGTTAACCGGATATGCACGTCTGAGCGCAATAATAAGACATGGTCTGTATACGCCGTCTCTTCTCCTCATTCTAACAACAACAAACTGCTCAGATGGAGCATCTTCATTCTCTATATATCTGTAAAATCGTTCTACATCATCATCTGCAATAAGCTTGTCGAATCTTGTATATTCCTCATACACAAACTGATATGCACGCTGGTCAGCTTTTACCACAATGTAATTGCTGTCAAATGTAATTATCGAACATGCCATATCGTTGACAGCATGTCTGAAATCAATCTCATTATTCATACTGATTCATTGGCTCCGTCTGTAGTACATTCTTGTTAAAATCCGCCTAAATATCTGTTAATGCCTGTTCTATATCAGCAATTATGTCATCCGCATTCTCGATTCCGACCGAGAGTCTTATAAGATCAGGCTGTACACCTGCCTCAATAAGCTGCTCATCTGTCATCTGACGATGTGTGTGGCTTGCCGGATGAAGCACTGATGTCCTTGCATCCGCAACATGAGTAACTATAGCAACGAGCTTGAGACTGTCCATGAACTTAACGGCAGTATCCCTTCCGCCCTTAAGCCCGAACGAAATCACACCGCATATGCCATCCGGCATATATTTTCTGGCAAGATCATAATATCTGTTGCCCGGAAGTCCCGCATAATTAACCCATGCAACCTTATCATTGTTATTAAGATACTCTGCCACCTTGTCAGCATTCTCACAGTGTTTCCTTACTCTGAGTGCCAGAGACTCGAGACCAAGATTAAGCAGAAATGCATTCTGCGGAGACTGCATTGAGCCCAAATCACGCATAAGCTGTGATGTAGCTTTAGTAATGTATGCCGCCCTGCCAAACTTTTTAGTATATATAATTCCATGATACGATTCATCAGGAGTAGTAAGCCCAGGATATCTGTCCGCATGTGCTTCCCAATCAAAATTGCCACTATCAACAATACATCCGCCAAGCGCAACTGCGTGTCCATCCATATATTTTGTCGTTGAATGTGTTACTATATCTGCACCCCATTCAAAAGGTCTGCAGTTAACCGGTGTTGCAAACGTATTATCAACTATAAGCGGCATACCATGCCTGTGTGCAACATTAGCAAACTTCTCAATATCAAGTATCGTAAGCGCCGGATTAGCAATCGTTTCACCGAATATAAGCTTTGTGTTCGGTCTTATGGCTGCTTCAATCTCTTCCTCACTTGCATCAGGATCTATAAATGTACATTCTATTCCGAGCTTCTTCATAGTAACTCCGAACAGGTTGAATGTACCTCCGTATATTGCAGAAGAACTTATCATATGGTCTCCTGCCTCACATATGTTAAATGTTGCATAGAAGTTAGCTGCCTGTCCTGACGAAAGAAGCATTGCAGCACATCCGCCTTCAAGATCACATATCTTCTGAGCCACATAATCATTAGTAGGATTCTGTAGCCTTGAATAGAAATATCCGCTCTTTTCAAGGTCAAACAGCGCTCCCATCTCATCACTCGACTCATATTTGAAGGTTGTGCTCTGAATAATCGGAAGCACTCTCGGCTCCCCGTTCTTAGGCTGCCAGCCGCTCTGGACACATTTGGTTTCAATATTGTAATTACTCATTCTTCTTCTCCCTCTTCGTCATGGGGCTCATACGTCACACGTACCTTTTTTACCCTTTTATTATCTACCTCAAGCACACTGAATCTGTATCCGCTGTACCATACTTCAAACTGTTCATTATCTTCAGGAAGATGTTCCATTCTCGATATAATAAATCCGCTCAGTGTATCGGAATCCTCATCTGCAAAACTTATATTAAGCATGTCCTCTATATCATCAAGCTGTGTATATCCGTCCATTATGTATGAACCGTCACTGTCACGGACAATATACTGTTCCTCAACATCATATTCATCCATGATATTGCCTACAATCTCCTCAAGGATATCCTCCATAGTCACTATTCCTGTTGTCTGCCCATACTCATCAACAACAACAGCCATATGCACCTTCTCAGACTGCATAGACTTAAACAGTGCATTAATATTACGTGTCTCCGGAATAAAATGTGGATCAAAAAGCATCTCGTCCTTAAGTTCGTATATCGTATGATTCCGCTTATACGAATCCGCATATATCTTAAGGAGATCTCTCAGATGCATAACACCTATAATATGGTCTATATCGCCTTCATACACCGGAAATCTCGAATAATTCTCCCCCAGGACGAATTCAAAACAGTCTTTTATTGTAGTGTCGGCATCAATTGCCACTATATTTTTTCTGTGTGTCATAATATCGTGAGCTTCCTTGTCACCGAACTCAATAATGTTCGTTATCATCTCAGCCTCACTGTCAAGCAGCTCTCCCTGTTGATGTCCCTCCTGCACGATATTCTTAATCTCATCGGTCACATTATCATCTTTCTTACGAAAAATCTTATCTAAGAACGACTGACCCGGCTCTTTGGCACCCAAAACACTTCCTCCATTCGTACTATTAAAAAATAAAATCAAATTAATTGTATCATTCTTCTTCAGGCATTTCAAGGCTTACCTGCAAAGCTTTATTGACTTGTGTTATTATCTCATTGTCAAGATGGCACACTTTGTCCTTAAGCCTCTTTTTATCTATTGTTCTCAGCTGTTCAAGCAGTATAACGGAATCTTTCACTATGTCGTATTTCATTGAATCAATCTCGACATGAGTAGGAAGCTTCGCCTTGTTCTGCCTGCTTGTAATCGCTGCACATATCACTGTAGGGCTGTGTCTGTTGCCGGTATCATTCTGTATTATCAGAACCGGTCTGATTCCCCCCTGTTCAGATCCGACCACCGGTCTTAAATCTGCATAAAATATATCTCCTCTTTTAACAACCACATCAAATCACACTCCATATATAAGCTTGTATGTACCTATTATTCCCCGCTTAACAGTGTGTATACAGTGATTTCAGATTAAAATCCGGTTATTAAATGTCCCACTTGCGATAAAAATAATCCACGCTGCCTATATATCTGCCGTCTCTATAGTAATTACGTGGGATTCTCTTGCCGAGATCACACACGAACTCATAGTTAAATGTGCCGGCAAGTGCCGCAATCTCCTCAACAGATATATACTCATTTCCATCGCGTCCTATAAGTGTTACTTCATCAAGTCTTCCGACATCAGGTATATCAGTAACATCGACCATAAACTGATCCATACATACCCGCCCTGTTATAGGTGCTTTCCTGCCTCTTATAAGTACATATCCCTTATTAGACAGGCTTCTTGGATATCCGTCACCATATCCTGTTTCTATAGTTGCAAGCCTCGTAACACGTTTTGCTTCAAATGTTCCATTATAACTTACACGTTCGCCCGGCTGTATTGTCTTTACCATTGTAACTGAACTTTTGAGTTCAATCGCAGGCTTCAGTTCAACCACATCATGGCTGACCTCTTCAGACGGATACATTCCATACATTGCAATTCCAAGACGCACCATATCCATATTAACATCAGGCATATCAATAATACCCGCACTGTTAGAACAGTGTCTGTATTTAAAATGCATACCTTCATTCTCAAGCTTTTCAACAAAAGTTTTAAAAAGTTCAAACTGCCTGTATGCTGCTGTCTTATCCTTTTCGTCTGCGGTTGCAAAATGAGTAAAGATTCCTTCAACATCAAGGCCATCATACTTTGCAAGCGCAAGAACTGTTTTAATGCCATCATCATCAGGTCTGAGCCCGATTCTGTGCATTCCCGTGTCAACCTTAACATGGCACCTGATATTTTCCCCGGCAGCGACAGCTGCTGCAGACATCTTCTTTGCCATCTCTGTATCAAATACAGGTATTGACAAAGCATATCTTATCACCTGGTCATAATGCATCTCGTCTACATATCCAAGCACAAGAATCATCTTCTCAATTCCATTCTGTCTAAGATTAATTCCCTCTTCAACAGTAGCCACTGCATATGCGTCAACAATGTCATTTACAGCTTTTGCAACTGCCACATCACCATGCCCGTAAGCATCTGCTTTTACAACAGCCATAGCCTTTGTCCCCGGCTTTGTGAGTGCCATAAGAGCCCTGACATTGTATTCTATGTTGTCAAGATTTATATCTGCATATACCCTTGTATACTTTTTCACTTTACTCTCCATTCCGCAGACACAGCTTATTTGCGGTTCTGTGCTGCTGCCATAAGATTAGTTATTCCGTCTATGATATCACCGGCCTTCATACCGTGTTCGCCGCGTCTGGATGCTGCATAATCACCACCAAGCCCGTGAAGGAACACTCCCATGCACGCTGCTTCATATGCATTAAGCCCGCTCACGCTCATGCCGGCAATAACACCTGTAAGGACATCTCCCGAGCCTCCTGTTGCCATTCCGCTGTTACCTGATGTATTTATATATACTGTCTTCTTAGAATCAGCCACTATTGTCCTTGCATCCTTCAGCACACATATAACCTTATATCTCGATGCAAACGAAACTGCCGTCTGTATCAGCCTGCCCTGGATTGATGCAACTGATGTACCTGCCAGTCTTGCCATCTCTCCAATATGTGGTGTAAGTATAAAATCGGCTTCCTCCGTGTTACGGCATGCCAGCAGATTCTTAAGTTCTTTGTCTTCAGCTATTATATTAAGTGCATCTGCATCCACAATAGTAGTTACACTGCTGTTCATGAGTATGTATCTTGTCATGCACACTGCTATCTGTGTCTTTGCAAGCCCCGGGCCTATAATAACACATGTTGCCCACTCAAGTTCTTTTTTAAGCCTGCTTTCAAGATCCTCCTGTGTCTCAACATCGCGATATGTCTCAACAATCGCCTCAGGTATATTCTTCTGGACAGCGACACGCTGATTCTCATGCGTAAACACTTTTACAAGCCCTGCACCATTGCGATATGCCGAGAGTGCCGCAAGGCTTGCTGCTCCTCCCATTGAAAACGAGCCTGCAATGACAAGAACCCTTCCATATGTTCCTTTGTTGGAATACGCTTTGCGCTTAGGAATACGTTCCAGATCCTCAACTGAATATGTAAATGCCTTATTACGCACAGCATTAAGTGCTGCGCCGGCAAATCCTATGTCTTCCACCTTCACTTTGCCTGAATATTCTGCTCCCGGGTATAGGACACTGCCTATCTTGACGCACCCGAATGTAACTGTTTTGTTTGCTTTTACTGCAGTTCCCATGATTCTGCCATCAGACGCATTTATTCCTGAAGGAATATCAACCGAAAGGACCCATGCATCAGATGCATTTATCTGTGTTACTACCTGCTCATATCTGCCCTCAATGTTCCTGCTTATTCCAATGCCAAACAGTCCATCTATGATAATATTATATTCCGTCAGCCTGACCTTGTTGAAAATCTTAACGCCCGATGCCTTTGCGATTCCAAGCTGGGCGTTGAACTCATCAGAGCCTGTCTTTCTCATCACAAATACATCCGCAGCATAGCCTCTCTCATGAAGTATTCTTGCAGCTGCAACAGCATCTGCGCCGTTATTGCCGCTTCCGCATACAGCTATTATCCTTGCTTTTTTCATTGCTTTATCTGCACTTGCATATGTCTTACGAAGATATTTCTCAACTGCTGATGCCACTGACAGTGCGGCACGTTCCATAAGGACCATCGATGGAATGCCTATCTTGCTGATTGTAACATCATCAACTTTTCTTGCCTGTCTCTCATTAAGTAAATACTGCATAGTTAACCTCCATTCAGTCACATTTTCAGTCACATTTCTCAGCCACGGCTACTGCCGCGACAAGCTCTTTAAGGTTTGAAATACTTACATGTATATGCGTAACACCAATAGAATCAGCCAGTCTTCCTGCTTCACCGTACAGAACCACATATGGCTTGCCCATGTCATCACGGAGTACCTCTATGTCTCTTGGGCCAAAGCCTGAGAATCCGGTGCCAAGTGCTTTTGCCACCGACTCCTTAACACAAAAATTGCCGGCATAGAAACTCGCACTGCCATCAGACTGGATAATCTCTTTATCTGTAAAACAGCGACCCAGAAAGGACTCCTTTTCACATGCCTTTCTGACCCGCTCCATCTCCAAAATATCATTGCCGATTCCGACTATCATTCCTGCTGCTCATTTCTCTCATCAAGCAGACCCATAAGCCCCTGTCCGAGTATATCATGAAGATGACCGTACATCTCTTCGTTACCTAGCTCTTTATCCTGTTTAATCACAAGATTCTTCTTCAGCTTAACTCTTGTATCATTAATCCACTTATCAAGCAGTGCGATATCTGCCCTGTTTGAATTCATCCTGCCATAGCAGTAACGTATAGTTGCAGTAAGAAGATCAAGATTAGCTGCTGCAAGCTTGTGTGGAACATCAAGTGATTCATCCTCAAGCTGGGCAATCTTGCCCTTTGCCTCCTGAATAAGTCTCTGGCTCTCGTTCATCTTCTTAAGGTGTTTCGGATCACTACTGTCCATCTCCATATCATCAACAACGCCCTGAATCAGTCTGCTTTTAATCTTCTTAACTTCCTTAAGGTCATTATTAACCTGTCCCTGCTTCTTAAGCAGATTATTAACTCTTTCTTCAAGTACCCTTATAGTCTCCGGCTTATCACTCTCATCCGGGAAAAGGCTGTAATAATTCTTGTCCAGAGTCAGTATCGGAATCTGTTTAAAGGCTGCATTACTCTTTATGAAATCGCTTGTTATCTCAGCCATCAAACATTCCCCCTTTCTTACTGATTAGCATGATTGGCCATATTATATGAAAGTCTCATAAGGCTCTCTGACAGATGTACATTCTCAACGACAATATTGTCCGGGACATTAATATCAGTATGTGCAAAATTCCATATTGCCTTAATCCCCGCTTCAACCGCCACTCTGGCGACTTCCCGCGCCGCATCTTTCGGAACGGTTATTGCAAGTATCTCTATATTCTCGTCTTTTATAAACTGTGGCAGCCTGTCAGACATCATTATCTGATGTTCTCCTATCTTCCTGCCGTCCAGCTCCTTATTATTATCAAACACTCCCCTTATGATAAATCCCCTCTTGGCAAAGTCTTCAGAATTAACTATTGCCTGTCCGAGATTACCGGCACCTACTATAACCATGCTGTGTGTCTTATCTATTCCGAGAATCTTGCCTATCTCCTCGTACAGATATTCAACATTATATCCATAGCCCTGCTGCCCGAATCCGCCAAAATTATTAAGATCCTGACGTATCTGTGACGCAGTAACTTTCATACGATTACTGAGTTCGTTGGATGATATTCTCTGTATGCCGCTTTCCTTTATCTCTCCAAGATATCTGTAGTATCTTGGGAGTCTGCGTATAACCGCAGATGATATTTTTTTATCGCTGCTCATATAGCACCCCTTTTCATCATAAGGACTTTAAGCCGTTATTATTATAACGCCTCGTTAAAATCATGTCAAAATAATTATCCGATAACACGCTTGGCAATATCAACCGATTCCTTGGCATCCTTTGCATAAAAATCCGCATGTATCTGTTCTGCATATTCAGGAGTAAGTACAGCACCCCCGACCATTATCTTACAGTCAAGGTTATTTTCGTGGATAAGCTTTATTGTCTCTTCCATTGAAACAAGAGTTGTTGTCATAAGTGCTGACAGACCTACAAGCTTTGCACCGCTCTCACGCACCGCATCTACAACAGCCTGATACTCTACGTCTTTACCAAGATCTATCACATCATATCCGTAATTCTCAAGGAGTACCTTTACAATATTCTTGCCAATATCATGAATATCTCCCTTAACAGTTGCTATAACTATCTTTCCCTTGCTAACAGGCTTGGAATCCTTACCTGCCATCTGCTTTTTAATTACTTCAAATGCAGCCTGGGCAACGCCTGCTGACTGTATAAGCTGTGGAAGGAATATCTTACCTTTTTCAAAATCAGCTCCGATTCTGTCAAGTGCCGGAATAAGAATATCATTCACAATCTCCATTGAATCCATTGTCTTAAGCAGCTCTTCAGTACACTGTGCTCCCTCAGTCTTAAGTCCGTTAAGCACTGCATGCATAAGCGTATCCCCGCCGCCAAGCGGTGCATTGCCATCCGCCTTTGCAGCCGCTCCTGACGCATTGTCATCTATTACTATCTTTTTAACCTTAGGCATATTGGCATATGCCTTAATATATTCAACTGAATTGACATCATAATTGGCAAGAAGCTTGTATGCCCTTACCGTACCTGTCATTGCTTCGTTATTAGGGTTGATTATAGGCAGGTCAAGTCCGTTATTAAGAGCCATTGCAAGGAAAATGTGATTAACGAGCTCTCTGTTAGGAAGTCCGAATGATATATTGGATACTCCGAGGACTGTCTTAAGCCCCAGCTCGGTCTTGACACGGTGGAGCGCATTAATCGTCTCCATTACATTCTCCTGCTCCGCGGACGCCGTCAGTGTAAGACAGTCAATAAATACATCTTCCTTCGGGATGCCTATTGCCTGCGCCCTGTCAAGTATCTTCTGTGCGATACGGAATCTGTCCTCTGCCTTCTTCGGTATTCCTCCCTCGTCAAGAGTAAGCCCGACAACAGCAGCACCATACTTCTTAACAAGCGGAAGTACGGTTGCAAGAGACTTTTCCTCACCATTAACAGAATTAACTATCGGCTTTCCGTTATATACACGGAGTGCAGCTTCAAGCACCTCAGGTATTGTTGAGTCAATCTGGAGCGGCACATCCACAATTCCCTGAAGCGCCTTAACCACCTTGACCATCATCTCTTTTTCATCAATTCCCGGAAGTCCGACATTGACATCAAGGATATCAGCTCCGCCCTTAACCTGCTCAAGTGCCTGATTAAGTATGTAATCTATATCATTATTAAGGAGTGCCTCCTTAAAAAGCTTCTTGCCTGTCGGGTTAATTCTCTCACCGATTATTCTCGGCTGCGATATTGCGACCGCCTGTGTAGGTGAGCACACTGCTGCACCTGTCTTTTTGCTGTGTGTTGCCGGATTACCCTCTGTCTTAAGCATATTCTTAAGTTCCCTGATAAAGTCAGGTGTTGTACCACAGCATCCGCCAAATACCTTTATCCCATACGGAAGCAGAATCTTCATTGATTCAGCAAAATCGGCAGCTGACAGATTGTATTTGTTAGTCTTAGGGTCAGGAAGCCCTGCATTAGGCTTGAGGACAATCGGCAGGTTAGTCCAGTCCGCAAGTTCTTTTACAACCGGTTCAAGTTCTTTCGGTCCGAGGGAACAGTTTACACCTATTGCATCCACGCCAAGCCCTTCAAGGGTTAATGCCATTGACTGTACGGATACACCTGTAAATGTTCTGTGGTTCATCTCAAATGTCATTGTAACCATGACAGGAAGGTCGGAATTTTCCTTTGCCGCAAGTACTCCTGCCTTAACCTCAAGCAGGTCTGTCATTGTTTCGAACACAATGAGATCTGCATCACTTCCTGCTTTTATAAGCTGTGCATACATATCATAAGCTTCTTCAAAGCTCATAGTTCCCGTAGGTTCCATAAGCTGTCCGATAGGTCCTATATCAAGAGCTACAAGCGCTTTGCTTCCGTCTTCTGCCGGATTGGCATCACTTGCACGCCTCGCATTGGCAATCGCCGCTTTGACTATCTCCTCAAGTGAATATCCGCAGCCCTCAAGCTTGTATGGATTGGCTCCGAATGTATTGGCATATACTATCTGTGAACCGGCCTTTATGTACTGTGAATGAATATTCTCAAGCAGTTCCGGCTGCGTAATGCTCAGGACTTCCGGTGTTTCTCCCATCTTCATCCCTGCTGCCTGAAGCATTGTTCCCATTGCCCCGTCAAGAATAACATATTCATTTTTAAGTAAATCCCTGAAACTATTGTTCATTATTCTGTCCTCTTTTATCTGTTATCTTTCCTGTTATCTTCCACACCCAATATCAGTTCCGCTGTAAGGGCATTTCCCTTTCATATTACATGTCTGACATCCGCGCTGTGACTTCGGAAGCGGTTTATCCGACACTCCTATTATACAAGTAACCGACTTTCTCGGTGTGAGCAGACAGCTTTTAGTTGCATATACGCCAACCCTCTTTCCGGCATCAAGTATCCTTAAAAAATCCGGCTGTAATGTAAGCGGAAGGTCTCCATATCCTATTCCGAATCTCCATGTCTGATAAGTCCCTTCAAACTTATCGGCAATTATCCGTTCCGCCTTACTGCATACCTGTTCCACAGCTACACTTGAAAGGCTGTCGGCAACCACCATTGCAGCCATATCTTTAAGTTCAAGCTTTCTCAAAAGTCTGTCAACTTCTGCCGATATTGTTACACATAACAGCACCATACGGTCACATCCCTTGAGATGTTCTTTAATTGAATTGCCTGTAAGGATAAGATTAGTTCCTGCCGCTTCAACACCTTCTTCCCTGTGTATGCATTCAAAGCATCTGTATACATATTGTGGTCTTGCTGCTTCAAGAAGAAGCTTCTCACATTCATCAAGCAGTCTCTGTGTATTATCGTCAGGCTCTGTTTTTCCCATTCCAAGGTAACGCAGTGCCTCCTGTCTGTCCAGGGCATCCAGCTTTATTATATCATTATTCATGTCATTCATTCTTATCTTAACCTAATACCCATATAAACTTAAAAGCCAGCCTGCCCCAAAACTTCTGCAGACTGGCTTAACCATTCCATTATCTGTTAATTGATGCCAAGAATCCTCTTAACATTATCACACATCTCATTAACTTCGCATACTGTGTCATGAAGAACCGGTGCTGTTCTGATGTCCTCAATTGCCTTAGGAATATCAACACCTGACAGTCTGTTAAGTTCGTCAACAAGTTCAAAATCACCCATTGAATCATACTTTGGATCTATTGCTGTAAGCACACTTCTTGTGAACTTGTAAGGACTTGCTGTAGATGCAATTACAGTTTTAGTAGTATCACCTGTATCCTTCTTATACTTCTCATATACAGTTGCTGCGACACCTGTGTGAGTATCAATAATATATCCTGTATCCTCATACAGTTTCTTAATCGTAGCTGCATTCTCTTCCTCTGTTGCATAATTACCATAGAAATCTGCAAGCTGCTTCTTCATCTCATCCGTAATTCCATATCTGCCCTGAGACTTGAGTTCTGACATAAGCTCCTGATTCTTAGCTGCATCATTACCTGCAATTCTATAGATAAGTCTTTCAAGGTTACTTGAGATAAGAATATCCATTGAAGGAGATGTTGTAAGGATAAAATCACGATTTCTGTCATACTCACCTGTAGCAAAGAAATCATACAGAACCTTATTGTCATTGGATGCACATATAAGCTTATTAATCGGAAGTCCCATATTCTTAGCATAAAATGCAGCAAGGATATTACCGAAGTTACCTGTAGGTACTACAACATTGATCTTCTCGCCATCCTTAATCCGGTCATTGGCAAGAAGTCTTGTATATGCATATACATAATAAACTATCTGTGGTACAAGACGTCCGATATTGATTGAATTAGCTGATGAGAACTGATATCCCGCAGCATTCATAACCTTCTCAAGTTCCTTGTCACCGAATATATTCTTAACGCCTGTCTGTGCATCATCGAAATTACCCTTAATTCCGATTACATATGTATTGTCACCCTTCTGTGTTACCATCTGCTTCTCCTGAACAGGGCTGACACCATCCTTAGGATAGAATACGATAATTTTAGTACCCTTAACATCAGCAAATCCCGCAAGTGCAGCCTTACCTGTATCACCTGATGTTGCTGTAAGAATAACTATGTCATTAGTAACATTATTCTTTCTGGCAGATGTTATAAGAAGATGTGGAAGTATTGAAAGTGCCATATCCTTAAATGCAATCGTTGCACCATGGAAAAGTTCCAGATAATATGCGCCATCAGCACTTACGAGCGGAGCTATCTCATCTGTATCGAACTTTGAGTCGTATGCCTTATTAATGCAGTCCTTAAGCTCTTCCTCTGTAAAATCAGTGAGCATAAGCTTCATTACTTCATACGCAACTCCCTTATAATCCATTGAAGCAAGCTTATCAAGACTTACGTCAAGTGCAGGTATACTATCAGGTACAAAAAGACCTCCGTCCGGTGCAAGTCCCTTAAGTATTGCCTGTGAAGCCTTAACACTTACATTAGCGTCTCTCGTACTCTTATACATTAATTCCATCTTCTTCCTCCATATACAGTGCATACTGCCATTAAGGTCAGGCAGACGCGTTTTTACATAAACAAAAATATTTTATCACAGAGAATTATCATCTGCAATAAAATGTTTAACAAATCGTACTATGTTCCCAAATAAAAACGTGACAGCTTGTCATACTCAGCATTAATTGCCAGAATTACTGTGCTGTCCCCGTGCATGTTATCCGGGTGATATATCTTCTGAAGTGACTTATATCTCTTCTTAAGCGATGCCATATCATCAACACCCCTGAAGAATACATTCACATTAGCCTCCACAGACATGCTTCTTCTTGCCTCCCTAACGGCATTGTCCCTGAAGCACAGCTTATCTCTTTCAAACTGTTCCTTGTCTATTGCCAGCCTTCTTGTCTCATTCTCAAGGAGCTGCCACTGTCTGTCGAACAAAATCTTCTGGTTCTCAAGCTGTTTGCGAAGCAGCATATTCTTGCTCTGCTGGCGTTCCAGCAGATTCTTCTGAATATCTATAAGCTTGCGCTCGTCCTCAAGCTCCTTCTTCATCTCTTCAAGACGCAGACTTTCTTTAAAGAACCATTTTTTCTTATTATCAAGTTCATCCGGACTCATATTATCGAATCTGTCTTCACTCTTCATGCCAATCCTCCGCTACACTGCATGATATTGCCTGCAACAATCCAATTATACACTTCATTTGATATATTCTCAAGCAGATATACATAATATGCATATCACATATGCAAAATATTTCCATTACCTCATGCATTTGCACGATAAAGACATGAGTGCTATAATTCTTTTTATATCTTTATATCATCAAAGCCTGGGGATTCTGCCCCAAGCATAATTATATCGCAATATTAAGAATGGAGGATATACACATTGAAAACCGGAATAGTATTTGAGGGTGGTGCTTTCAGAACAATATTTTCATGCGGCGTAATGGATGCATTCCTTGCCAATAATATAATGCCTGACTACATGATCGGAGTATCCGCCGGAGCAGCTTATGGTGTTTCATATGCATCAGGACAGGCGAAGCGTAACTATGACATTATTATGCAGTTCTGCCATGACAAGCGTTACATGGGTGCCGGCAATCTTATCAATCCGTCTAACAAAAGTTATTATGGTCTCAAATTTGCCTATGATACAATTCCAAATGAGCTTGTTCCTTTTGATTATGAAGCATTTGACAGATATAACAGCCATGGAGAGTTCATTGCCGTTGTGACTAATGTTCTCACAGGACGTCCCGAATATATGCATGTTAGTGCACATGATCCGCAGAACACAGTCCTTCAGGCAACCTGTGCGCTTCCACTGCTTTTTCCTTTCATTTACATTAATGACACGCCATATCTTGACGGAGGCTTAAGCGACTCAATTCCTTTTGAAAAAGCATTTGCAGACGGATGTGACAGAGTTGTTGTTGTGCTCACAAGAGAGGATGGCTACCGCAAGCAGACAGGGCGTTCAACCAGAGCCGTTGCACATGCATACATGAAATATCCGGAGCTTGCAAAGGACCTTATGAAACGTGCCAGAAGATATAACAGCTGTCTCGACAGGCTTGCAGAATATGAAAAAGACGGACGTGTCATCGTAATACGTCCTGACAGTACCAAAGGCTTCAGCCGTCTTGAAAAAGACCTGTCCAAGATTGATGCCCTCTATAATGACGGATTCAAAAAAGGCATGGACATTGCCGGCACCGTAAAGTCATTCTATGGCACCGGTGCTGAATCTTAACATTAAATTACGGCATATCGGAAATTACCGAATACAATCTCTTTTGTAATTCCTACCGCTTCACGCAGCATGTAATTGACAAGCAGTATTTTATTGGACGGGGCCGCAAGGCCCTGTACATTATTAAGCCCCTGGGCATTCGCAAGCTTAAGTGCCCTGAATATATGGAAGCTGCTGCTGGCAATTACAACATCCGAAGCGGTATCATCTATATACAGCTCCCTGCTCAGCTTTATATTAAGCTGTGTATCTGTTGATTTATCCTCCATAAGTATCCTGTCGGGATTAATCCCCTTTTCAGTAAGATATCTTTTCATTGCGAATGCCTCTGTTACACTCTCTCCTTTTCCCTTACCGCCTGCAACTATTATGGTACATTCCTTTCCATCTTCACTGCATGCATACTCATATGCAGTATCCAGCCTCTGCGCAAGTGATTTTGAGACCACATCCCCTTTGACATGTGCTCCAAGCACTATCATATAATCGCACCCGCCGTCAGGTTTTGCATTCATCTTACTTATCACAAGTCCCTCAAGCACGGCAAGATAGCCAAATCCCAATATCATCACAACCGTAAATGCTGTCTTAGTCCATACATGAAGTACAATTCTTCCGCAGGCTTCCATTCTGCTTATATAAAAAACAAATCCAAAAAATAACGAAATAGCAAGCCATATATAATTAAACATTGACGATGGTCCGGTTACAGCCAGACATGTAATAAAATATCCCGCGCTTAAAATCGCAATTGTAAGCCATGTATACTGCATATTATCTCCTTTCCGCAGACATACAAAGCGTCAAAAAATCACAAGCCAAATATCAGATTCAGCTCTGCTACAGACGCAATTTGTGGTGTCTGCGGCACTAATTGCTTTATAAAAATCAGTTATTATTTCAATTTATCATATTTTATCATATGATGCCGACATGTATTTGTCAATTTTCCTCACCGAAACATATTTTAACATAATTGTACAAACCTTCAGTTTGGTGTATAATGCATTTTAAATAAATGCTAATGGAGGACTAATTATGTTCGTATTCAACAATGATGTAATTCCTACCGACTGCGAGCCGGGCGTAACACGTAAGATTCTCACCCATTCAGATGAGCTTATGATGTGCGAGATAACATTCAAAAAGGGGGCAAGAGGAAACACTCATTCACACCCACATCTTCAGATTACATATATCGCAAAAGGAAGCTTTGAATTCACAATTGATGGGGAAACCAGAATAGTAAAGCAGGGAGACAGTGTATACATGCCGTCTGATGCTGTTCATGGAGTTGTTGCTCTCGAGGACGGAATTCTTGTAGATGTATTCAATCCCGCAAGAGAAGATTTTCTAAAGAAATAGTTTTATCTGAATATTACTCTCCTGCTGTCACCACAGCATCCATATGCATAGAATATAAATGAATCCAGATTACGGAGGCTTTTATATGAAACACAGGATGCTTGGTGGCATCACAGGAATTGCTCTTTCTGTCACCACACTCATTTCAATGTCAGCCTGTTTTCCACAGGACTCTTCTGACAGACTCACTCAGATAACCCTTAATGAGGTTGCCCACTCTATATTCTACGCTCCACAGTATGTTGCAATCGAGAACGGATACTTTGAGGAAGAAGGAATCAGCCTTACGCTCGTCACCGGTTTTGGTGCTGATAAAGTAATGACATCACTCGTATCCGGAGATGCCGATATAGGATTTATGGGCTCAGAATCCTCAGTGTATGTATATAACGAAGGTTCCACAGACTATGCTGTCAACTTTGCGCAGCTTACACAGCGAGCAGGTAATTTTCTTGTATCCCGTACACCGCAACCAGACTTCAATTGGGACTCACTCAGGGGCAGTACTGTCCTTGGCGGACGCGCAGGTGGCATGCCCGAGATGATTCTTGAATACATTCTCAAAAATAAGGGAATCGATTATAAAAATGATCTTACAATCATACAGAATATTGACTTTGGCTCCACTGCCGGTGCTTTCAAAGGCAGCCCTGATGATTATGACTATACAGTTGAGTTTGAGCCGCATGCGACACTTCTGGAAAACGAAGGTGCCGGTTACGTTGTAAGCTCTCTTGGCATTGAGAGCGGATATGTACCATACACTGCATACTGTGCAAAAAAAAGTTATATTAAAAATCACCCGGAGATAATACAGTCATTTACAAATGCAATACAAAAGGGTATTAACTATGTAAATACGCACACGCCGGAAGAAATTGCCACAGTTATCGCACCACAGTTTCCGGAGACCGAGTCCAAAGACCTTGTAAAGATAATTGACCGTTACAAGCAGCAGGATTCCTGGAAAGATAACACTGTATTTTCAGAAGACAGCTTCAATCTGCTTCTCGATATTCTTGAGTCCTCAGGTGAACTCAAATCGCGTGTTCCTTATGAAGTACTCGTTAATACTGAATTCGCAGAACGTGCAAAATAACATTATGCTAAAAAAGACATCATACATGCGGTCAATAATTGATTAACTGCGCTGTATGATGTCTTTTAGATTCACATTATAAATTACATTTCTTCTAATATGCTCTTGGCACGTTCTAAGGAATCGATATGTACATAGATGGAATATTTGCGGTTGGATGATTTTGAAAAGAAGCCATGGTCACCCTTGGATCTTTCAAAATAGCTGATGTTATTCTTAAGAAGCAGCTTCTCAAGTCTATCCTTCTTTGCCTTATCAATTGAATCAATCAACATTACTTCCCTGTTGTCCATAATTCAAACCTTCCTTCTTGTTTTATATTATCGTGTCATCCTTTCAATGTGCCTTACAAGCCGGAGCCATCATATCTTAGTAAAATGATTTTATTGATGATGAACCGAACATCTGACGATAGATATTATTATACATATCGTCAGAAAGCACATTCTTGAGAACCGATATATTCTTTATAACCTCCGAAGACACTTCGTTCTCCTGTGATGCAGTCATTCTTGATGCGTTAATTGCATTAGCAAAATCCGATGACCTGAAATCAAGTGAACTAATCTGCTTATAATCCGCCGAACCTGACATTGCAACATCTAATGATGTACCATCAATATTGCCATCCAGTGTTAATGAATTAATAACAAGTGAACCGCTTGATGCATCCATACCCTTCATTGCAGCATCCATATACAGTCTGAGATACTGGTTGGATATATTGCCTGACTTAGGTGTAACCTTTACGTCAATCTTGATATTATCTCCGCTTGATGAAGCCATTGCATCCATATCAAGTTCGTCTGAGCCTATATTGACGTAGATGCAGTCATTCTTTTTCTCTCTGCCGAGGAGCTTAAGTTCTGCCTTAAATGCTGACCCCTTGTATGTTGTAATTGAATTAGTATCAAATGAAACTGACACGAGCTCTTTTTTATTGGTTATTGCAGCATTCACAACAAACTGTCCGAATCCGAGTTCTGCATTAGTGACTGCATTCTTACATGTATCCTTTGTGACATATCCTGATACGAATGCCAGATAAGGCTTAAGCGTATCATCATTAAATACATTCTCAATAACATTATTGGCAAAATTCTTGACATTCTGCTCTGTCACCGTTATCGCGAACTGTGTAGCTTTGACATCTCCCTGCTCGCCATTGAATGTTACCCTGCCAAGCTTATCATATGATAATTCATCGATAAATGAATCAACCGCACCGAATACATCTTTAACAACAGCCTGTATAATTCCCGAATAAGCAGAAATATTACTTGTTGAAGCAGCTTTGCCCATGTAGCTGAACATATCACTGTAGCTGATTCCGCTATCTCTGAATACATCATCTGTCTTCATATAGAATGACTTGCTGCAAAGTGCAGGAATACTAAAATATACATTATTAGTATCCATGTAAATCTTCATCTCAATCACCGAAGACTTACCGGTTCCCTGTGCGAGTCCCATCGTTCCTGCAATAACCTTATCTTCAGGTGACATCTGAAGATGCATGTTAAGCGTGTCTGCCTTAACATATGAAAGATAATCACTTCCGTTGACAGTTGCCCTGTCAATATGAAGCGAATATGTAAAATCATTCTTACCAGCAACCTGTGTTGATGCTAAGCTGCTATCTGACATAACTGTGTCAAATGATGTCTGGAGATTGCCTGCTGAGCTCTTAAGAGCTTCCTTAACCTGTTCTTCAGGGTTAATAATCATTGCAAGTGTTGATCTCATGCAGAATCCCGCAACACCAAGTGCAACTACTATAAGTGCAATTATCGCTGCAATAAGCGGAGCCTTACTCTTCTTAGGCTCTACATGTTTTCCTACCGGCGGCTGTACCGGCTGATATGGCTGCTGTACCGGCTGTGCACCATATCCGTTACCACTATTCTGCACCGGTCCAACGCTGTCACTCATACTTTTTGTAAGATCCACCGGTTCCTGCGGCATAAGCATATTGCCGCACTTTGGGCAGAACATTGCCCCTTGTTCTACTTCATTACCACACTTTGGACAAAACATATCCACACCTCCCATATTAATTATTTCTTCCTGTCAATTACTTCTTCACATATTTGACAAATTCATATTCCAGATCAAAATATGTACGTTCGTCGCTGCTCTCCTCAATTGTCCATTCGTCCATCTCATCAAGATTTGGAAAATATGTATCTGCATCATATGAGTAATTGATCTTAGTAACATGAGCCACACTGCAATATGTGAGGAACTGTCTGTATACTGACTCTCCGCCTATAACATAGATATCTTCATCATTATACTGCTTAAGCACTTCAAGTGCCTCCTCGATACTATGGCAGATGATGGCATCTTTAACATTATACTCCTTATCTTTTGTTATGACAACATTAACCCTGTTCTTAAGCGGCAGTCCATTAGGGAAGCTTTCCAGTGTCTTTCTTCCCATAACGACTACTTTTCCTGTCGTCTCCCTGCGGAAAAACTGCATATCTTCCGGAATACTCACAAGAAGCTTCCCTTTGTGTCCTATAGCCCAGTTACTGTCTACAGCAACTATCATATTCATAAAAAATGACCTCTCTTTCTGCAACATTTTCCTAAATTAACTTTCATTTTCCTCCGTCAGACCGCAACAGGTATCTTTATCTGCGTACCATACTTGTAATCCTCAAGTTCAAAATCATCCACCGTGAACTCATAAAAGTCTTTAACATCCGGATTCATGCGGAATACAGGTGCATCATATGTCTGACGCTTTATCAGTTCTTTTACAAGAGGAATATGTCTGTCATATATATGCGCATCCGCTATTACATGGACAAGCTCTCCCGCCTCAAGTCCGCTCACCTGTGCAATCATGTGTACAAGTACCGCATACTGTACTACATTCCAGTTATTCGCAGTAAGAATATCATTAGAACGCTGATTGAGTATAGCATTAAGCTTATTACCGGTAACGTTAAAGGTCATGCTGTATGCACAAGGATAAAGATTCATCTCATGCAGATCCTGGTGTACATATATATTAGTCATTATACGGCGGCTGTATGGATTATTCTTAAGGTCATACAGAACTCTGTCGACCTGATCCATCATTCCTTCCTTATACTGGTGCCTGACGCCAAGCTGATATCCGTACGCTTTGCCGATTGAGCCGTTCTCGTCGGCCCATTCATCCCATATATGGCTGTTAAGATCCTTTATATTATTGGACTTTTTCTGCCATATCCAGAGTATCTCGTCTATACAGCTTTTGAATGCTGTCCGTCTTAATGTCATAATCGGAAATTCTCTGCTAAGATCATATCTGTTCACAACACCAAACTTCTTGATTGTATATGCATACGAGCCATCATCCCACTTAGGTCTGACTTTCTCGCCCTCTGTGCTGTACCCGTTGTCAATTATATCATTACACATATCTATAAAAACTTTATCAGCGTAACTCATCAGTACTCATTATCCTCCTTCTTAAGATATGATGATAATCCGGCTCTGTCGAGATATTCCTTTCCGATATAGCCTTTTACCATAATACCATCAGCCGTATAATCTTCACTCATCAGCTGTCCGTACTGTCTTATGACCTGTATCTTTCCTGCATCTGCAAATCCGTAACAATGCTCTATATATACTTTGGAGCCTCTTAAGATATCTCCAAGTGCCTCTTCAAACTCATCAAGTCCCTGTCCCGTCTTTGCAGATATATATACGGTCTTATCTGCCTTAAAATCCCTTGGCTTTGCTGATGAATCCGTCATATCCAGCATATCACATTTGTTGAAGAGAGTTATAACCGGTTTGTCCCCGACTTCAAGTTCCTGCAGTGTATCATATACAATCTCCATCTGACGTTCCATATCATCATTGGATGCATCAACAACATGCACTATAATATCCGCATATCTCGCTTCTTCAAGTGTACTTCTGAACGCATCTATAAGATGGTGCGGAAGCTTTCTGATAAATCCGACCGTATCGGTAAGCAGCACTCTTGACTTATCAGTAAGAACCAGTTCCCTCGTTGTAGGGTCAAGTGTTGCAAAAAGCTTATCTTCTGACAGCACGTCCGCATCAGTAAGTCTGTTAAGCAGCGTTGATTTGCCGGCATTTGTATATCCTACAATTGCAGCAACCGGCATACTTGTCTTTTTTCTCTGCTGTCTTGTTACTTCTCTGTGTCTTACGACCTCATCAAGCTCACTTTTAAGCTGTGCGATTCTGTCACGGATAAGACGTCTGTCCATCTCAATCTTCTTCTCACCGGGACCTCTTGTTCCAACACCGCCGCCAAGACGTGACATTGAAAGTCCGAGGCCAAGACCTGCCAAACGTGACATTCTGTACTTAAGCTGTGCCATCTCAACCTGAATCTTACCTTCGCTTGTTGATGCCCTTGCAGCGAATATATCAAGGATAACCAGAGTTCTGTCAAGTACCTTACAATTAAGCTCCTCTTCAAGATTCTTAAGCTGTGCCGGTGAAAGTTCATCATCACACACTATTCCGTCTGCATCATACTGTGCAGCAAGACATGCCAGCTCTTCTATCTTACCCTTTCCTATATATGTTCCCGGGTGTACAGCCTCCCTGTTCTGGATAACTACATCACACACCTGTGCTCCTGCAGTCTTTACAAGTTCCCTGAGTTCAGCAAGTGACTGCCTGGTGTCATCACGTTCATCAGTCTGCACCGCCACGAGAATAAAGCGCTCTTCGCGCTCTTCCATATCATGAGTCTTTGCCATCAGGCTTTTCTCCATTCCTAAATATCCTAAATACTATTAAAACAGCTCAATGCACCGGCTCTTTCCGGCACTGTCAGCATTTTTTTATTTCTTTAACCTTATCAGCATCTTCCTGAAACTCTGCCATGCTGCTTCTATTATCTCTCAATCTTGTTATGAAGTGGTATGTAAAATCCGTAACATACATTATCGGCAGCGCAGTACCCATTATCATAACATATCTGTGGTTAATATGCATAACAAAGCTTTCAAGTCTTATATTGAAATAACCAAATATGATAAGTGCCAGAAGTCCCCACGCAAGAGTACTCTCAAGGCATAATATTCCTTTGTAATTAAACTTAAGATGGTCATAATTCCACCATACTTCTCCAAAAAGCTTCATCATTGCCATTGCCACTATATACTCAAATACGGTTGCTCCAATGCAGCCCCATACATACAGTGCAGCATAATTATGCTGTATCGGTGCAAATAGATAACATGCAATAAACACTCCAAAGCCATATATTACACAAAACGGCAGCTTGGCAAATCCCCTGTTCTCCCAGTAGCCCTTCTGTCTTCTGATAACAATACACTCCATTCCCCATCCTAAGAAGCTGTATATAAAAAACCATACAAAAAACTGGAATATATCCATTCCATGAAACATAAAAATCTTCATTATTTATCTCCCTGCTGCGACCTGTACCTTAATAAACTTTAAATTCTGCATCTCCGCGTTTTTTAGTATCTGCAATCATAATTGCGTATATTCTTATGTACATGATAAATGATACTGCAAGCGAAATAAGACATAACGCAAACAGAATCGTTCTTATATTAGACGGTATATCCGGCAGAAGTATGAATGCTATCATTATCACATACAGCACAAATGTACATACCTTGCCATACCACTTTGCTCCGTTAAGCCTCTTCCGGCATGTCTTAATTACAACAGCTCCTACCACCGCCGTAACTATCTCTTTTATTACAAGAACGCCCACAAGCACCGCCATATAGTGAACACGTACCGTTGCACATACAAGCATTGCAAGCTGCATAAGCTTATCCGCAATCGGATCCAGAACCTTACCGAGATCTGTAATCATATTACATCTTCTCGCAATCTGTCCGTCAAGAAAATCCGTAAGTCCTGATACAATTACCACAACTGCTGCCATTGCAAAGTCATGCGGTGTGCCGGCATTAAGATAAAGCCAGCAGAAAACAGGCACAAGTATAATTCTTATGTAACAAAGAATATTTGGTAACTTTATAAGGTCTCCCGGTTCAAAATGCATACGGAATAACGTCTTCTGCTGGTCCTTCATCATAATCTCCATTCTAGAATTTATTTATGCAAGCATCCCTTCAAGTGTTGTACGGATAGCCTTAATAAAATCAAGGCTGTTAAGCACAACAGGATTCTCAATCGTTGTGATAAGTGCAAGATCCTTTGTCATCTTACCATCTTCAATAGTCCTGATGCATGCTGTCTCAAGCTTATCTGCAAATTCCATAAGCTCCTTATTGCCGTCAAGCTCGCCTCTCTTGCGCAGAGCCCCTGACCATGCAAATATTGTTGCAACTGAGTTAGTTGATGTCTCTTCGCCCTTAAGGTGCTTATAGTAATGTCTCTGTACTGTTCCGTGGGCAGCCTCATACTCATAATATCCGTGAGGTGATACAAGCACTGATGTCATCATTGCAAGTGAACCGAAGGCAGTTGCAACCATATCACTCATGACATCTCCGTCATAGTTCTTACATGCCCAGATATATCCGCCCTCTGAACGCATAACTCTTGCTACGGCATCATCAATAAGAGTATAGAAATATTCTATGCCGGCTGCCTTGAACTTATCAGCAAATTCTGCATCATATATCTCCTGAAAAATATCCTTGAATGTATGGTCATATTTCTTAGATATTGTATCCTTTGTTGCAAACCAGAGATCCTGCTTTGTATCAAGTGCATAATTAAAGCAGCTTCTTGCAAAGCTCTCTATTGAAGCGTTGATATTATGCATGCCCTGAATGATTCCCGGACCGTCAAACTCATGAATGAGCTCCTTTGTCTGTGTTCCGTCTTCTGCTGTGTATACAAGTTCTGTCCTGCCGGCTGCAGGTATCTTCATCTCTACTCCCTTGTATACATCGCCATATGCATGTCTTGCTATTGTAATAGGCTTCTTCCAGTTCTTAACAAGTGGCTCAATGCCCTTAACTATGATAGGCGCACGGAATACTGTACCATCAAGGATAGCTCTTATTGTTCCGTTAGGGCTCTTATACATTGCCTTAAGATCGTACTCAGTCATTCTTGCTGCATTAGGAGTAATAGTTGCACACTTTACAGCAACACCATACTTCTTTGTTGCCTCTGCCGAATCAACTGTTACCTTATCATCTGTCTCATTACGGTGCTTAAGACCAAGATCATAATATTCTGTATTCAGTTCAACAAACGGACTTAAGAGCTCATCTTTAATCCACTGCCACAGAATTCTTGTCATCTCATCTCCATCCATCTCTACGAGTGGAGTTGTCATCTTAATTTTAGCCATTGTTCACACCTTATCCTTTCAGCCTTAATTTTATCAATATTACTCTTAAATTTACTACATTAATTAATTTTTGTAAATATATCCGCTCCAAATTGTTGTATTTCTGCATGTGATTTGCTATAATCCAAAAAAGATTACCTATACTATATATAAAGTAAAGCGGCTTATACATCAGTTTACGCAGCAGCTTAAGCCGCAATGTTTTTTGGAGGAAATTATGTGTGGTTTTGCAGGATTTACAGGACACTTGGAGAATAGTGAGGAAGTTCTCACTAATATGATGAACAGAATTATCCACAGAGGTCCTGACAGTGCCGGTCAGCACATTGACAATGGTGCCGCTCTCGGCTTCAGGCGCCTCAGCATCATTGACCTTGACTGCGGAAGTCAGCCTATGTACAACGAGACCAATGACATTGTTATAACATTTAACGGTGAGATATATAATTATCAGGATCTGCGCAAAGAATTGATAGAAAAAGGACATACCTTCCGCAACAATTCCGATACAGAAGTACTTATTCATGCATATGAGGAATATGGCGAAGATATGCTTAACCGCCTTCGCGGAATGTTTGCATTTGTTATATGGGACAGTAAAAAGGAGACTCTCTTCGGAGCAAGGGATTTCTTCGGAATCAAGCCTTTCTATTATGCACTTGTAGACGGTAACCTTGTATTTGCATCCGAGATTAAGAGTATTCTTGAGTACCCTCTTTACCAGAAGGCTGTTAATAACGTGGCGCTGGAGAATTATCTTACATTCCAGTATTCCGTACTGGATGAGACATTTTTCAAGGGAATATACAAGCTTATGCCGTCACACTGTCTCACCTTCCACAAGGGTGAGCTTAATATTAAGCGCTATTGGGAGCCGGTATTTGAGCCTGATGAGAATAAGACACTCGAGGAGTGCGTTGATGAGATTGATAAGGTTATGCACGATTCAGTTGAACACCACAAGATAAGTGATGTCGAGGTCGGTTCATTCCTTTCAAGCGGTGTTGACTCAAGCTACGTTGCAGCAACTTTTAACGGTGACAAGACATTCACCGTAGGCTTCGATTATGAAAAGTACAATGAGATTGACTATGCCAAGGCACTCTCTGAGAAGATTAAGATTGACAATTACAGCAAGCTTATAACTACCGAAGAATACTGGGATGCAATAAGCCATATCCAGTACCAGATGGACGAGCCACTGGCTGACCCTTCTGCCATTGCACTTTACTTTGTAAGCCAGACAGCAGCAAAGCATGTCAAGGTTGCGATGTCAGGTGAGGGTGCCGATGAGTTCTTCGGCGGATATAACATCTATCACGAACCGTTATCACTTGCACCGATGCAGAAGCTTCCTAAGGGACTGCGCAAAGGTCTTGCCGCAATTGCCGGCAAGCTCCCTCCTCATATGAAGGGAAGAAGCTTCCTTATCCGCGCAAGCAAGGATCTGCAGGAGAGATTCATAGGCAACGCATTTATGTTTAATGAAGAGGAGCGTGCCAAGATTCTCAAGCACCCTACAGGCAAGTACAACCATATGGAGCTTACCAGACCTTACTATGACAAAGTCGCCAATCTTGATGACGTTACCAAGATGCAGTACATTGATATTCACTTCTGGCTTATCGGTGACATCCTTCTTAAGGCCGACAAGATGAGTATGGCACATTCACTTGAAGTGCGTGTTCCATTTCTCGACAAGGAAGTCTTTGAAGTTGCAAGACATATTCCAACAAAGTACAAGGTCAATAACAAGAATACCAAGTTTGCAATGCGTCAGGCTGCGCACCGCTATTTGCCTGACATGGTTGCTGAGAAGAAGAAGCTCGGTTTCCCTGTTCCGATAAGAATATGGCTTCGTGACGACAAGTACTATAACATTGTCAGGAAAGCATTTACAAGCGATGCGGCACAGGAGTACTTCAATGTTGATGAGATAGTTTCCTTCCTTGACGAGCACAAAGCCGGCAATGCCGATAACTCACGTAAGATATGGACTATCTATATGTTCCTTGTATGGTATGAGGAGTATTTTGGAAAGAACGAGGCATCACATGTACACGCAGCATGCTAAGCTTATAGATGCAATGATAGAATATGATAAAGGTGACGCGAGAAGAATCCAGCATTTTATCAAGGTTCATGACCTTGCTGCCACTATCGCAGCACTTGAGAATGCAGACGAAGAGACCACATTCATCCTTGAGACGGCTGCTATACTCCATGATATAGGAATCCATATCAGTGAAGCAAAATACGGCTCTGCGAGCGGTCATTATCAGGAGCTTGAAGGCCCTGCCGAGGCTGAAAAGCTCATGCAGAAGGTTGGTGGTTACAATGCTTCGCAGATAGAACGTGTCATGTACCTGATTGGACATCACCACACATACAACAATATTGACGGAATTGATTATCAGATTCTTGTCGAAGCAGACTTTCTTGTTAATCTGTATGAAGATAACGTATCAGCCGAAGCTGTTAAGAATGCACGCAGGCAGATATTCAGGACTTCTGCCGGTACAAGACTTCTTGATAACATGTTTTAAAGATTTAACAAAAATCACATGAGCGATATCATCTCCCATGTGATTTTTTATTATCCGCTATTATACTTTATATGATTATATGAACTTTGCTACCTCATTCATCTCTTTTCTCTTTGGCATCTTCGGTTCAAAACCATCCTCGCGTACTCCGACACCGATTACTGCAACAATCTCTTCAGACTCATCAATTGCAAGCATCTGTCTTATCTTCTCTCCGTCGCGTATTCCCATGATAAGTGTGTCGAGTCCCTGATTGCGTGCTTCAAGTATAATGTTAGCGCTTGCAAGTCCAAGATCGTAATAGCCCCATCCGTTGCCACATTCATTGCGGGGCTGACCTTCAATAGTGTATCCTGATACATTCTTTACAAATGTTGTGACTATAAGTGCAGGCGCATTGGCGACATTAGCAGCATTAAATTCCGGCAGACATTCCTTCTTAAGATTCGCAACGACATCAGGGGCATCTATCACATAATATCTTGATGTCTGCAGATTCTTCCATGACGGAGCATACTGTGCGGCCTGAATAAGCTTTTCAAGCTGCTCTCCTGTGACTGCTGAAGCCTTGTACTTTCTCACACTTCTTCTTTCCTTAAGGACGTTATCGAATTCCATTATAATACCTCCCTGACTACATCCGGCAGCTCTGCAAGTGAATCTATAACATACTGTGCATCTTTTACATCCCCAAAGCCATATCTCGCCCAGATGAACGGCACACCTGCTTTGGTGCATGCGTCTGCGTCGCCCTGTGTGTCTCCAACGTATACTGCTTTTTCTATTCTATTGCGCTCCATGACGAGTTTTATGTTCTCTGCTTTAAGCATTCCGCTTCTGCCTGGACATTCATAGTCATCAAAGAATGGCTGCATCTTGTGATGTTCAAGAAATGTTTCTATATATCCATCCTGACAATTGCTGACTATCGAAAGATGATAGCCTTCGTCACGCAGCATAGTTAAAGTCCTTGTGATATCCGGAAACAGTATTCCGCCTTTTTCAAGCAGCCTTGCTTCCTCGTTGCGGCAGCATCTCTCAAGAAGTCCTGTTCTTCTTTGTGGCTCCATATCCGGCACAAGTGCCTCTATTATTGCCTCCATAGGCTTTCCCATAAGACTTTTCAACTCTCCGACAGTTGTTCTTTTATCAACGCCCTCTTCTTCAAATGTCTTATTCCAGCCCCACACAACCTGCTCTGCCGAATCCCACAGAGTACCGTCAAGGTCAAATATAACAGCTTTATTCATCATTTCTCCTTTTTTGTGCATTCTTTGCTTTGCTCAGTCTTTCATGCTTTTCACTTCCAAGAAGTCTTGCCCTGACAACCGCTTCTTCACCGAATTTATTGCGTATCTCATCCATGGCTGCATCCAGCTTTTTGAGCTTATCGGTACGTTCATCCGCAAACAGGCTCATCTGCTCAAATTCCTCATGTGCTGCCTTTCCTGCTGATATACCTATAAGCCTTACCGGTCTGTCAGCCTTCCACATCTCATACAGAAGCTGCTGCGCATTCTCATATATTACATCAGTTGTATTGGTAGGATATTCAAGACTACACTGATGCGAATGCCTGTTGAACTCAGTATCCACAAGCGTTACTGTCACAACTCCGGCTTTTTTGCCATCAGTTCTCAGCCTGAGTGCAACACTCTCTGCAAGTGACATAATTATCCCAAGTGCCACATCTATGGATGACACATCCTCACCGGTTGTGACACTGTTACCATAGCTGTTTTCTTTGGCTTCATGCCTTACAATCGCAACTGACTCAATTCCGTTGGCATAATTCCATGCCATATCGCCCATTTTGCCGAGCTTCGACACAAGCAGCCCCCTGTCTGCCGCCGCAACATCTCCGATTGTATAAAAGCCCATATTATTCAGTGCCTTTGCAGTGCTTTTTCCTACTCCAAACAGGCTCCCCACCGGAAGATGCCACATTTTTTTGTCTATCTCATCAGGAAACAGCGTATGTATCTTATCAGGCTTTTCAAAATCAGATGCCATCTTTGCCAGCAGTCTGTTAGATGATATTCCTATATTGACAGTAAATCCAAGCTCATCCCTGATTCTGTCCTTAAGCCTTGCTGCTGCCTCAAGCGGCGGCCCCATCAGTGTCTGCATTCCGGTCATATCAAGGAATGCCTCATCAATACTGTACTGTTCCACGTCAGGCGTGAATTCCTGCATTATCGCTATCATCGCCCTGCTGTTCTTCACATACCAGTCAAACTGCGGTTTTACTGTAACAAGCCCCGGACACTTTTTCCTTGCCATATACAAAGGCTCGCCGGTGCGCACCCCTGCCTGTGCGGCAAGGATGCTCTTGGCGAGCACTATTCCATGTCTTGATTTCTCATCCCCGCCGACACAAGAAGCTATAAGCCGCAGGTCATCATGGCCTTCCTTAAGAAGCTTAAGGGCTGACCATGATAAAAATGCGCTGTTTACATCAACGTGAAAGAAAACTCTTTCCATATATCTGACTCCAAATCACTATATATGCCATACAGGTTCCGGCTTACTTAAGCTGTCCAAGTCTTTCCTTAACCTGCTCAAGCATCTGCGTATATTTTACAAGCTTTGCCTTCTCCTCATCAATCTTTGCCTGAGGTGCCTTGCTTGTAAACTTCTCGTTGTTAAGCATGCCGTTACATCTTGCAATCTCTCCGTTAAGGCGTTTCTCTTCCTTCTCGAGACGCTCAATCTCAGCCTTGACATCTACGAGGTCAGCAAATGGCATATATATTACAGCCTCAGGGATGACTGTTGATACCGCATCATCTGCAATTCCTGTCTTATCGCTCTGTACACATACTTCACTTGCATATCCAAGTGTTGCAAAGAATACTCTGCCGTTCTCGAATATCTGTCTTACGCTGTTATTCTCAGATACAACATATACCTTAGCCTTTCTTGAAGGTGCTACATTCATATCTGTTCTTAATGCGCGGATATTGCGGACTGCATTTTTGATTGTCTCGATTGCATTCTCATCCTCTGCGAATTCCAGCTCCTTCTTATATGCAGGCCAGTCAGAAATCATTATTGATTCCTCATCATCCTGAAGGTTGCAGAATATCTCCTCTGTTACGAATGGCATATATGGGTGAAGCATCTTAAGGGCATCAACGAGAACAGTCTTAAGTGTCCATACTGCTGCATCCTTGGTTGTATCTTCGTCATTGTAAAGTCTTGGCTTAACCATCTCAATGTACCAGTCACAGAATTCATCCCAGATGAAGTCCTGAAGCTTTGAAACTGCTATTCCAAGTTCATATTTTTCCATGTTCTCTGTAACTTCTGCAACAACCTTATTCATTCTTGAAAGAATCCACTTATCTGCTGCTGTGAGATTCTCAGGAAGCTTATATGCGCTGCTGCTTCCGCCATTGCCGTTAACCTTGATGTTGCCAGGCTTAATCCTGCCTTCAGGGTCATTCATCATGATAAATCTTGTAGCATTCCATACCTTGTTTGCAAAGTTACGGCTTGCTTCTACACGCTCCCAGTAGAAACGCATATCGTTACCCGGTGCATTGCCTGTTATCAGTGTAAGTCTGAGTGCATCTGCACCATATTTATCAATTACTTCAAGCGGGTCGATACCATTGCCAAGAGACTTACTCATCTTGCGTCCCTGTGAATCTCTTACAAGGCCATGGAACAATACCTTGCCAAAAGGCTTCTCGCCCATATGCTCATAGCCTGAGAAAATCATTCTGATTACCCAGAAGAATATGATATCATATCCTGTTACAAGCACATCTGTCGGATAGAAATATGAAAGCTCCTCAGTCTTTTCAGGCCATCCAAGCGTTGAGAAAGGCCAGAGTGCTGAACTGAACCATGTATCCAGTGTATCAGGGTCCTGTGTCATATGTCCGCCACACTTAGGACATACTGTTGTCTCAGTATCTGACACAACCATCTCACCACAGTCATCACAGTAATAAGCCGGGATTCTGTGTCCCCACCAGAGCTGTCTTGATATACACCAGTCACGGATATTATCTGTCCAGTTAAAATATGTCTTTTCCATTCTCTCAGGCATAAGCTTGATATCGCCGTTCTTAACCGCATCTGCAGCCGGCTTAATAAGCTCATCCATCTTAACGAACCACTGCTGCTTAATCATAGGCTCTACAGTAGTCTTACAGCGGTCATGTGTACCTACGTTGTGTACATGGTCCTCAACCTTAACAAGAAGTCCTGCTGCCTTAAGGTCCTCAACCATTGCCTTACGTGCCTCGTAACGGTCCATTCCCGCGTATTTGCCGCCATTTTCATTAATTGTGGCATCATCATTGAGCATATTAATCTCAGGGAGATTGTGTCTCTTGCCAACCTGGAAATCGTTAGGGTCATGTGCAGGTGTAATCTTAACAACACCTGTACCAAATTCCATATCTACATATTCATCTGCAATAATAGGAATCTGGCGGTTCATAAGAGGCAGTTCAACCATCTTTCCGACAAGGTCTTTGTATCTGTCATCATTAGGATTTACTGCAAGCGCCGAGTCACCGATAAGTGTCTCAGGACGTGTAGTTGCGATGATGATGGCATCATCTGTTCCTACGATTGGATACTTGATATGCCAGAAATGTCCTGCCTGCTCCTCATATTCAACCTCAGCATCTGAGATAGATGTCTTACATACAGGACACCAGTTGATGATTCTTGAACCCTTGTAGATAAGACCTTTCTTATAAAGATTGATAAATACTGTCTGTACAGCCTTAGAACAGCCCTCGTCCATTGTAAAACGCTCTCTGTCCCAGTCACAGGAAGAACCCATCTTCTTAAGCTGGCTTGTTATTGTTCCGCCATACTGCTTCTTCCACTCCCATGTACGCTTGAGGAAGCCTTCACGTCCGAGTTCATTCTTATCAATGCCTTCTTCCTTAAGTGCATTGATTACCTTAACCTCCGTTGAGATACTTGCATGGTCAGTTCCCGGAATCCATAATGCTTCATATCCCTGCATTCTCTTGAATCTTATAAGGATATCCTGCATCGTATTATCGAGTGCATGTCCCATATGCAGCTTACCTGTTATATTCGGAGGCGGCATAACTATTGTAAATGGTTTCTTACTTCTGTCTACTTCCGCATGGAAATACTTCTTGTCGAGCCACTTCTGGTAGAGACGGTCCTCAATCGCAGAAGGGTCATAATTCTTTTCGAGATTCCTGCTCATTCTCTCTTCTCCATTCTTTTCAATCTGTCTTTATCTTATAATATTAGTGTGAACATCAGATTAATATCTGATTATCACGTGTGCAAAAATGCACCAACTAAACAGAAAGCCCCTGCACTACAGAGACTCTGCAATGCAAGGGCGTATTAACGCGGTACCACCTTACTTCACCTTCCGGCCTTATCGACTGTAATAACGTCAGTCACCCCGTCACATCCTACTTAAGTCACAATCCGTCAGATTATGATTGTTCAGATGTGCTGCTAAGAAGCTACCTTCCCTGACCATTCACGAAACAGCCTTGCAGCCTGTGAGCTGTTCTCTCTTGCGATAGCTGTCAGGTACTCCTCTTCCTCACCGCATTTATTGTATAATAATATGAAACAATAAAAAAATCAACCCCTAATCAAGAATAAGCTGGTCTGCCGTAACAAAAACATATCCGCGCTCCTTAAGCCTGTCAACAATCTCCAGAGCCGCCGTCACTGATGAGTCAAAGATATCATGCATAAGTATTATGTCACCATTCTTTGCATTTTTCACAACATGCCTGACAACGGCACCGCAGTCAGATGTATTCCAATCCTCGGGGTCAACCGTCCACAGCACACACTGCATGTCAATCTCTTCTGCCATGCATGAACTCAGCATTCCATATGGTGGTCTTATATAATACGGCCGGACTCCAGTTATTGCTTTGATTGCCTCATTAGTCTCATTCACCTCTTCAAGGGCTTTTCCTTCAGATACTGCCGTAAGCTGAACGTGGCTGAATGTATGATTGCCGATAAGATGCCCCTCGTCATACATCCTTTTTACTATCTCTTCATTACCTTCAATATTCTCTCCCACCAGAAAAAAAGTTGCCTTAACATTCCTCTCCTTAAGCCCGTCAAGCAGTTTTTCTGTTGACTGCCCGGGTCCGTCATCGAAGGTTAAGGCAACTACGTTCTCGTATGTATATACTTCCGGATACTCGAGGTGCGCATCTGCTCCTGCATCCGTTTCTTCCGCCACATCAGCTGTTCCATTCCACGCGCTGCTATTATACTTATTATCAGCATTAATATTCTCTGCCGGGATACATGCCAGAACAGTCATCACAACAAATACTACCATTAATAATATATTTCTGTGTCTACTCATATACCGGGCTCCGTTGCAACTCAGTATATTATATTACGCCGGGCTGATATTATTCTCTATATTATTTCCTGCTGCCGGCCGTTGTGGGTGTTGTGCGTCCTGCCATTCTTCCGGTTCCTTTACGAGGCTGTACCCCCCCCCGGATGATAATTTAGAATTATATTCATTAATAATATCCTGTATGTACATCTTTGCGGAATCTCCCATTGTCACGCGGGAATCAGTTTCCAGATTTTCAAAGAAATCATGAAATGCATTTATCAGCCCCTGCTCACTTACATCCATAAACTGCATTCCACCACTCTGTGAGCTCCGTGTCATTATAAGATGTCCGTTAGAATCAAGCTCCAGCATCTCCTTATCCGTAACGCCAAATACGTCATCATTTACTATATATATGCTCTGTATATTATTATCCATATCATCAATGAGCTGTTCCAGAAGCTTAAATCTTATCTCTTGCGATATGTTGTTATTCTTCAGTTTTACCGGCATGTTATCAACTCTTCCGCTTTCAACAAAGCGTCTCAGCCCTGCCCTTGTAAAATACACCTTAACAGGTTTCTCATCCTCCTCAATACTTGTCCTGAATTTTGCAATATCCTGCAAAAGGGTGTCTATGTAAGTCTCACGCTCCGGAATATCATTCGCAAGAATATCCTTACATATGCCATCTATAAGTTCGAGTCTGATATCAGGACCATATTCGAGCATTCTGTGCTGTAAGCTTCCCGGTCTGAAGATATTTTTAACATATGCCGTTGCATCATCATTATAATTTATAAGCACTTCAGAATTACGCCATATATTCTCAAAGCTGTTGTGTACCATATTGTACACATCCTCATTTTTTATAAATATTGCATTGTCCTCATTATAGTCAAACATTATCACAGTCCTGTTCACTATTATATAATTTGTAAATAGCTGCATACTGTTTCTATGCGACAGAACATTTTCATAATAATATCTTACATTATATTCACTGTCAGTAAGAACAAACGGAAGTATTTTATGAAAAATACTCATGTTCTGTCTGAGCGTATCACGTTCACTTCCATTTCCCAGACATATGATATGGCGCATTCTTGTATTCTCTCCGCATACATTGAGAAGCGCTGCTATAATGTCACTGTAATCAGGCTGAATATAAAGCAGTATATCTCCGCCATCATCATTAAGCTCTCTTGCGAGCAGATTGTACAGTCTGTTGGCTATATTGTATTTACCACATTTGCATGATATCTCATCATCATTATCATCATACGGGGCTATCTTGAACTTCTCACTTCTCGGCGGATTCTTGATTCCCTTATAAAAATCCTTTATAAAGCCTTCCACTTCTTTTCTCTGATAGTATGTATCGGTTCCAACATCAAGAATATGATATTCTTCAAGCAGCCTCTTAAGCTCCTCTGCCGATATTGCAAGCTTGCTTCCTATCTTAATCACGAAGTCTTCATTCTTTGGTTTTCTTCCACCGGATAATATCTTTTGCAGCATGGTACGGTCAATACCACACATCTCCGCAACCTGACGTTTACTATATACTCCTCGTCCAACGTACTCTGTCAACAATTCTGAGAACCCGCTCATATTCAACACCTCTGTCTGTAAAATGTATCACAATTACCATTTTCTCACATCTAAAAACACTTTTCAATATGTGACAACGAGTGTGACAAAACTTCTCGATTTTGTGTTCCAACACCTGTCACACTTTTGTTTTGATGTTTGTGAGGTGATTTTACAACATTATTTTCCGGTTGTATCGTATTTTGCACGAAATGGCGTTTTAGCGGCGTGAAAAGACTGTGGATGCCAAAAAAGAATATGGGCTGCATAGCTTGTGCTATACAGCCCATATCCTTTTCATGCTATCATGCATCACTGCCTGCATCATCCACAATAACCTCTCTTGAAAGCAGCTCCATGAACTGCTCACCTGTTATTGATTCTTCCTCATACAGTTTCTTAGAAATCTCGTGAAGCTTTCCAATGTTCTCTTCAAGAATCTTTGTTGCCTTTGCATGTGCTTTCTTGACAACCTCTACAACCATCTCATCAATCTTCGCTGCCGTCTGTGCCGAACATGCAAGCGACGTGTCGCCGCCGAGATACTGATTGCTGACTGTCTCAAATGCAACCATGTCAAAATCACTCATACCGTATCTGGTAATCATAGCTCTTGCAAGCTTGGTTGCCTGCTCAATATCATTAGACGCGCCTGTTGTTACTGAGTGGAATATAAGCTCCTCAGCCGCACGTCCTCCGGTGAATGTCGCAATCTTATTCTCAAGCTCTTCTTTACTCATAAGATTGTGTTCATCCTCATCAACCTGCATTGTATATCCGAGTGCTCCTGAGGTTCTTGGAATAATCGTAATCTTGGTAACCGGAGCCGAATGTGTCTGCATTGCTGCGACAAGTGCATGTCCGACTTCATGGTATGATACAATAAGCTTTTCCTTATTCGTAACTGAAGAGTTCTTTTTCTTCTGTCCTGCGATTACTGCCTCTACGCTCTCCTCAAGGTCTTCCTGTCCGACAGTTCTTCTTCCGTGTCTTACGGCACGAAGGGCTGCCTCGTTCACAATGTTGGCAAGCTCCGCACCTGATGCACCCGCAGTCGCCCTTGCTATTGCAGAATAGTCAACTGATTCGTTAACTCTTACCTTATCAGCATGTACACGCAGAATAGCTTCTCTTCCCTTAAGGTCAGGAAGTTCTACAGGAATTCTTCTGTCGAATCTTCCCGGTCTTAAAAGAGCCTTATCAAGTGATTCGGGCCTGTTGGTTGCTGCAAGAATTACAACACCCTTTTTACCGTCAAAGCCATCCATCTCCGTGAGAAGCTGGTTCAGCGTCTGTTCACGCTCGTCATTACCACCGCCGTAAGAGCCGCCGTCTCTCTTCTTACCTATCGTATCAATCTCATCGATAAATACTATACACGGTGCTTTCTCATTCGCCTGCTTGAACAGATCACGAACCTTGGATGCACCCATACCGACAAACATCTCAACGAATTCCGAACCTGCAATCGAGAAGAACGGAACATCCGCTTCACCTGCAACCGCCTTGGCAAGAAGAGTCTTACCTGTTCCCGGAGGACCTACAAGCAGTGCTCCCTTAGGAAGCTTCGCGCCTATCTCTGCATATTTGTCAGGATTATGAAGGAAATCAACTATCTCAGTAAGTGCTTCCTTTGCTTCCTCCTGTCCTGCAACATCCTTGAATGTCACACCTCCTGTAGACTGGACATATATGCGGGCATTACTCTTGCCAAAGCTCATCGAATTGGCACCGCCCATTCCGTTCATCATCTTCTTATTAAGAAGCTGCCCGATAATTACAAATACCGCTATCGGAAGTATCCACGTAAGCAGGAATTCGATTATAGGTGATGTCTGCTGCTGAATCTCCTTGGTAAACTTAATATTATTATTTGCCTCATACAGCCTGTCCACCAGCTTATAATCATCCATCTTGCCTGTCTTATAGACAACATACTGTTCATCTGTCTTTGTAAACTTGATATCATTATCTGTTATCTCTACCTGGGCAATAGAACCGCTGTCTACCCAATTAAGGAACGTACCGTAATCAACTTCCTTAATACTCTTCTCATAGAACCATGGCATTACTACCATATTGAGTACAAGAATGATTGCAAGAGCAATCATATAGTAAAACATCAACGGCTTCTTAGGTTGTTTGACTTCCTTCATCAACGCCTCCCTCTGACATTCACGTGATAATTATATGGTTATCAGAATCATGTCTTTTTATTAAATTCTATTCTACATTCAGGACACTTGATGCATATTATGCCATGCCCCCTCGGAACCGTTATCTTAGCGCCGCAGTTAGGGCACTTAAAGACTATATTATTCATGCTTTTCAATATAACAACATGAAGTTTTTCTTTCCAACTGTTCATCGCAATAATACCTCAACGCCACTAAATACTTCTTACATGACATACTTTACCATGATTAGCTGAAAAATCACATTAAAAATATATAAACTATTATTATAGATTTATTATCTTTTTGATATTGCCCTCAAAATCCTTCATTGTAAATGTTCCGTTCTCATAAAGGATATATCCGTGCCAGCTATTCTCCTTCGGAATTGATACCGAGCCCGGATTAAGGTAAAGATATGTACCCTTAGTCTCATCCTCAGGGTCTACCGGCTGCCATTCTGCCTTAGGCACATGTGTATGTCCGCACAGAAGCACATCCTTATCACAAAGTGCCGGTCTGTCAGGCCCGTTAAGCTTGTGACCATGCGCCATTACAAATGTATATCCGTCTGCAAATATCACGCCCTGTCCTGACATTACAGAGAACTTAAGAACCATCTGGTCAACCTCAGTATCGCAGTTGCCACGGACACAGATAATCTCGTCCTTTCTCTCATTAAGCTGTTCAATTACAGTCTTAGGTGCATACTGGTCAGGAAGGTCATTACGCGGGCCATGATAAAGTATATCTCCAAGAAGCACAAGACGTTCTGCCTGCTCCTTATCATAGCACTCAAGAAGCTGTGCGCAGTACTTTGCTGAACCGTGGATGTCTGATGCAATTACAAGTCTCATATATTGTATAATCTCCTTTTCCGCCCGCTTCTTCGGGCATCCCAAGTTTGTGCGCACGCACAAATCTTTTTACTTACCGCTGCTGAATATAGCGGCTGTTATTTTACTGTGTTCCTTAGTAAGGCGTCCAGGCATAAGTTCACTGATTATCGCACCTACCGGTCTCATGACTGTCCAGAATACGATGGCATCTACCGGTGTCATAACTATATTCTTGATTGCTCTTGTCTGAAGCACGGCAAGATACTTTACGCCGTCATAATTGTACATAATTGCAAGCCATAATGTGTTAAGTCCGATGTTAACAATGACATTAACAAGAAATGATGCAGCAAGCACGCGCATGAATCCCGGATTCTTCTTATAATAGAATGAACCGTATATAAGTCCTGCCACTATTGCACTGATTGTAAATCCCGGAAAGTATGCACCTGTAGGCTTAATGATATACTTAATTATATCAAGCGCCCCGCCAAACATGGCACCCGCAGCCGGACCAAACAGACATGACACAATCTGATTCGGTATTCCTGAGAAACCAATCTTAAGGAAGCTTGAAATCTGGATTGTAAAATATCCAAGCACAACAGCTATTGCCGCAAACATGGCACACAACGTAAGATTGCGTGTACTTCTGAGTTCCTTAGCTGATTCTGACAGCATTGTTACAAATTTTTTCATAAAAAATACCTCCTTTGCAGTAGTCCGAGCCCTACATAAGAGGTATGTGATGTCCATATCATATTATGTAGCAGCGGGATGCGAATTCTGTACCGCAAGAAATCTTTTCGTCCGAATGACAACTCCCTGTTCACTCAGCACTTAACGCACAAAATTCTACTCTGCTCTTAAATTATGCTTTACGCGAAACTGATTATAGCACATACATCAGTTAATGGCAAGCATATCAATGAACTTCAATATGCTTCAACAAGCTTATCAATAAACTTTCCAACAGGCTTTCCATTGCGTAAGTCCTTCTTCATCACAGAGTACATATGGTCATTGCCGTTCATATATGAGATAAGCTTATAGAAATCCTCTTCAGTACGGCTGCTTCTTACACAGTGCCTGTATATACGAAGCCACATGACCACGCTGTCTGCCGTAAGCACTCCTTTAAAATCATCTCCGCATATCCTCTCCATACAATCAAGATAATACTGCACTTCAGCAAGCTCATCATATGACATATGTTCTCTCAGGCGGTCACACATATTGGTAAAATTCAATTCTGCATACTCCCTGTGAAAAAGCCATGCGACAGCCTCACATACAATTCTCTCGTACAGTCCCTTCCTGCGTTCATCATCACTGTATTCCATGCAGTTTCTGAAAAAGCCCGACATTGCAGCCACTCTCACACCTTCTGCATATTGTCCCAGATATGTAAGCCCATGCTGTGTAATGTTCAACTTACTGTGCCGGTTGTAGATTCTGATTAGCCTCCCTGTATCAATATTACTTCCGGTTATTGTAACTACTCTCAGCTTATAGCTGTCAAATATCCTTCTGAATTGCAGAGGAAGCTCGTCATATGCCGCACCTCTCATGTCAAGCGCAATATCATCACGTTCAATAACAGGCTTCTCTACAACCGATGTGATTCTGTAATTGCCGTATCTGAAAAGCATCATGGCAGCACTTCTCTGTATTCCGTCCACAATTACCGCTGAATCAGCTTCAATCACCGGTGCTAATATTATCGGTGGAATATAGGCATCTTCCATTATAGATATAATAAACTCGTTCAATGTCCTGTTATCCCAGCAGAATGCCCTTCTCATGCTTCCGTTGTCATCAATGCTTCCCTTCCTTATATTCTTAAGATATTCCGCCACGGTAATATACTGCTCTTTTATCCCCATCATATCCGTCACCTCACATAAGCACGCGTATATTCTCATATGCACGTATCGCCGCAATGCTTTCCCTATATTGTCTGGCATCTATAGCCAGTGCCTCTTTTATCTCATCTGAAGAATAGCCCTCTGCCATCATAATCAGCACGGCTCTCTGTATGATGGAAAGGCGGCTCAGATATATCATCATGCTGTCCGAATTGCAGCCTTCATGCTCCATAACCTCGTCAAACACATCAAAATCCGATGCTATAGTATCTGCCAGCCTTAATCCGTCCTCGCCGACACACCTGTCCAGACTGTCAACCATACCATATTCACTTCTTCTGCCCTTCGTATTACGTCTTCTGAGCTCGTTAATATATCTGCGCTCAACATTCCCTATATAATATGCTGCAAATGTACATCCTGTGTTCTCATCATACCGTTCAACACTCTGGCTGAGTACCTCAAGTGCTATGCTGTAAAAATCATCATAATCTGCCTGTGTGATTCCTCCAAGCCTTGCTATAAGCGGATTACACAGCTTCCTCAAGCCCTCCATGCCGTTACCACAATATCGTGACAGCACCCTGTCCTTCTTCTCTGGATTCATATTCATCTTTCCTTTCTTTCAAAAATATGTTTGTTATGTTGTTCATTATCTTTCACACCGCCTTCTGTATCATGTCTCTATGATAGAACTAATGTTCATATATGTCAATATAGTTTTTATATAAGACTAATTTAATTATTTTTCATGAACATTCGTTCGCCAAGTAGTGAATTATTATATATAACCCAAAAACTTTTTTACAGGCAGGAGAATGACAATGACATACACATTAATAAGAATTCCGCTAAAAGACTTAAGCTCATGTGATTTCAACATGAATGTAACCGGTGATGAAGAAGCTGCCAGGCAGTACATAGTAAGCACAGAGGACTCAATCATAATTGACCAGCTTGCACGTCTGAGAGGATATCCATGCAGCCATATCACCGAAATGATACTCATACGTTCAAGGAATAAAAATTCCGGCGAAGATGACCTCAGGCATGTACTTTCATGCGGCTTCACCTATAACGGTGTTCACTACCGCAGATTCGGCAAATCCGCATCTCAGGCCAAGAACGGCATAACGGCTTTTGTATGCGACAAGTATTATGACGTGCTTTACAGGATTTCACAGATGGATATTCCCGTAGCTAATTGTGTAATATCCAAATATGAGGCGCAGCGCTGCCTTATCTTCAGCTCATGCACGATTATAAAGGACTATATGCCGAATATTGTAATAATAGGTGAATACAAAAAGACGCTGAACGATATTTTCATACGATATGTTACGGATAACAGACGTGTTGCCGAGGGCCATACAGATATAAAGCTTTCACCCTTTGACGGCTGTGGCTGCCATGAAGCAGGCTTTATGCACACCGTCAGCTCCCGGCTTAAGCTTGATTACAACGCTGCCGGCGTACAGGTAAGAATGCCGTTTATAAAGGGCTACTCCGTATATGTTCCTTTCAGAAAGATTCTCAGGGAATGGAATATTGAATACATAACTGATATATACGGCGTAAGTCATCATATAGATGATATTGACTGCATATGGAATACATCAATGTTCAAAGGACATTCAATGTTTTATAAGCAATACGGCAGTGACGCATGGAACATGTATATGGCAGCCATCAATAAATACAGTCTCCGCCTCGGCATAAGCAAATACAGCCATCATATAAAGGACATTGAATTGTATACACGCATGAATTTTCAGTACATCCAGTGCCTCAAGCTATGGAATTCCAACTACATACGATGCTTTGAGGACAAAGCCTTCAAAAGCTATGACATTCTCAATCCCGATAATGACGGAGACGGAATTGTAAGCATTGCGCGATACACAACAGACCTTTTTGAAAATATCATAAACGGAAATAAATTCTACACCTACCGTTTTCTCGGTATCCGCGACACAAAGGACTGCAAGACTGACAGCCGGTACAACGAAGCAATTCTCATTAATGACATAATGCTGCATGACCCCGCTGTGCGTCATTATATCCATATGAAGCTGTCCAAAGCAATTAACGAAGCGCGTACCGGAAAGATATACTGCTCAGGCTTCTATCACACAGGTGTGGGTGACATGCTTGCATATCTTCAGTATGCGGCTGGACTTGAGCCTGTCGGCTGTCTGAATGCACATGAGCTGTACAGTGGCTGCATGCCTGACGGTGACTGTCTGTCATTGCGTTCACCCCTGGTTGACCCGTCTGAGGTCAACCGTGTCCGTATCGTCCATAATGACATTACAGACAAATGGTTCGCACATTTTAAGGATCAGGACATCGTAATGTTCAATGCGTATGATATATCCGCGCCACAGCAGGGCGGAGCTGATTTTGACGGTGACATTTTCCTGTTATGCAATGACCCTCATATTGTTCAGGCAAAGTCAGACAAGCCTATAATTCTTGACATTAATGACAAGGCAACCGCACAGGCAAAGGAATATACCGCTGAAAATCTTGTCGAGTACGAGCTTATGACCCGTGATAACCGTATAGGGGATATTACCAACGCAGCTACATGCATAGAAAACCGTTACGCGACCGATGAAGCAGTCCGCAGCCTCTATTCTGACTTTGCTTCGCTGCTGAGAATATATCAGGGCAAGGAAATTGATTTCTTAAAAACAGGTCTCAGGTGGCACATGGGCGCAGGCCTGAAGAAATACCTACGCCAGCTTCCGTATTTCTTATTGTTTAACTACCCGAAGGAAATGGAACGCTACAAAAACATGCTTGCGAAACGCAGCAAAAATCCCGACAGCAATGAACAGGTAAAGCTTAATGCCTATCACTCGCCGTCACCCATGAATGAGCTTTGCGATTATATATCAGTCTGGGAAAAGAAACACATAATCCGTGACAAAAATATTAACACACCCGATGTATCCCTCCGGCTGCTGCTCGACCACTCCCTCACGCTTGAGGATGACAAAATACTCCGTCAGTGCCGGCGCTTCGTCAACCGTTATGCAGATGCACTTAAAGAGCTCATTCATGATGATGTTAATTACAATGATACAAAGGACAGACTTGAAGCCATCCGTAATCTCGCTTCGCTGTACCGCGAGAAAATCTCCGGTGAACTTGGCACTGATGAAAATACAGCAGCCAACTACATCATTAAGGTCTCATATAAGTCATTATCCATAAGCAAAGCACTTGCATGGTCTGCCTACAGCGATTATATCATTGATAATCTGCGTGCCAACTCACCAGACAGACCAAATATTTCAATCAGCCAACTGACACACGCCACAGATAATTCATATGAATATCTTGGCAGATATTATGAACTTAAAGAGGAGGATTCCAATGTATAACTGTAATGATATGTACCTTTACGAAATTCTTGAGGACTACAAATATGCTGAAGACATTTCAGAAAAAGACGCAATATTCGATGCTTTCTGCTCCGCACTTTGGTCATGCGGCAACAATCGTACACGCATGACAAAGACCATACGCTACAGAGTAAGAAATGATCTTATCAATACTGAGACAGGAAAGATTTTTGATGCATGGTCAGACGTTGAATACACCTACTACCGTTCAATGACCGATAAAGACAACTGGTGCGATATAATACGCCAGAAAATCAACAATATATATTCTGTTTATTTTGACCCTGAGATAGTTGTAGACAAAGAATATATGCAGCTTATAAAGACTCCAAAGCGACTGTATTACGAATGGATATCGGGTATTGACACAGACCCTGAGGTTCTTACGGGACTTATCGATGATGCCATTGACAGCTCCGTACAGCTTAAGAAAAAGCTTTCCATGCAGAAACCACGGCTGTCATGGGACGAATACCTGAATGTTATTACCCCTTTTCTTCGCAAATGCTTTGAAAACTGCCGTCTTACCGATGAAGCGGCTGAGACGGAGGACAGCAGCCCGCAGCCTGAATTCTTAAGCGAGGATCATGTCTATACTGCATATATCTGCCGCTCACTCAGCGGAGATATAAAGCGGTGGCTGAAACAGCAGCTTGGTCTTAAAGAACACAGACATTATATAAGATGTCATATATGCAAGCGCCTTATCGAGAAAAAAGGCAGCCGCACGATGTACTGTCCCGAATGCAGGCACGCAAGACAGCTTGAATGGCAGCGCATGTCAATGATGAAAAAACGCAGTTGTGAAGTTATTGAAAATTCTTAGCAATCCGCACAGATGCTGCACTGCATCCACTTTTTTGCTTCGTATATTTCATATGTGGATACAGTGCCGCACAATGTGGCACACAAAAGCTTGGAGGTGATTACTATTAAACTTGATTATTTTACGCTTCTGTCACCACAGCCTGTGTACATACCACAGACAGGAAACATCAGATGCCCCACTCTGAGAGACATCTCAATAATTTCCTATAATACCTACATGATGTATGTGTCATGTCTTTTTAACAGCTATGATGCCCTTACAGCCCAAAATTCAACATGCAGATTATTATGCGACGCTCTCAACTTTTTTATAGTTGAAACAGTCACCTACTCAGAAAATTTAAAGAAATATGTGCTGTATAAGGATAACCTTAGCTCTGTCTGCGGATATATCGCTTCTGATAATTATCCGTTAGTTGCTGATGTTATATTGCAGCGTATCTGCTTATCCGAAGAAGCTGTTACAGGTAATAATGTTAAGCTTAAGAACAGCACCGCAGCACGTCTTCTTTCAAAAATCAGGAAGGGCGCCTCAAAAAGCGTCAAAAAAGCAGACAGGCGCCTTGAAATGCCAAATATTATTTCAGCGCTTGCGGCGCACCACAACAGCCTTAACATTATTAACATCTGGGATCTGACTGTCTACCAGCTCAATGACCAGTTTAAAAGACAGCGGTATATTGACTACTACCATATACTTTCAAGAAGTGTTTCCATATGGGGTGACAAGGACAGTAAGTTTGATGATTCCCTATGGTTTTCAAATGTATCCGATAACTAAGGGCTGCAGACCTTTTTTATAAAAATTATTTTTAGGAGGAATTTTTTATGCCAACAATCAACAAAGCAAACAGACAGGTATGTGACGTAGATATTCGTGACGTATCAACAATGAAGCCGGTATTGTTTTTTGAAACAGCCAACACAACAACACAGAGCATCTCTGCCGATGCAGTATACGCAATGTCTAAGGGTTCAAGAAAAATCGCATTTTCAAATCCCATGACAGGTACTGCAACTATTGAAGCTCAGGTATATCCTTTTGAATTCTATTCTCTCATGACAGACGGTGTAATAGAGTCAACTGCATCTTATCCTGTAAGAGAGCTTATAAAATGTACCGAAGCCGGTATTCTTGCAATTCCTGAGGATGCCATAGCAGGCACGGTATTTGCATTTTGCAAGGGCTCATTCGGCAATGACGAGATCAGCGGTACATATTCGGAGAACCGTTTCACAGCATCCAATGCATCCGACATTGCTGTCGGTGAAGAGTATGAGGTAGGCTACATTGCATCAAAGAGCTCAGGCGTTAAGAAGATTTCATTCAACAACAGCCGTCTCCCTAAGTCATACTATATCTCAATGAACACTGTTGAGAAGGATGAGAATGATATCCTTACACCTTATAAGATTATTCTTTATAAGGCACAGCCACAGAGAAGCTTTGAACTGTCACAGTCAAGTGAGGGCGACCCTGCATCACTTACAATGACCTTTGATCTTCTCTCTGACAAGGATAACAACTTTATTGATATGATAGAGATTGAGGAATAGTGCAGCAGCTTTACAGCAGCTTTGCACAAGGCTGTCTGTGATGCAGGCACCACACAGCATACGCGGGTCAGGCATGAAGCCTGCCCGCGTTTTTCCGTAATCCGTGCCTGCAAGCACAAACTTAGTATGCGCCAAAGACGGCGCAAGAACGGAGGATTAGTATGAAAGAGCTTATATCACTGCTGCCAACACTTGCTATAGCAATCACAATGAATATTGCTGCGGGAATGTACTACAATATCGGTACACGCCGGATGCATTTTGAATTGTCATTGCTGGCATCAGGACTCCTTAAGGCAGCAATCGTAACATTTATGTTCATCGGAACAGCCTACTGCTTCGATGCCACCGACTTATCAGCAACCGGTGTCACACCCATGTTTATCATGACCTCCGCTATAGGTCTGTATGTGGGAAAAGCCATGATATCCCTCGGTAAAATACTTGGTGTAAATATAACGGCTACCAATATATGACAAGGCAGGTATTCATATATGGATGATAAACAATTTATGGAAATGGCTGTCAAGCTTCAGGATGTTGACAGTCACTGCCGTTCTATAGAACTTCGCATAGAAGATTTGAAAACAGATATCCATGATATAAGGGATTCACAACGTGAACTTGCTGATAAGGTCACTACTCTTGAAAACCGCCCCGCAATTGAGACAAAGGCACGCTGGGACTCGCTTTCAGACAAGCTTATCTGGCTGTTTGCCGCAGGCATTGCAGGCTTTCTTCTTGCCAATGTCCTTCCCGGTGTCTTTTGACATTGTCCGGCAGTTATATCTATGCATTTATACGATAGGAGGTTAAATACTACATGAATTTTAACTCATTACTCTCAATTATCCTGAGTCTCAGTAACGGAAATACTTCAAAAGCATTTTCGGAATTCCTCAGTGTACTGACATCAGGGCTTGTTGCGGCAACGTCAGAGCTTGAGAAATACAACTCTGCTCTCTCAAAGGTTGCCGGCACGTCATCCTTTACTTCAAAGGAGCTTAATGAAATCAGCGTTGCTTCCGCCAACGCCGCAGCACGGTACGGAAAGCACGCATCTGATTATGTTGCCGCTGCCGGAGCTATCTATGATTCCGGTGCAGCCAATGCCGCACAGCTAACTGACCTGTGTGCCGCATTGCAGAATTCTGCCGGAATGTCATCGGAAATGAGCTCCGGTTATATTCTTGCCGCCAACTCTGCCTACACACTGCATGACGGCGTGGACAGTCTTATTGATATTCTTGACGGTCAGAACAGCATCATAAACAGCACTTCGGCAGGACTTCAGGATATGGCTGAAGCCACTATCCTTGCCGCCGCATCAGCAGCACAGTGCGGTATAAGCGCAGATGAATTCTCTGCATTGGCAGCCACCGCGCTGGACGGTACAGCAATGTCCGGCAAAGCAGCCGGCAGCATGCTTAACAGCATTTTTAACACTCTCAGTAATCTTACCGACCCTTCCATAATCTCAGCCCTGAATTCTGTAGGCATATCAATTACAGAAATATCGGAGGGGAGTAATGCACTCAGATCCCCAATACAGCTAATCAGCGAGCTTGCTGACCAATTCAACACTCTTGACAGCTCTTCAAAGAACAGCATTGCCGGTATTCTCGGCACGGATTCCGCCTCGCTCACAGCTTTCATGTCCAATATGAAGTCCTACAGCGATAATCTGGCACTGTACCGGGCATCTGCTGTTTCTTTAATTGACAGCTCTGCCGCGACATCATCTGAGCTTAACAAGGCTGTTAACAAATTCAGCGCTGCATGGGACGCCACAGCAGGCAATCTTATCGATACAGATGATATTGCTGACGCTGTCAACGCGCTCACCAAGCTTCTGTCTGTTGTCGAATCCGTAACAGACGTTATCGGCGGCAAGGGTGCCATCGCACTCAGTGCAGGTGCCGCAGGTCTCGCAAGCTTTATAAAGAATTTTGATTGACCTTTTAAGGTGACAATCATATAAAATCCGGCAAGAGATTTTATCAGGTCAATCGCAGATAAGGACACAGCATAATGGCGCTGTGAACAAGTCTGCGGATACATGGGATTCTTTATTAAAAACTCTGTATAACACAATTAACGGAGTATAAACTTACATGGAGGAGTAAATGCTTGAAACTCTCAGAGCATATCAGACCCCTGAATATTCATTCATCGGGTTGCGAAAGCAGAAATAACTGATTATGCCGGTATATGGTAATCAGGGGGAGACCCTTGAGACGCCTGTGTGCCACAGGATATCCTGACAACAGACAACGAGCAGGACGGCACTCTGCACATATGTGCATGACTGTATATAGTAATGAAGAGTCTTGTGCCAGCGCACAGAGAGCAATCCCCACAGACATACCCATCCTCTGAGCAGGCTGCGGCCATAATGCAGCATCTGCTTATAATGCATAGTGCATATTGCGATTATGAATTTCAGTAATATGCCCGGATGCGTGTTACATCCGGCGAGTAAAATTCAGATTTTACCAAAGAATATTAATAACCTGTAATACAGATAATACGATACTAAGAAATACTGCGATACCTACCACCTATATCCGCAGTTCTTACAATAGAAGGTTCTGTGGATATCCGCGTCAAGGATTCCGAGTGTAAGCATTCCCACTGCCTTGCTCATTGATGATATCTTTTTTATATTGGTTGAGCCACATGTAGGACACTTTGGGACGTTCTTTTCATACAGTCCACCAAAGTATGCTGCTGCCTCTGCTTTCATCAGGGGAGTTGGCTTACTTATTCTGCTTTTAAATATATCGAATGTCTGACGTGCAAGTTCCTCTTCACAATCATAAACTTCTTTTATATGCTGAACGGCATCCTCTTCTTTGTCTGCATAGTATAAAGCAATAACTTCGTCAAATATTGCATTTCCTGTTTTAGGATTTTCCTTCAGATAATTAATTTCATCATATATTTCCTGTGGTGTCATAATTTATGAGCCTCCTACTTATTTGTCATCGCACTGTATCATTTATCGTTACGCTATAATTCACATTACCCTGCACCTTGTAATTACCCTGTGACTGTAAATTATCGTAATACAACCGGACTATACTGCGATACCTACCACCTATATCCGCAATTCTTACAATAGAAGGTTCTGTGTATATCCGCATCAAGGATTCCGAGTGTAAGCATTCCTACTGCCTTGCTCATTGATGATATCTTTTTTATATTGGTTGAGCCACATGTAGGACACTTTGGGACGTTCTTTTCATACAGTCCACCAAAGTATGCTGCTGCCTCTGCTTTCATCAGAGGAGTTGGTGGCTCTCCAATTTTTCTCTTATATATTTTGAAAACCTCGCGTGCAACCTCTTCCTCACATTCATAAAGCTCTTTTATGTACTGAACAGCTTCCTCTTCCTTGCCAGCATAATACAACTCAAGAATTTCTGTAGCTATTGGACGTCCCGTCTTTTGATTTTTCTTCCAAATATATCCCCCCATTGGATCTCTTTCCAATTTACTAAAATCATCATGTATTTCCTGTGGTGTCATAGTTTTATACGCCTCCTACCTATTTGTCATCGCACTGTATCATTTATCGTTACACCGTAATTCACATTACCCTGCACCTTGTAATTACCCTGTGACTGTAAATTATCGTAATACAACCGGTCTATACGTGATACCTACCACCTATATCCGCAGTTCTTACAATAGAAGGTTCTGTGGATATCCGCGTCAAGGATTCCGAGTGTAAGCATTCCCACTGCCTTGCTCATTGATGATATCTTTTTTATATTGGTTGAGCCACATGTAGGACACTTTGGGACGTTCTTGTTTCTGCATGCTCTCTCATACGCTTCGACCTCTGCTTTCATCAGGGGAGTTACCTTATGTGTTTTGCTTTTAAATATATCGAATACCTGACGTGCAACCTCCTCTTCGCATTCATAAACTTCTTTTATATACTGAACAGCTTCCTCTTCCTTGCCAGCATAATATAATTCCTTAATTTCATTATATATTGCCTCTCCCGTCCTTGGATTTTCCTTCCAAATATATCCCCCCATTGAATCGCTTTCCAATTTATTAAAATCATCATATATTTGCTGTGGTGTCATAATTTTATACGCCTCCTACTTATTTATCATTAATATAATTATATCATTATCAGTTATATATGCAATTAAAATCTCTTGCCCAGATTAACAATGCTCTGAATGATATAAATAATGTCTCTAAGTCTGGCAATATTTTAGATTCTATAGGGGAAAAATACACCTCTGACGTTCTGAAATCCGCCATATCCGAATCAACACTTGATGACAAATCAATTAAAAGTATTCTCACAGCGCGCGGTTACATAGGCGACCTTCTCCAATCCACCACCTCTGAGCTCTCCAGAATAACTGAGCTCAACCGTATTGCTGAAGCAGAAAAGGCTGCCGCATCAGCCTCTGATGAGTTCAGGGCTTCCTCTGACGGACTTATCGGCACTTTAAAAGGTGGCGGCAGCGTCTTTAAAGGGCTTTCGGACCCACTTAAAGGACTTGCGCTCAGTCTGAAGAGCTTTGCGGCTGCCAATCTTCCGACGATTGCCATATCAGCGTTAACTGCCGTTGTAGCCGGCGGCATAGCTGTATACCACAACTACACGCATGCCCTCGATATTGCAAAGGATAAGCTGAAAGAGGTCAGCAACAGTTTTGATGAAGCTTCCTCTGTGCTCAATTCCTATAACAGCGAACTAAGCTCCAATATCAGCCGCATAAATGAACTTGAAACACTGTCAGGCTCTAAGTCCCTCTCTTCGGATCAGGAACTTGAAATAGCGCGCCTTAAGGAACGGAACAACCTTCTCCGCGAAAGCATAGAGCTTCAGAATGAAAAGGTCAAGACTGAAGCAAAGGAGCTGTCAGAGCAAAACAGAAAGACATTTTCCAAGGAATTCGATATGGATAAGCTGTCTGACTCGGAAAATATTGCCCGTGATTATCTCAGCTCCCATGATGTTCCCGATGCCACGGCTTACCTTAATGAAAAAGGCTCTGATATAAGCAGTCTTATTGTCGGCTATGCAATCAACCGGCAGAAGCTCCAAGAGCTGAGTTCCAAAGATGACAGTCCTGCCAATAGAGCTGCCATATCCATGTTGGAGGAAAATACACGGTATATTACCGACTCGCTTAATACTGTATTCTTTGACACAATATCCGAACTGTCGGATTACAAGGAAAATCTTATCAAGCTCATGAAGTCTGACGGAACCTTTGACAATACAGCGGATCAGGCGCTGTGGAACAGCATTAATGCCGCTGAAAAGTATATGTATGAGATAACCGGCAAAGCTTCCACATGGAACAAGCATATATTTGAATCAATAGCCGGCAATTCTGATTTCGCCACAGATATCAGCGCCCTTCTGAGCGGAGAAGCTGATACCTCAGCCGATTCGATTGACAGGCTCAATAAAAAGCTTGAGGAATCAGGTCTTATTCTTGAAGACGGCAAATCTGCCCGCGATATGTTTCTTGAGTACCTCAAGAATGCAGGCAGCGGTACTGCTGCCGTATCCGAATCTTTAAGCAGCGTATCCTCACTTTTTAAAGAATCCACCAATAAGCTCTCCTCTGCCACTCTTGCAGATCTTAACGCTGAGGCCTCCACGCTCTCATCAATAAGAAGCCTGCTTGACGGATCAGGCTCTCTGAACAGTTCATTTCTCTCACAGATACTTCAGCAATTTCCGGAAGCAACCGATGCAGTCCTGAAGTTCTCACAGGGTCTGATGTCATCAGAAGAGCTTTTCAACAGTCTGGCTGATATATACGCCGGCGACAGCAGGCAATATATTAATTCTGTTTTAAGCAAATCGGCTGCTGACAGGGATTTCTTCAATTCCATCAAAACTAATTATCCTGTTCTCTTTGATAAGCTTGCCGCTGTATACGGTAACGATGTACTTAACTGGAAGTCCTTAGAGGATGCCAAGAAAACCATTGATGATGCCCTCAGGGCTGAGCTTGGCAAAGAATGGGCAGATTACTTTAACATCATTGTCGATTCTGCGTCAGGCATATTGTCAATGAGCTTTGATGACAGCGACCTCGCACTATATGATCCCGAAGAAGCTGAACGGCTGAATACATTATTTGACCGGAAAAAGGAGTGTCTCAAGGAGATAACAGAGCCTGCGCGTGAGCTTCACAATACTGCATATCAGGCTATTGCTTCTTCAATGGATCTTTCATGGAACAATGTACAGGATAACAATACGGTTAAGGATGACTCCGGTTACCCTTCCGATGCTGCCGGCAATGTCACTGATACATGGCGTGAGGAATTTGACCGCCAGCTCGCACTGCTTGAGCATCATCACAACATGGGACTTATAAGTGAGGACAAATATTATGCCGCACTTAACGTCCTTAACGAAAAATATTTTGCCAATCAGGAGCAGTATCTTGATGACTACCGCTCATATGCTGAGAAGATATATACAGGCCTTAAGCAGTTCTATACGGATTCCCTTAATGAACAGCTAAACAGCATGGATAAAGCAGCCAAAGCGGTTACCGGATGTCTTGACGAGCAGCAGTCAGCACTTGAGCTTCAGAAAACTGCCGTGGAGGCTGAATACAATGCAAGGATCGAGGCTCTTGAAGATGAGCAGGCTGCACTGCTTGAACAGAAGACCGCCATTGAAGGCCAGAAGAAAGAGCTTGAGGAACAGCTCAACGCTATTAATAAGGCTAATGAGGCCCGACAGCGTTCCATTGATCTCCGAAAAAAGGAGTATGAGCTTGCACGGGCAGAGAACCAGAATTCAATGCGCGTTATGGTAAACGGCCAGATGATATGGCGCAATGATTCCTCTGCCGTATCTGATGCCGCAGAAGCCCTTGATGAGGCTTTGGACGAGCAGAAGCGTGCAGCAGTTCAGGAACAGATTGACTCTCTTGATGACAGCATCAATGCCATTGATGACAAGAGTGCGGCAATCAGCTCCTCCATATCATCGCTAAAGGAAGAACTCGACAGCATAACGTCAGGGATTGACGCACAGATACAGGCACTTACACAGTACCGCGACAGATGGGCTGCCCTTCCTCAACAGTTTGAGGATTCACAGAATCAGATATATGCATCCATGCTGCTGGGGCAGGAATGGCAAAGCAGTGTCCTGAACCTTGATGAGGAGCTGCTCACACAGTTCGGCGATGAATATACAAGAGTACAGGAACAGCTTCAGTATGTAACGGATGCCTCATCGGATGAGATAGCCCTGATGGGCAATGTCCTGCAATCCTCCGGACAGACCGGTGAAGATTCCCTTAACAGTCTGATGGAAATTGGAAGCAGCGCCCTGCTCTCACTTGCTGACAGTACAACAGCATCATCCTCAAGCATCTGCGGCTCTCTTGACGATATACGCTCCAAAGCTGACGAAGCCCGTAACGCCCTTGAACAGCTTGCTGCCCTTGATACAGTTTCAGTACATCCGGACAGCACAGGCTTCAGTGTCCAGTCAGTGAATCTGCATGATATTCCTGACGCACCGGCTATTGTATCAGATATCAGCGATATCTCCTGCTATTCGTCCGCACCTGTTGTCAATATTGAAAGCGGTGCGATAACGCTTAATGAGGTTGATGACGCAGAGCGTGTCGGTGAAGCAATACTCAGCATAGTTCCCAACTATGTGACACAGCGGCTCAATTACCGCTGATACTCTTACGAAGAATGGAGGATTTATGAAAGATAAGACTTCAGAAGGTTTATTTACACTTATAGACCAGTTTTTCCGCATTATTAACCGTTTTGAAAAAGAACGCACTCTTTTTAAAACAGTTATTATAAGCCGCATTAATGCGGAAGGCTGCTATTACGGCAATATTGACGGACAGGAATATGAGCTTCCCAACGGTACTGCAATGACTTTTTCTCCGGGTACCCGCGTCATTGTATGCATACCGGACGGCGATTATAAGCAGCGCTTTATAATCGCTGTAAAACCCCGCCAGCCGCACTAATTTTCTAAGGAGGACATAAAAATTGGTTAACAGACCCACCATCAACAAAATAGATGTATTTGATGCATCAATGCCGGCAGATATAGAATTCTGCTGGCAGGGCATACAGCCCTATGCAAGCCGGCTGTACATATATGAATCAGATGCCTCTTCCGAAAGCAGCCAGCCTGTTTTCACACAATATTGCGAAAGCATACGGCTCAGGCAGCAGATTCCTGCCAATACGCTGAAAAACAGCCATTCATACTACGCTGTAATAATCCTGTATGATTCAGTCGGCAATCCGTCAGAGATATCATACCGGCAGTATTTTTCCTGCTACTCTGCCCCGGCTCTTACATTCACGGGGCTTGAGACTGACGGCTCGACCATTCTTAATGTATCGGGCTTCAACGTCACGGTAACATATTCGCAGGCTGAAAACCGTCCGATCAGTGAATATTCCTACACGCTGTATGATTCATATAAGACACCGGTATATTCAAGCGGTTCAAAATATCAGTCTGCCGGGGACGGCAATATTATCACATGTCCTTTAAGGTCCCTTATAAGTGACTGCACATATTACTTCTCCATTGACGTAATATCTATTGACAATGTATGTATACACTCCCCGCTGATTGAATTCAGTGTATATTACAGCACCCCTGCGTCCTGCTCGGCACTTAATGCCGTCTGTGACAGGGATGCCGGCTATGTAAAGTACAGCACTAATATAATCGATGTGCAGGGGCATTCGTCAGGTGAATATGTAATTGATAACGGCATACTTAACATAATAAGCGGCACCGTTTACTATAACACGGGTTTCAGCATTACGTCTGATTTTACATTTGCCGTACGCTTCATGGGAGGTACATCGGTATGCCTCTACAGCTCACCGGACACAGATTCCTCCGTAGCAGGCAGCCGCATAACTCTCAGCAGTCTGGAATATGAAGGCAGAATCCATTACCGTCTCAGCATATCCGACGGTGTTCTTCCACCTGTCATTCTTTACTCAGACTTTTACGATAAGGATGCCATGCGGACTGTCTATGTCCGGCGGAAAAATAATCTGTACAGCCTGTACGTTGCAACAGGAGGTGAAATATAATGTTTATTTCAGGTTTATTACTGCTTGGCTCTGATTATTCTTATTTTCCGTATGTTGTCCCGACTGAGGAACTGACAGGTCTGGAGCTTGGCACAGGCAGATATGATTCCATATATGCATCACGCAGCACTGCAATGCCGCTTATTGACCCTCCTTCCCTTATCTGGGACACAGATACGGTATTTTGCGCCGATTATGAAAAATCAATCAATGCCGGCAACATTGATTTTTCTCTGTCCACAATCAGCCAGCTTGCCGTCAGGCGCCGCAAATACGGTACCTTTAACTGGACTACCGTATGTGTCCGCAATATTGATTCAAAGGAGGATCTTCAGTTTGCCGGGATTGACCTTTTCAATGCCGGTAATACAGACTATGAATATGCTCTTGTGCCTATTCTCAACGGTGCAGAGGGCAATTATTACATTGTGTCCGTACATTCTGATTTTGACGGCATATACATTTTTGATAAAAACAGAATGTTCGGTACAACTCTTGATATCAAATGCAGCACTTCCAGAAAGAATTCCCTTATATGCCAGACATCACTTCGTAACAGATATCCGCGCGCAATATACAATTCCTCGGTCAATTACGATTCCGGCTCAGTTGAAGCATTTTTCTGCCGATATGATACGGCACGGCATGCCTTCCATCCCGATGATTCCTGCTCATACAGGCACGAGCTGATGGATTTTCTTACTGACGGCAGACCCAAGATACTTAAAGTCAGTGATGGCCGTATGTGGCTTATAAATGTCGATGGCGGCTCTGTGAGTGATAATGAGGGTGACCACTGGCAGCACCGTATGACCTCATTTAACTGGTTTGAGTCCGGTGACTGCCTGAATGAATGTGACCTCTACGATGCGGATCTCATTGACATTGATTCTGAATATTGGAGTTACGGAGGATAAGCTATGAATTATACAATAACATCTGCTGACAGACAGCTTGCATTTTCAAGATGGCTTGAGCTGTCAGTAAAATTACTCATACTGAATGATGATAATTCTGTCTTTGACGATCTGACCGGAATTGCCAATGCAGGAACTCTCAACATTGACAGTTCATCCTCTGTGCGGCGCACATACAGCATTACAATCACACCGTCCCTTACTGACTATAATCTCGGCACACGGATAAGCGGCTGGGCAGGCCGCACCTGCCTGCTGAGGCTTGGTGTGCGCACTCCGAGACAGGAGCAGTTCACATGGTATAATCAGGGCATTTTTCTGATTACCGGCACTAACCTGTCATATGACAGCTCATCTGATAATTTAACGATTAATTGCAGTGATCTGTATGTGACGCTCGATGGTACGATAAACGGAGCCTTAGGCGCATACAAGACGGTATTCCCCGCATATGCCGAGGATTCTGACGGCAGTGTAAAGGATGACCGGTACAACACTATCCGCGACTCCCTCATCTTAGCAATATCAACTTTCGGAAAAATACGCAATTATCTCGTATGTGACATTGGTGAGTACCGTGGATTCCGGGAACACAACACGGATTATCAGCAATATCGTATCAATAATCCACGCTGGAACTGCCTGCCGTATGACCTTGAGTACTCATCCGGTTCTTCCATAAGCTCTGTCATAACCGACATGATTGAATTATATCCGGGCTATGATGCCGCTTTTGACGAAAACGGAACATTTGTAGTACAGCCTGTTCCCGACTGCTACAGTGACCCGGTCATCATGGATGATTCCGATATAAATGAGGTTCTCATATCTGAAAGCATCTCCTCTGACCTGTCCTGTGTGCGCAATGTATGTGAGGTGTGGGGAAGAACCTTTGACACTGACTTTTATTCCGAAAAATGCTCTTCCTTGGACGGCTGCTATAACGTCGAAATAGACAACTACAAGACATCATACTACACAGGTGACATTATCTCTTTCCGTGTTGATAAGGATAATACTGCCGCGCAGAAGGTGAATATTAATGGTCTTGGCATAGTACCGGTATGTGATGAAAACACTGATAATCCAATCAGTGCATGTGCCTGCCTTGCCGGAAATGTCTATACCTTCCGTTGCAGGCGCCGCTACGATACGGATACCGCCTCATTTGTAACCATGCTGTACCTTCTCGGTCAATGGCAGCCCCATGCCGTTAATGTTTTAACAGACGGCTCTGTCATTGAGGACGGTTACACTGCTCCGGACGGAACAGTGCTTGACCTGTACAGCTCCGAATATTTTGAGACGGTCTATAATTGCAGCAATGTCGAATTGACTATAGTTCCCGATTCACCCTTCACTGTACAGCGTATCGGCGAAAGATGTGCCGTTATGTCGGGTCAGGAATATGACAATATCACCTCTGACTCTCTCGCACTTGAACGCGCTCGGTATGAGAACTGGAAAAACAGCAGGCTTACGGATGATATTACCATCACCCTTAACACAATCATCCCCTGGCTTAAGGAGAATATGAAGATAGAGTACACAAGCCGCCAATATAATGTTCCTTCACAATATATAACAAAATCCGTATCCCTCGATTTTGCCAACGGAACTACAACTGTCGGCATGTATACATTCTATCCGCTATATGAGGACAATTCAGAATCCGGAACATACAGAGTTCTCTCATCCTATTCCCATGCAAGGCTCTCCCGCTTCACACATGCGAAGCTTGCTCTTGTAAAATCACGTTAAAAAAGAAAGAAGGTGCAATCTTAATGCTAACAACCACAAATCTCAAACTTAACAAACCGGATATCAGTGACAAATATGATATATCGCTCTTCAATGAGAATGCAGACATTATCGACTCATCAATTACTGATATCAGCAATGCTATTGCAGGAATCCCGCAGCACTTTAATGATGTTGACAAACACTTTGATGATGTTGACAAGCAGCTTGTTGATGTCGACACCCGTATTGGTGTTATAAGCAGTACCAAGGTTGACAAAACAGACGGCAAGGCACTATCCGACAACAATCTTACCAATGCACTGAAATCCTGTTATGATGCGGCGTACACACACAGTCTGTCTGCTCACGCACGCACAGATGCTACTAATATCCGGAATTCTTCTGTAAATGGTAATATCCTGATTAACGGAACTGACACCTGTGTATATTCACATCCCGCAACATCCGGATACCGGCATATTCCAAGCGGAGGCAAAGCCGGTCAGATTCTTCGATGGAGTGCTGACGGCACTGCCGTATGGGGTCCTGATGCCAACACTGTCTACTCTGCCGCCAGCTCAAGCACCGCAGGAGTATCAAAATTGTACAGCTCTCTCGGCTCAGCCACAGATGGCTCCGTAACTCAGAAGACCGTTAATGATGCCATATCATCACTAAAAAAATCTGTCAGTGATGGCAAAGCTTTAGTCGCCGCTGCCATCACTGAAAACGGCAAAGCTACGGCGGCTGATGCGGCATTTCAGACACTTACCGATAATATCGGTATTATCTCAAAGCTTCAGTACAACTCAGGCTACACACAGGGTAAAGCTTCCAACAGTACGGCAGTTCTTACAACCGGAGGATATACCTCAAAGGTGGACGATGATTCAGAAAATGATCTGTATCATGTTGTATTTTATATTAATGGCAAGCCTTTGAAGGATATCGAATTAGGTCCACGTTATGACGGATGGTCAACCAGAATCTATGAACGTCTTGTAAATTGGTCAATAACATTTTCAATATGATTTATTATTCATCAAAATTCACTAATATAATTATTACTAATCAAGGAGGTTTTTTATGGCAGCATACACACACGAATACAGTCATTTTCCTGATGCTCTCATTACTCTTAAGCACTATAAAGATGTCACTGATGAAAATGCAGGTATTATTAACACCTACAGAAAATACATCCGGAACGGACAGTATGATTCGGCAGCCGCCTACGCAAAAAGAAACAGTGATTTCTTTGACTCATGTCTTGTAGGCAATGATACTCTTATGACCTTGCAGGAAGAAATCCGTAACACACAGATTCTTGCTCTCAAGAGATGCCAAAGCATCAGAATATCTGATACTGAGCCGGAGGTCATTGAAACCGGTGATGTATGGATTGGAGGTCTGCATGAGTAGTTATAACAGCACTTCAGCATATCCGCAGGCTGTGGATGACATTATGTTTATATCGGATGTCTCCCTTGATACCATCGGAATATCACGGCAGCACAATAATCTTACAAACAATGGCAGCTACGCCAAAGCGCATGAATACCTTAACAGCCGGTCGGCAGTCACACCTGTCGATGCCGGCTTTTTTAATATGCTGGAAAACAGAATCTATCAGACTCAGCTTTTTGTTAAAACACTTACAAAAACAGTAATCTCATTCCACGGAGATTCTCAGCCTGATAACCCCGCAATATCCATATGGATATCCGGCAGTATATCTGAATAATCTGAAAGGAGTTTATTTATATGAATTTTACAGAAAACAAGAAAAACGGACAATATTACAGAGTATTAAAGGACACCAGCTCTGACGGCACAAGAAACTATGACAGATATTCCTTCGTAACCGATGCCTCTGATGTCATTTTCTCGGATGGCACCAATGTTGAAGAGAAGCTCGGCGGCTCATCAGGTTCAATTACAGAAATCAACAGGGAGATTGCCGAATTAAAAAAATCTGTCAGTGACGGCAAACGTACAGTTGCCACTGCCATCACTGATAAGGGTGTTACTACGGCAACTGACGCTTCTTTTAAGGTCATGTCTGATAATGTAAGACTCATGGCAGGTTATCAGTTCGGACAGGGCGTTATTGCCGCCGACAACCGTGTCAACACCGGAAGCACCAACTACAAGAGCGGGTATAATGCCGGCTATAGTAAGGGGAAGGCTGACTACAAGGTTGTCACTGTAAGTCTTTATGATTATCCCAACCCTGATGACGTAGATGAAGATGGTCATTATGAGAATTGGAATCATACTTTTAAATATAACATAGGTAAAGGTTACACAAATGTGTATTGTCAGATAAATTACTCATTCTTCAGTGACTCAACAACCCGTTTTATAATTGATTACAGTTATGACACCAATACCGGAATATTTACTGCAAATTTGTTTAAGTGGGACCATTCCGGAAATGCTGCATTTTATCGTGGTGAACCTGATTCTTCAACATCAATGACGCTTATTGCAGTTGGATGAAAGGAGCTTTTATGATTAACAGTTATTATTTTTCTGACGGGGATATACAATTATCCCCTCACTTTATGCTGCACGAATTCCAGTCCCGTAACGGCTGTGATGAGGTACTTATTGACGATGCACTTATTGATCTGCTCGAAAAGGTATTCAGGGTGAGCGATGCTTCAAGTGCCACTGTAAATGATGGTTACAGGGAACCTGGAGCTTATTGCCGTTCGATAAGCGGACTTGATAAGGATGCCCACGCTTACGGTATGGCTGCGGATATAGTATTTTACTCTGATAATGACGTGATTCCCGGCAGTATTATATGCTGTATCGCACAGGATCTCGGATGCGAGGGCATTGGCTATATGGGTAACGCCGTACACCTCGACACGCGTGGCAATGGCGGATATAAAAACAATCATTGGTATGGTGATGAGATATTGAGCAGAACCGTATCTGACTGGCATGATTATTTCGCTATCAATGAACACTTTTCGGATATAGGCAATTCTTTAATCTTTGAAGGAGGCAACATTATGAATAGAGCTATTAGTCCTGAACAGTTAAAATACGAGGTAAACCGCTATGCTTTGACTGTTCTTGGTCGAGAAATCGGTGATGCAGACACTTATGTGGAACTTCTCAGCACAGGCCAGCTTGACTGGTATGAATTCACCAAAAGGCTTCAGGAATCAGAGGAAGCCGTCAAACGCTGGATAAAATATACTCTTTTTGCAGATATACTTGGAAGAATCCCTGCCCAATCGGAAATCAACTGGTGGTATGCACAATATGTACTCCATTATGAGCTTAATAAATCGCTTATGTGCAGACGCTTTGCTGAAAACTACGAAGCATTCAGGGATGAATATATATAACTGTATCATGCAGATACATATATTCTATATCTACAGATACTATTTTTAATTTTGATAAAACTTTGTTAAACCATTCCAAACATAAATTATTTTTTTATATACTATTGCCATTGTATTTTACTGCCGTTGCATGATAATATTATTTCACTTTCAGTAATATCCGGATATTATTTGTTTTAATTATTTACAAAGGAGGATTTTTATTGAATAAGTCTGAATTAAAAGAATACTTTCCATATATCAGGTCTCGTGATGAGATTATGGATGAGATTAAGAATAACGCCGGTCTCAGCAGTATATTCTATTCATGGAACGAGCAGGAGCAGAATGAATTTATAAGCTTTTGTTCCGGAGCATGCGGCGTTAAGATTATGTATGATTCATTCTTTAAAGAAGTTATGAATGCTGAAAGCAATCCCGAACCTCTTGAGGGTTTTCTAACAACAATTCTTGGGCGCAAGGTCCACATTCTTCACGTACTTCCCAATGATACCACACGAATTACAGATGAGGCTTCTCTTCTTGTAACAGACATTATCGTACAGCTTGAAGATGGTTCTGTTGCCAACATAGAAGTCCAGCGTATAGGTTATATGTTTCCGGCGCAACGCTGTTCCTGCTATTCTGCTGATATGCTTCTGCGTCAGTATAAACGTATCCGTAGCGAGAAAAAGCGTGATTTTACATACCGTGATGTAAAAACCGTATACCTTATCGTCCTATATGAACGCAGCCCACATGAATTATCCGGCAGACCGGAATGTTATATACACTACGGCAGGACATCTTTCAACACAGGAATCAGTCTTGATATGTTACAGGATTTTATTCTCATATCACTTGACAATTTTCATAAGCACATGCACAATAAACCTATAGAAACTATCGAAGAGGCATGGCTTACATTTCTGAGTGATGATTCACCTGAACGCATTATTGAAATCATCACAAAGTATCCTGATTTCAAGCCACTCTACGATATTATTTACAGAATGTGTACTGATGTAGGGAAGGTGATGAATATGTTTTCCGAAGAACTTCGTATACTTGACAGGAATACAACCAAGCTTATGATTGATACAATGACAAAAGAAGCTGAAGATGCCAAGGCTGAGCTTGAAGCTTCCAGAGCTGAACTTGATGGCACACGGGCAGCACTTAGTGAAGTTAAAGAACGGCTGAATCTGTTCAATGCTCAGCTCGATGAGGCCAATTCCCAGCTTAACGATGCTCATTCCCAGCTCGATGAGGCCAATTCCCAGCTTAACGATGCTCATTCCCAGCTTGATGAGGCCAATTCCCAGCTTAATGAAAAGGATGCTGTAATAGCCCAACTCAGAGCTCAGTTAGCCGAGGCTTTAGCACACAACAGTTAAGCTATATATAACCATGTATCTTATCAGACTGTAATCATTACTACCCGTTTGACGGGTAGTAATGATTGTGCGTACTTCACTGGCTCAGCAAGTTCCCGACTCCTAATTAAAAAAAGAGGCCTTGAACTGATACATGATACATAACCACATATCAGCAAAGCCTCTGCCTCATTATTCAATTATACTTCCTGAAGCGGAATCTCGTCAGTCTCATCAGTGTCATCTCTATCACCGTCTGACTTTTCTGCCTTTTCATCTACGTCTGCCTTAACCTCAGGCTTTGCTTCTACAGTATTTTCCCCTGATTCTCCTGCATCTGCGGCATCATCTGTATTGCTCTCGTCTGCCTCAGCTTCCACATCCTCGTCTTCAAAGTCTTCGTCTTCACCATAGAAATCAACAGGAATGATATCAACATTACTTACACTCGCATTACCTATAACATATACAGTGTGAATTCCTTCTTCATCAACATTTATGACTTCATTGCGTACACGGCTTGCTACCTTCTCAATGTCACATGTAACATTAACTCCCTCCGGTACTACAATAACAACGCTGCTTGCCTGGCTCTTAAAATTAATATAGACATCTTTTTCAATCACGGCAAGACTTAAGTCAAGAACAACCTTTGATGCAGAAGCCTTAATCTCGCATCCCTCGAACTCCTCATCCTGTATCTCGATGACCTTAGACTCTGCAATTGCATTATACTTTTTAACTACATCGTCAGCACTCTCTTTTTCTTCTTTTACATACTTTTCCTTTGTGTTCCTGTACTTGTCATATGCTACCTTACCTGCCACTGCAAGTGAACCAATACCTATTACTGTCTTTAATAATGAACCCTTCTTTGCCATAATCATACCTCCTGTTTGCTGTTGTTTTGATATTATTTGTTTGTTTTTGAGAATATACATCCGCAGTAATTCTGTCTATACAGATTGTATTCAGATGATAACTCTACTGACCTCTTATATCCCTCTTTTTTCTTAAAATCCGATAGCAGATATGGAACTCCGTACTTCTTCCCGAGCTCATATCCAATAGAATTAAGCATTGCGCTGTTCTTAAGCGGACTTATGCTGAGAGTTGTCGTAAAATAATCAAATGTACCCATCCTGGCAGCAAGTTCCGCAGCTGCCTCAAGCCTCATCCTATAACAGATAAAACATCTGTCGCCTCCCTCAGGGCACTTTTCAAATCCCTTTACAGCTGCATAATATACATCAGGCTCATAATCACCTTCAATAAAGTTCACTTTGTTCTTCGCCGGAAACTCACTGATAAAACGCTTCTGCTCCTCAACACGTTTCGTGTATTCTTCCCGCTCGGATATATTGGGATTATAATAAAAAACCGTAATTGCAAAATACTGTGAAAGATATTCTATTACATAGCTGCTGCATGGCGCACAGCAACTGTGCAGCAGAAGCTTTGGCACTATATCTTCAGCCGATATACAGCCTATCAGTCTGTCAAGTTCCTTTGACAGATTGCGCTTCTTTATTCCTTCATATGAATTATCTGCATTCATTGCGCATCCCTCCGGAGATTTCTGTGAGCAAATTCTCCTACAGGTACAGGTTTTCCAAAATAATATCCCTGAATGTAGTCAACACCAATCTGTGACAGTACCTCATACTGTTCTCTTGATTCAACGCCTTCTACACATATCTTAGTGCCTATTGTCTTGGAAAGTTCTACTATAAGCTTCACAAATGCCTTTGCGTAATCATCATCAACTATATCATCTATAAATGTCTTGTCCACCTTTATTATATCAAGTGGGAGCTGCTTTATGTAATTGAGCGATGAATATCCTGTTCCAAAATCATCAAGTGCAATCTTAGGACCAAGCCTTCGCAATCCCTTAACGATATTCATGACTCTCTCCATATCATTAATTGCAAATGATTCCGTTATCTCAAGGACAATGTTATGCGGATTAACGCCGGTTCTGTCAAGAATCTTCTTAACATTGTCAACAACGTCTTTTTGCATAAGCTGTACAACCGAAAGGTTAATATTAATCCTGAAATCAGGGAAACCATGCTCGTTCCAGTCCTTACACTGCCTGCACGCTTCCTCAAGTATAAAGTCACCTATTGATGTAATAAGTCCAAGATATTCCGCAAGGGGTATAAACTCTCCCGGTGCCATAAATCCGAGTGCCTTACTGTTCCATCTTATAAGAGCTTCACATGATACGCATTCTCTCGTAACAGCATCCACTACAGGCTGGTAGAATACAATGAATTCGTCACATTCCGAAGCTACTGCCTGACGCATATTATTTTCAATATCAAGCTGCTTTATCGAGCCACTATCATTGCCGGCACTGTAATAAGCATATCGGTTCTTTCCGCCTTTCTTGGCCTCATACATTGCAATATCTGCTTTTTTGATAAGCTCATTAACATCGCTCCCATGTTCAGGAAAACGTGCAATACCCATACTCATTGTACAGTAATATTCCGTTCCCATAAGATACCACGATCTGTTGAACATATCAGAAATTATTCTTACCAACCTGTCAAGCTGGTCATATAATTGCGGTTCTATTATTATTACAAACTCATCGCCGCCCATTCTGTAGCAGTGTCCACGAAGCCCTGCTATCCCCTGGATTCCTGCTGCAACCTGCTGAAGAAGAACATCTCCATACTGATGTCCCAATCCGTCATTGATATGCTTGAAATTATCAAGATCAATGAACATTACAGCACCTGTAGTGCCATCCTTTACCGCATTCTTGATAACCTTGCGCAGGTCACTTTCACACTTCATTCTGTTATAAAGACCTGTAAGAAAATCATTATGAGCCTGATATTCTATCTTCTGCTGATTCTTCTTTTTCTGTGTAATGTCAACTGCAGTACATATAATTACCGGACTGCCGTCAAGCCAGTTAAGCGGAGCAAATCTTACCTCGAACCAGAGGCCTGACTGTGCATCGTAATTCTCAACGGGTCTGATATCCTCCATAGGACATCCCTTATCGAAGAAATCCTGAATACATTCCTTCATTGTTCTGCGGACTTCATCTGCATTCTGTGCAATATCGTTCTCAAAAAGCACATTGCCATTCTCCTGACTGCAGACAATAATCCCGCTTCCTATATTACTCAATATCTCTCTTAACAATTCATACGAAGAAAGCAATGAGTTGTTAATTATCTTCTTCTGTGCAATGCTCTGAATAATCCTGGCCGTATCCTGTATAAACTGGAGTTTCCTGTCATCATATGCATGTTCTTCATTCTGCTCAAATATCACGAAATACATCGCAATCATGTCATTGATTACAATAGGAACAGTAACTATACAGCTTACATCAAGCTGCTCAAGAAGTTCTGACTGAACTCTGTCAGCTTCTGACTTCTGATACACTGTTGTCTCTTCCGTAAACAATACTCCCTGCATTCCTTCGAGCCTGACTTCAGGAGGCACATAATTGGAATTACCTGCAGAATTACATGCTATTACAGTACCTATCTTAGTCTGTGATGAATTAATCTGCATAAGTGCTGCACATGTAGCCTCAAGATACTTCTGAGTCTCCTGCAGAATCTCATATACTACTTCCGTGAATGTTCCTTCCTTGTCAAGCCTGCTGACAATGTTAGTCATTGCAATATCGCGTACGCTGTCTTTTTCCACAACAAAATCTCCCCCGCACACTGGCATTACCGCCGCATATTTATCTGATTAATTATTTTTTTATTATACTCTATATTCTCCCTTTTTGGAACAGCTATATTACGATTTTATTATTATTTTATTGAGTAAAGCTGCAGCGTGTGTTATATTAATCAAAGATTATTTTTTAGCAGAAATGAGGATTTATATAATGGATATTATAAAATTTAATACCAGGCTAAAGGCTGATGGCAAAGAATACTCCCGGATTGTATACTGGAACCGTTTCTGGCGCAATAAGACTGAACTCATCCTTTCGTGCATTCCGGCCGCAGCATCGATTGTGCTCTTTGCCTGTGGATTCCGTTCATCATTTTTAATGATTGTTTATGTAATATTCTGTGCATATCCGTTTTTCATATTTTCACAGTGCAAAAGCAGCATCAGCTACCATCTGAAACACCGTGATGCATCAGAGAGTGCCCCATGTGAGATTACACTTATGCCAACAGGAATTCTCGCAGAGATAAAGGATTTTAACATATCCTACACCTACAACTGGGATGAATTTACCACAATATATGATAAGCTCGGATACTACATGATGTTTAACAAAGGCCGGATGATTGTCATGATACGCAAGGCTGACATTCCGGAAGAATTCAAAAAAACTTTTATTGATTACATATTCGAGCACGCTGACCAGAATAAATGTCTTATAAAGATAAAACGTTCATAATACAAAATACGCCCCGGATTTCAGACCGTACCACGCCTGTCATCCGGGGGATATTTTTAATGTTTTATTTCAGAGATAATCATCTGGAGCGTGCTGTTGCCATTGAATGTATTTATATCAGGATAATAAACAATTGAAATAATATCCCCTGTCTTCATATTATCTGCCTCTTCCTGCGTGACGTGGAACTTCACAGCCTCAAGTCTGCGTCCGTTGACAGTCTGAAGTATCATTTTGAGTACATTGCGGTTTTTTCCTATTATATTCTTTCTTACAACTGTAAGATTCTTATCTGCAAAAACAGGTTTGGGATTATCTTTACCAAACGGCTCAAGCAGCTGCAGCTGTTCTGTCACCTCTTCTGTCACATAGTCCAGCGGCATCGGCACATCTATCCATGTTACCGGTGTAAGTTCTTCATCGCTCATGTCCATTGAATTCACAAGACATTCCCTGAACTCTTCAAATCTTTCGCTTCTTATGCTCATTCCCGCTGCCATATGATGTCCACCGAACTTCTCCAGCATATCCCTGAATCTGTTAACTCCTGCAAACATATCATAAGGCTCAATTGACCTTCCTGAACCTTTGTATATTCCGTGCTCGCCTATTGAATCCGTGAATATTATACACGGTCTGTAATATTTCTCTCTTACTCTTCCCGCTATAATACCGGCAACGCTCTCATGGCAGTTATCGAGATGCACAACTATAATCTGTGGTATATTGTTTCCATACTCACGCTCAACCGTATTGCATGCATTCTCGACTCCCCTTTCCGTCATATCCTTGCGTTCGTCATTAAGCAGCTTTAATTCAGCAGCAAGCGCCTGCGCCTGCTTTTCATCATCCGTCTCAAGAAGCCTTATCGCCTTAACCGCGCTGTCAAGCCTTCCGCTCGCATTAAGACACGGTCCGACAACAAATCCTATATGATATGCATTAAAATCAGCCTCTGCAACTCCACACACATCCATTAGTGTCTTAAGTCCGACATTTCTCGTTCCCGCATGAATATGCCGCAGTCCCTGCTTGACTATTGTCCTGTTCTCTCCCTGAAGACTTACTATATCCCCGACCGTGGCAATCGCTCCAAGTTCAAGCAGATACATCAGAAATTCACTGTCCTTGGGCTTCTGCCCAAGCAGATGTTGTATCATCTTCCATGCTACAAGCGCACCGCACAATTCTTTAAACGGATATCCGCAGTCTGACTGTTTGGGATCAACCACAACATCTGCAGGCGGGATGATATATTCTCTTGTTCCGTCTGCGTTCTCCCTGAATGGCACATCATGATGGTCTGTTACTATAATGGTTATACCATTTTCCTTTGCATATGCAATCGCATCATATGCTGCAATTCCGTTGTCACATGTTATAATCATGTCTATGCCGTCTGCAATCGCATTGCGTATCAGATTCTCATTTATTCCATATCCATCGGTTATTCTGTCCGGCACAACATAATCTGCGTCTGCTCCAGCCATTATAAGCCCTTTGTGGAGTATACATATCGAACATACCCCGTCTATATCATAATCACCTATTATTCTTATGCGTTTTCCGTCTGCTATTGCATTTTTTATAACAGCCACCGCTTCGCTTATCCCTTTCATAAGCACCGGATCATGCATGCTTTCAAGTCCCCCGTACAGATATTCCTCATACTGCGAATCCTCCGTCACATCGCGATTTCTTATTATACGGGCAATCACCTGATTAATTCCGAATCTGGCTCCTATAGCTTTAAAATCCGCCTTTTTGGCATATACTTTCCATATACTCATATTATAAAAATAATGCCTGCGACACTATATAAGCCGCAGGCATATATCCTTTCAGATGTAAGATTAATCTTCGTTATTCTTCTTATCTTTCTTCTTTTTCTTTGAATTGCTGAGATTCTTTGCAGCTTCCGCCTCTGCTCTCTTCTCTTTTTCCGCTTCTCTTGCAGCAGACTTAGCCTGATGCTTTTCCTTGGCAGCTCTGAAAATAAGCCACATATTACCGGTAAGGAATACTGATGAGAATGCACCTGCAATAATACCAACCATAAGAGGAAGTGCAAACTCCCTGATTGTGGCAACGCCGAATATATACAATACAGCAAGCATTATAAATGTTGTAAGTGATGTATTAATTGATCTTGTAAGTGTATTAGTGATACTCTCATTAACAACCTGCTTATAATCCAGCTTACTCTTATCTGCTGCCGAATTAATCGTATCACGTACTCGGTCGAATATAACGATTGTTGAGTTAACTGAATATCCGACTATAGTAAGCATACATGCGATAAATGTTCCGCCGACTGAAAGTCTTGAGAATACATAGAATGTAAATACGATTGCAACATCATGCACAAGTGCAAGTACCGTACTTCCGGCAAAGCTGATATCCTTAAATCTGAACCATACATATATAAGAATACAGATAATTGCAAGCACAGTAGCTATAACTGCATCCTGCTTCATCTCTGAGCTGACTGTTGAACTGATGCTCTGGCTGTCAATATCTGAATCAGCCACACCAAACTTATTCTCAAGTGCTGTATTAAGAGCCTCTCTCTGTGCTAATGAAAGCTCATCTGTCTTAAATACTACCTGTGTGCTGTCTGTTACTTTCTGCTGCTGCACATTGGCAACTCCTGTAGCTTCCCTGATTACAGGGATTACATTGGCATCAATGTCAGCAAGTGACATTTCTTCTGCAAATGTAACTGTTGTAGAAGTACCACCTGCAAAATCAAGGCTGTAATTAAGTGCGCCCTTACCATTGGCTGTGAATACTATCATCACGATAATACAGATAGCAAGTATTACGCCCGGAATAGCGAATGTAGCCTTTCTCATGCTGACAAAGTCGAATATCTTCTTGTGTCTTACAGAACCATACAGCTTCTCTGACTTGCAGCCAAAGTTGTAAAGCAGACGTACTATCGTCTTAGAAATAACAAGTGCCGTAAACATCGAAAGCACAACACCGATTCCAAGAGTTACCGCAAATCCCTTAACTGAGCCCGAACCTCTAAGATACAGAACAAGTGCTGCGATAATTGTTGTAACATTACCGTCAACTACGGCTGACATAGCTTTCTTGAAGCCCTGTTCGATTGCCGCATCAACGCTCTTGCCTGCACCGATTTCCTCTCTTATACGTGAGAAGATTACGACGTTGGCATCGACAGCCATACCGATTGACAATACAATACCTGCTATACCTGAAAGTGTAAGTGTTATCTCATATACGCTGAGTATAAATATATCAAGTGCTACATATATTACGAGTGCAAGACAGGCTGCAACTCCCGGTACTCTGTAGGCAATTATCATAAACAGGCAGAGTATTGCGAGTCCTATTGCTCCCGCAAGAAGGCTCGTCTGGATTGCTGTCTCTCCAAGCTTTGCACCTACTACCTGCGAACGCATCTCTTTAAGTTCAAGAGGCATTGCACCTATTCTTACATATGAAGCAAGAGTGTTAGCCTCATCATAAGATGACATACCGTCTATCTGTGCACTTCCGCCTGTAATTGCCTCATTAACTCTTGGTGCGCTTACGACCTTACCATCATATACTATATAAATAATCTTGCCTACGTTAGCTGATGTTGCATCTGCGAACTTCTGCTTACCTTCATCATTAAACTCAAGTGATACTACATACTTGCTTGTTGATGACTGGCTTGTGTCTGCTCCTGCTACTGCATTCTTAACGTCTGAACCTGTAAGAAGAGGTGTGCATTCTTCTCCGTTGCTGAACTTAGTATATCCGTCGCTGTCAAGGAACATAAGTGTTCCCGGCTGTCCAAGCTCTTCAAGAATTGCATTGGCATCCGTTACGTCAGGAATCTCAACAGTAATTCTGTTGCCACCCTCTTTGTATACTTCTGCTTCAGTACTGTAATTAGTAACACGCTGTTGCAGCTTGTATATTGTATCTGATACATCCTGATCACTTGGATTATCTTCCTGTATCTCATAAGTTATGCTGACACCGCCCGCAAGATCAAGTCCCTGCTTAATCTGTCCTATGCTGCCGTATCCGTCCTTCATTCCGAATATAGCAACATAACTCATTCCAAAGAGCAGTGCAAGAATGATTATCGAATAGATAATCTTCTTTTTTAAATTGTACCTCATATCAATCCTCCATGCCCATAATAAATTATTTGTCTGCAAGTGCCGCTTTTATCATAATCGCACACTCAACGCGCTTTCTCTGCATCTCACATCCAATATCATATGCATCATTGATATTGCCATGGAAATTATAAGAGTTGGCAGCGCAGCCGCCCGAGCAGAAAAACTTTGCAAAACATTTTTTGCATTTGTCTTTTGAATATACATTGCACGCCTTGAACTCATCTCTGATGTCTGTGCGTGTAATACCTTCGTCCACATTACCCATTATAAATTCTTCATTACCCACAAACTGGTGACATGGGTAAAAATCACCCCAAGGAGTAACTGCAAGATACTCACAGCCTGAGCCACATCCTGAAAGTCTCTTGGCTACACATGGACCGCCATCAAGGTCAATCATGAAGTGGAAGAAATTGAATCCATTACCCGCCTTCTTTCTCTTAACCAGTTCTGCTGCAAGTGCATCATATTCTTCAAATATCTTAGGAAGATCTTCCTCTCTTATTGCATAGTCATCTTCCGGTTTTGCAACTACCGGTTCAACCGAAATCTGCTCAAATCCCTCATCTGCGAGATGAAGAACATCCTTTGAAAAGTCGATATTATTATGTGTAAATGTACCGCGTACATAATAATTAGTCTGATTACGGCTCTCGGCAAACTTCTTGAACTTCGGCATAATTATATCATAGCTGCTGCCATGGTTATTGCGTGTAGGACGCATAAGGTCATTAATCTCCTTACGTCCGTCAATGCTTAAAACTACATTTGCCATCTCTTTGTTGGCAAATTCCATTATCTCATCATTAAGAAGTACTCCGTTAGTCGTAAGCGTAAATCTGAAGTTTTTATTATGCTCCTTCTCAATGCTTCTTCCATATTCAACAAGCTGTTTAACAACGTCAAAGTTCATCGTCGGCTCACCGCCGAAGAAATCAACCTCAAGGTTGCGCCTGCTTCCTGAATTGGCAACAAGGAAATCAAGAGCCTTCCTGCCAACCTCATATGACATCATGGCTCTGCGTCCGTGATATTCTCCTTCTTCTGCAAAGCAGTACTTACATGCAAGGTTACAGTCATGTGCTATATGCAGGCAGAGTGCCTTAACAACCGTTGGTCTGTCCTTAAAGCTGTCTATGTAAGGTTCATATATATCTCTTGTAAAAAGACGCCCCTGCTCTGTAAGCTCTTCAATCTCATCACATACTTCATATACATCATCCCTGCTGTACTTTGATGCAAACTTCTCAGCCAGACTGTCCTTATCAGTGCCTGTAAATCTGCCGTCGGCATCTTCATTCTTATTGTATTCCTCTATAACATCATAAACTATATCATCAACAACATGAACTGCTCCGCTGTTGACATCAAGTATTATGTTGTATCCGTTGTTCTTATACTGATGAATCATTACTTAATTACTCCAAATCTATCTATATCTACTATCTTTTCTTTAAAAATCATACAATCATAAACACACAACGAGAGAGTGCTTATATCCCAAACACTCTCTCGTCAGCAGTCCAATACTATGAGTATTAGTTGTTCTTATTCTCGCAGCTCTGGTTACCTACTGTACATGATGTCTTACATGCTGACTGGCATGATGTCTGGCACTCACCGCAGCCGCCCTTCTTCATAGTATCCTTAAGAACTCTGTCATTAATTGTCTTAATATGCTTCATAATAAACCTCCTGGAACTAAAATAGATTACATAGTCAAATGCATTATATCCGCATTAAACATCTTTTGCTATTGTACCATAGTACATATAAAAATTCAAAACATTTTTATTAAAGTTTCTCATAAAGTTTGCCATAAAAAACTTTTTTCAAATTTTTTATAAAAAAGTGTTGACTTTCAAATACTCAAATGTTATTATAAGCAAGCGTTGTGGTTGGGATATCAACTGTGAGCTACGCGGAAGTGTCGGAATTGGCAGACGAGCAAGATTCAGGTTCTTGTGGGCGTTAAGCTCGTGTGGGTTCAAGTCCCATCTTCCGCATATCAATTGCGGATATCCACTATAGCATCATCTAATTTAATATGCGGAAGTGTCGGAATTGGCAGACGAGCAAGACTAAGGATCTTGTGGCTATTGCAGTCGTGTGGGTTCAAGTCCCATCTTCCGCATCAATTATTATTCAGATGAACAATTTAATACGCATGCGGAAGTGTCGGAACTGGCAGACGAGCAAGACTAAGGATCTTGTGGCTATTGCAGTCGTGTGGGTTCAAGTCCCATCTTCCGCATTCATCAAGAAGGAATGTTAAGTACATTCCTTTTTTGTTGCCACCAAAACAGGCACCGGCAAAGCAGTGCCTTGTTTTTATTTTTTTCTTACATCTCCACTATTTCATCAGCAATATTCAAAGTTGATTCCCTGTGCGAGACCATAATAATAGTCTTCCCGTCACTGCTCTCCCTGAGAGATTTTAATATTATTCCTTCATTAAGTGAATCCAGATTGCTTGTAGGCTCATCAAGAAGCATAAGCGGCGCATCATGAAGAAATGCCCTGGCAATCCCTAAACGTTGTCTCTCACCTCCGGACAGTGCTCCACCGAGTTCTCCGGTCTTTGAATCATAATTATCAGGCAGTGACATTATAAAATCATGCACAGATGCTTTCTTAGCTGCTTCCGTAATCTCCTCTCTGGATGCATCAGGCTTAGCTACAGCTATATTGGCAGCTATCGTATCGTTAAATATATATGTATCCTGAGTAACGAATGACTGATTATCCCTCAGGCTGTTTGTGTTAATGTTACGGACATCATTTCCTGATATATCTATGCTTCCCGACTTCACATCCCAGAATCTCATAATAAGCCTTAACAGCGTGGATTTTCCGCATCCGCTTGCTCCGTGTATCCCAATCATCCGTCCGGGCTGAAAACTTACAGAAAAGTTCCTGAGTATATCCCTGTCATCATAAGCAAATGTCACATCATTGCACGACACACCTCCGAATCCGGCAATATCACATCCGTCAGTAATCTCTTCCGTCTCCGGACTCTCCTCAAGCAGCGACAAGACTCTCTCCCCGCTCGCAAGCGTATGATGAAGATTATTAGACAGATTGGCAAGTGCAACTACCGGTCCGAATGAACTCATCATTGCAGCTGTACACACCAGTACCTCCTCTCTGCCAACAGCATGTGATGCGGCGGCATCAGACATAAGAAACAGCATTGCAAATGATGCAAGCAGCACCGCTGCATTAGTCACAGACCTCTGCCTCCCCTCAATATTACTGAGTTTTTTCTGCATACCGGCAAGGCGTAATGCCCTGTTATCCATCTCTTCCCTGCGCTTTTTCTCACAGCCATACTGTATTGTTTCATCAAGTCCACGGAGTGAATCCAGAACATAGCTGTTCAGTTCACCAAAATCATTGCGAAACTGCATACCTGTGTCAGCTCCTGCCCTGCCAAACAGAAGTGGAAGGACTGCGCCAACAATAATATAGGCACACATTGCAAGAATCCCTGCCGGCATATATATATTGGCAATATAAGCTGTCATAATTATTGATGTGATAACTGCTATTGCTATCGGAGATATAGTATGTGCATAGAATACCTCAAGCAGCTCTATATCTGTTGTTATTATTGATATAAGGTTGCCACGGTCTCTCCCCTCAAGTTTGGCGGGACACAGTTTTCTCAATACTGCAAATACCTTATGTCGTATTATTGCAAGAAGCTTGAATGCAATAAAATGATTACAGTACTGTTCTGCATAATGAAGCACACCACGCATAACCGCAATAACTATCATTAATATAAAAATATGTACTGACGCTCCATAGGCAAGCACTCCTGCCGCCAGAACCGTTATGAATATTGCACAAAGATATCCTGCCACGCCAAGTATGACCGCCATGAGCATTATGTGAAGCAGAGGCTTAACAAGCACTATAAGACTGGCCATTATTGATATTGCACTTTTCTGTCTTACATTTGATTTATTCATAATACTGCCTCCTCTTTATATTTTTCAAGCTTCATCTGATTTTCATACATATCGGCATAAGCTTTTTTATTGGCAGTCAGTTCATCATGTGTTCCACTCTCAACTATGACGCCGTCCTTAAGCATATATATATCATCCGAATTAACGACATTGGCAAGCCTGTGGCTAATCAGCAATACTGACTTTGTCTTTGCCAATTCTCTTATGACTGACATTATCATCTCTTCACTTTCTATATCTATGTTAGATGTCGCCTCATCAAATATATATACTCCTGAATCCTTAAGAAGTGCCCTTGCCATCGCAAGTCTCTGTTTCTGTCCTCCCGAGAGATTACTTGCACGCTCATTAAGCTGCATATCCAATCCTCCCTCTGACTCTACAAAATCTGCCAGATTAACTCTTCTTAACGCAGCTGTCATCATATCATCAGATGCCATAGGACTGCCCATCATTAGGTTATCCCTTACAGTTCCCTTAAACAGATAACTGTCATGGCTTACCAGAGTAATATTCTTCATTATATCTATATCACTGATGTTTCGTATATCCTGGCCGTTAACAGTAACGCTGCCCTTCCAGCCTGTAACTCTCTTCATAAGAATTCCGGCAATCGTGCTCTTTCCACATCCCGATTCACCAACAAGTGATACAAAACTGCCGTTTTTCAGTTCAAATGATATATTCTCCAGCACATTTCTCTCACCATCATATGAAAATGACAGATTACTTATATCTATTTCTATTCCTTCATCCGCCACGTTAATCACTGCCGTCTCCGAATTATCATCCTCATGCATATCGAGCAGTTCAAATATCCTGTCACTTGCAGCCATTCCATTCATTGCTATATGGAAGAATGAACCAAGCAGTCTCAACGGAAGAAAGAATTCCGCTGCAAGAAAAACTATCATTACAGTTCCGGCCGCATCTATATTACCGGTATAATATTCACTCACTGCAACAACCATTCCTGTTGCCGCTCCTCCGTAAGCCATAATATCCATTACGCTTGTGGAATTAAGCTGCATCGTTAGTACCTTCATTGTTACATTTCTAAAGCGCTGTGCTTCTTCATCCATCTGCCCGGCTTTCATCTCATCCGCCTTATATATCTTAAGTGTTGTAAGCCCCTGAAGATTTTCAAGAAAACTGTCTCCAAGTTCCGTATATATTCCCCAATACTTATTGAGCAGTTTTTTTGCAAATTTCTGTACCGCCACTATGGATACAGGTATCAGCGGAACGCATATAAGAAGCACTGCCGCCGCCTTAACACTTACAAATGCAAGCACCGCAAAAAGCGTAACCGGTGCAAGCAGACTATAAAAAAGCTGTGGAATATACTTTCCAAAGTATGTTTCAAGCTGTTCAACACCTTCCGTTGCAAGCTGTACGACCTGCGATGTTGCAATCTGCTCATTATACGAGCTTCCAAGCCTTAAAAGTTTGTCAAATATCTTCTCCCTGAGCACTCTTTTCACATCGATGCTCGCTCTGTATGAAGCCATAGACGCGAGCCTGTCACTTACGAATCTTACTGCCAGTGCTGCCAAAAGCTTAACCACGTCCATATAGTTTAAAGGAGCGGGCAGCTTTGCTATAATATTTGCAATTATGTACACTATTATTATCTGGCTTATGAGCGCTGCCCATTGCCAGAATATGTTATACGCTATGTATTTTTTAGAGTCTGCAAGCAGCTTTATCAGCTTTGTCTTTATCATAATCAGGTCTTTCCCTTCTTATCTTTCTTTTTCTCAAGCCGTGAACTTACAACATGCCACACCGCCATGAACGGATGATAAAGCAGCATTCTCGGTCCGGAGAATTTCATAACCTTCTTAATCCGTTCTCTCATCTCCGGCTTATAGCAGTGTACTGTACAGTTAGAGCAAAATGTCTTTTTCTCCATAAAAGGACACATTCTGCTTCTCTGTGCCGCATATTCATACAAAGCACTGCATTCATCACACAATTTTCCACCTATGCCGTCCGTATTATGACTCATGTCATGGCTTGCGCCATTCTTCATTCCGTAATCAGTGTTATGGTTCTTCCTGCAATACAGCGCAATCATCTGCCCAACTACCTTCTGCTCCCTGAGTCTCTTTTTCTCAGTCTTATAATTCATATCAGTCCCCGACAAATGTTGATTCCCCGCTTTCTCTTATAGTCTTCACTCTGAAAACAAAATATAATATATGACATACCCACACGACAAACAGAATAACTCTCGCAGCCGGAACGCTTTCCATCATAATAAATCCTATTCCCATTACTATTGAAGACGTTGTAAGAAGGCTCACCTTCGTTTTCACAGTCATTGCCCTGTTTTTCACATATGAATCCAGATACTTCCTGTATAACCGTGTTCCTGTAAACCAATCATGTAATCTGTCTGAGCTTTTTGCAAAACAATATGCCGTTGCCATATAAAATGGAACTGTCGGCAGTACCGGAAGCACTACTCCAAGTGTACCAAGCCCAAAACATACAAATCCCAGTGCTATCCATGTAATCTTAATAATAGTCATCAAAAACTCCATTCTTCAGGCCGCCTGCCTGAAATAATATGTATGCACACACAAGCACATAAAAAGCCCTGATTAGTTGCACTAAATTCAAATTAGTTCAGCCTAATCAGAGCTAAATAATACCATATCTTCTTAAATTATTGCAAGTACCAATTATTGCATATATTGCTACATATAATTATCACATAAGTGGTGCAAAGATTCTTAAGACTCTTCCGATAAGCATTCCAATCTTAGAGTACTCGTTGCATGTCTTTACAGTTATCTGCTGGCACTTAGCAAGCGTGTCCTGAAAATCTTTTTCTATATCACTGATAACCGGTGTATTGTACATATATACTGCACATTCATAATGCAGATACATACTTCTGTAGTCAAGATTAAATGAGCCGACAACTCCTCGTATATCGTCACTCACAAACTGCTTGGCATGCACAAACCCCGGCGTATATTCGTATATCTTAACGCCATATTCTATAAGTTCTTTATAATATGTTCTTGCAAGCAGATAAGCATACTTCTTATCCGGGATATGCGGCATGATAATTATTGTCTCCACATCTCTCTCTGCAGAATATCTAAGAGCTGCCACCATCTCATCATCAAGTATAAGATATGGTGTCATTATATGAACATATCTGTGTGCCCGGTTAAGTATGTCGATATATACATTCTTTCCAATGTCTTCTCTATTATATGGTCCGTCACCAAATGGAATTACAATGCCCTGATTGCCCTTTATCTCAGGATTGTCAATAAGATACTTTGAGTAATGTCTTTCCATGTGCTGCTCACTGACATTCCACAATTGCAGAAACATAAGCGTCATACTCTTTACAGCGTCGCCTTTAATCATAACGCCCGTGTCTTTCCAATGTCCGAACCTCTCTATGTGATTAATGTATTCATCCGCCAGATTAACCCCACCGGTAAATGCCGTCCTGCCATCTATCACAACTATCTTACGGTGATCCCTGTTATTGTGATACGTCGAGAGTACCGGAACTATAGGTGCAAACATCCTGCACTTAATTCCGTACTCTTCAAGCTGCTTCGGATATGAATATGGCAGGAGAACAAAACTGCACATTCCATCATACATAAGGCGGACTTCAACGCCTTCACTGACTTTTCGCTTGAGAATATCAAGTATCGAATCCCACATATATCCTTTGGCAATTATGAAATATTCCAAAAATATAAACTTCTCTGCCTTCTCTAATTCTCTTACAAGGCTCACATACATGTCATCTCCAAGCGGATAGTATTCTATCCCGCTCTCCGTATATGCTGAATAGTTTCCGGAATTATACAGATAGTTAGCAATACCTACTTCCCCAAGATCATTATTAACCTCAACAGAATCAGCACCTATGCTTTTTCTCTGATATTGCTTTATGTCAGCATCAATCAAATTAAGCTTTCCTTTTATCATCTTAATGGAATATTGATTGCGGCAGTAAAGATAGAATAACGCGCCAAATACCGGAAATGCCAATACAGGAATTATCCATGCAATTTTAAATCCGGCATTCTCGTCATTATTGATTATACATACCAGGGTGACGAACGATATTGCAGTTATAACTCCCTGATAGTATATTATCTTATTTGCAAGAAATGCATATGCACAAAACAGCATTGCCACCTGCATAAGAATCAGAAGTACGACAATTGTTGTTCTTCCGAACACAATCCTGAATAGGCCTCTTTTCTTTTTGTTATTTGCGTTGTTCTTCATTATTAATCCTTTCATTGAGATCATTGAGATAAACCCATCTGTCCATCATGTCTGAGAGCTTTTGTTCATATTCCGTTTTTTGTGACATAAGCTCGCTAAGCTTTGAATATTGTGTAGCTGATTTTTCTATCTGCATATCTATATCCGCTATCTTCTGTTCAAGATTAGCTATATCATCATCTATAGTCTCGAATTCTTTCTGCTCCGCAAATGTGAACTTAAGCTTTTTCTCATGCTCCCTGTTCCTTACCGATGCCGGCTTTCCGTCCTGTGCAGCTGCCTGTCTGGCAACAGCCGCACCTGCTGACTGGTGTGATTTTTCATAGTAATCGCTGAATCCGCCTTCATACTGTTTAATTACTCCACCGTCCTCAAAAGCGAATATACGGTCCACAACCCTGTCAAGGAAATATCTGTCATGTGATACTGTTATTACTATTCCTGCAAACTTATCAAGGTAGTCTTCAAGTATCTCAAGTGTCTCAATATCAAGGTCATTAGTAGGCTCATCCAGAATAAGCACATTCGGTGACTCCATAAGTACGGACAGGAGATACAATCTTCTCTTCTCTCCGCCTGACAGCTTGGTTATCGGTGTCCATTGCATCTTCATGTTGAAAAGAAACTTCTCACACATCTGTGATGCCGTAATCCTTCCATCAGCAGTGATTACATATTCTCCAATTGCCTTAACATAATCAAGCACTGTAAGTGACTCATCTTCAAACTTATTCTCCTGCATGAAAAATCCGATTTTGACAGTTGGTCCGATTTCAACATAGCCGCTGTCCGGCTCCATAATTCCGGTAATAATCTTCATAAGCGTCGACTTACCACAGCCATTATTGCCTATGAAACCTATCCTGTCATCACGCAGGAATATATATGTGAAGTTATCTATTATCTTCTTTGCACCAAACGACTTGGATATGCTGTTAAGTTCTATCGTCTTCCTGCCAAGCCTTGTATATACCGAACCAAGTTCAAGTGACTGCTTATCAAACGACTGCCGTGCCTGCCTTGAAGCTTCTTTCATATCCTCATATCTGTCAATTCTTGCCTGCTGCTTGGTTGAACGTGCCTGACATCCACGCTGGATCCAGGCAAGCTCTTTACGTAGCATATTCTGTCTTTTCTGTTCTGTTGCATTGGCCATCTCTTCGCGCTCACTCTTAAGCTTAAGAAAGCCCGAATAATTCTCTGCATATGAATACAGACTGCCTCCGTCAACCTCTATTATCCTGTTCGTTACATTATCAAGGAAATATCTGTCATGCGTAACCATCAGGAGCTGTCCACGGAATCTGCGTATATAATCCTCCAGCCATATTACCATATCATTATCGAGGTGGTTCGTCGGCTCATCCAGTATAAGAAGACCTGATGGTCTTATAAGTGCTCTTGCCAATGCTATTCTTTTTTTCTGTCCGCCGGACATCTTACTGATATCAGCTTCATAATCATCTATTCCTAACTTTGTAAGAATAGTCTTAGCTTCCCCGGCTATTGAATCGTAATTTTCAAGCTCGTGCTCCGATCCTCCGGAATTATAGCTTGTCGCAATATCCAACGCACCACCGACAACATAATCTATTATCCTTTCATCCTTAGAAAACACAGGTGTCTGAGGCAGATATGAGATTGTTACGTCATTGCCCTTTACAATCTTACCTGAATCTGCCTCCTCCAGACCTGCTACTATCTTGAGGAGCGTCGACTTACCGCAGCCATTAACTCCCACAACGCCAATCTTATCGCCTTCATTTATACCAAGAGTGACATTGTCAAGCAACGTCCTTTCACCATAAACCTTCGTTATCTTCTCAAGATTCAATATACTCATTAATCCACTGCCTTCCTGCTCATCTATGTAATATTGTTATTATACTATTTTTTAGCAGTGACAACAAGTTCTACTCTACATCCGTAATCTGAAAAGATGCTGAACCCCATCTCGAACTGCCGGATCGTATCCATACAGATGTTGTTATCGTTGACATTCCGCTGCAGTCAAATACTCCTTCATAAGTTCTTCCTCCGTATATGCGGTTATCATCTTCATCATATTCGTCAAACACGCACTGACTTTGATTATTAATTGTGAGGCTTGCTTTACCGAACGATTCATCATTATCATTCTCTCCGTAGCTGGAGCTGAATCTGTAATATATTCTACTGAATCCGTCAACATTATACGTTATATCATTACTGTCTTCCTGATAAGGAGTACTGCATATATTATCTATCGTGTACTTAAGGAAACTTTGTTTTTTTTCAGCCGTCAGTCCTGCCTTAACTCCGGCATCATATGCAGCTGACGAATCTATAAGTCCTCCTTTGTAATAGCCTTCCGGGATTCTCATAACCTCTCCGGCAGACGGTTTCCAGTTAAGCATTCCTCTGTCAGGCATAGTTCCCGTCTGATTAATTTCTCCCAGCGATGTGAACGTAACTCCTGCAAGTACCTGTGAAGGAGAAGCATTCCCCTTTTTAGCGCTGTCAACGCCAGCCTTATAGTTGTCTCCTGATGTATTAATTACAGAATCTGCATCCGCAAGCCCCTTGTCATAATTAATTTTGGCAAGTTTACTGATATTACCCGCCATAACGCCAAACGATGCATTAATCTCTGTCTTTACGCCAGTTCCGGCTGCCGGTGCAGTTATTGCATCCGCTATGACTCTCTTACCGTCACTGGCATACTGAAAAACCTCATTAAGTGCTCCAACAACAGTTTTCTGTGATGTTACAAGCTTTGTTGTATCTCCTATGTTATCCTGCATACTCTTCATCAGTTCTGCAAGCTTCTTATCAGATTCTGAAGATGACTTATCAAGTTCCGCTATTATTCCGTCTATTCTCTTGTTAAGCTCCTTATTCTGCCTGTCAAGCTGTACCTGTGCTTCTGACGATATATTATCAAGTTTCTTATCCATACTGTTCATGCTATCTGACACATTATCAATATTCTTCTGCAGGTCTTCCTTCGCTTTCTCAACATCCTTTGTCATATTATCCCGTAATTCCTCATGCTTTTTCTGTGCCTCTTCCACTGCTGCCTCAAATCTCGCCGTAACACTCTTATCGAGTTCGTTATACATATCATTAATTCTGCCGATATTATTCCCCTGACTCTTAACCTCCTCAGCCAGCTTAGCAATAGCCGAATTATTTTCCTGATTGGCTTTTTCTATTACCTCATTTATTGAAACACCAAATCTGTCAAATTCCGCTCTTGAAAGCTTATCATTTTCAAGCGCTTCACACACGTTTCTCAGGTTCTCCACAGCCTGTGCATTCTGCAGAAGCATTGTTCCGTGACTGTCAGATACTGCCGAAAGTTCTTCTATAAGCTGCATTGTACTGTCTTTCAACGCAGCTATGTTCTCTTCATTATCCTGCCTTATCACATCCAGCCGTATGTCTGATGCATCCTGACGCTGTGATAATGCATCAAGCCCATCCCTGGCTGATGATATGTCATCACTGAGCCTGCCTCCAAGTGATGACATCTCTCCACCAATTTTCCCTTCCAGTGATGCCATGTCATTATCGACACGTCTTCCCATATAATCAATATCCGAGCCAAGCTCATCCAGCTTTGAATTGCAGAAATCTATCATGCTTCCGATGCTTCTTGTAATCTGCTCCTGCCATCCGTTAAGCAATACGTTAAGCTCCTCATGCCCAAGTATTTGTTTCTGTGACGGCGGCATCTGTATCTGGTCTTTCAGTTCATCTGTTATTCTTCTCACATCCTCATCACTCAGTTGTATCCGATAGCTGCCGTTACCGGTTATATTGCTTATTACCTCCCTGATTATGTCACTGCTGCCTGATATATATTCTTTCGATACTATAAGGCGCCCCTCCTGACCTGACATCGCACTCTCAAGTGCCTCCCGAACAAGTGCTGATACATTGGCATCGGATAACCTGTCACCGTCATACAGCCGCTCCCTGTTATTCTCAATATACTCCATCATAATGCCTGCAATCCGCTCCACATCTGCCGAATCGAGCATTATCCTCCACTTTGCAGGGACGCTGCTGTCCCTTATAACTGCATACAGCCCATCAGGAACAGTCTGCCCCTGATTCTCAAGCTCTGCCGCCAACGCATCATACAGCAGCTTAATCTGCCTGTCCCCAAATACATCTGACAGAACCGCCATATCTTCAACCTTCACACCATTCTCGAGCACCGCTATGCATCTCTGCCGCAGCATATCCTTAATATCCTCAAATTCTGTCCTTACATGCAGACTGCCCTGCTCATGTACCTCCCCTGTCCGGACACTGTCCGTGCCGTCATATCCCTGCGCCCCCAATGCATTGCCCGGTCGCATAATCTGCACCATCATTGCAACAACCATCACTGTTACCGCAGCTGCCCACACAACAGCAAACTTTTTAGAAATTTTTTTCATAAAAATACCCCCTCTGTTATAATTGGTGAGTGCAATTATATCAGAGAGGGCTGCACATTTTCAATTAACAAACTAACTCAAAATTTGTGCTTATAATAACTCAAAATTTGTTAAAGCATTCCAAAATTTCTGTATACAGACATGAATTATCATCCTGGCATACAATTATTGTATATCATCTGCCTGCGAATTCATAAGCTGGGCAAGAATAGTTCCTGTCTCTTCATCCTGAGTAATATCATATACAATGGCAAAGCAGTCTCTCGCCCTGTCATAATCCTTACTTTCCAGCATCAGATTGCCCACGCGGTATATTATTCCAATTGTATCCGCATCAGGTCCAAGCTTCACATCATTCTCTTCAAGAATCTGCTGCAGTTCTTTTATCTCATACTTAGGAGCAGGTGCATTAAGTGCTGATTCTATGAACTGAAGTGCACTGTCTGCTGCTTCACTGCTAAAATAAATATTGCTGTACACATACAGTGCCCTAGCTGTTTCAGGCTTGTATTTATCAAGATAATACCGCCCCATATTACGGTAATACCTAGCCATTGTCGCTCTTGTGCAGCAATATCTGTAAGCATTCTCTGTCGCCTGCCTATACTCTTCATCATGATCGCCCATAAGGATATACACTTCAGCAAGCTGAAGATGCGATTCAAGGTCAACAGGATTCCATTCCAGCGCAGTATTGCAGGCATCCAGTGCCTTCCCATATTCTCCTGTTGCACATAGCAGCTGTGCATACGTTCTGTAATACTCGTTATACATCACATCGGTACATTTTATATTCCTGTCCGTCTTAAAATAGTATGAATACTCATAAAGCTCCATTATATGATTAAGACTGAGATATATATTCTTATCATCATTTACATATCTTCCTTCAACTGAAGCAATAAGTTCTTCAATCATTGTTCTGGCCTTAGCAGTATCATTGCATTTTATCATGTCCAATACAGCCTGATATGTAGTCTCAAAATTATCGTGAAGGTCTTTCAGTCTGTCACCTACCTGCTCTTTCTGGTCATCGGGCAGTATCTCATACATCATTGATGCTATTTCTCTTAAAATATCTGCAGACTCCTCATCCTCCTTATACTTTTCACTGCAGTCATACAGATACTGCATATCTTTTTCGTAATCTCCCGTAATCTGTCCTCTTATATGTGAGACTATATACTGTGTGTATTCTGTCATATCTAAACTTCTCCTGCTTCTTCTCTTATTTTTTTCTGAAGATTCTTCATCTCCTTCTCATATCCCATATCTGTAGGGTTATAGAATTTCGTCCCCTTAAGTTCGTCCGGAAGGTACTGCTGGTCAACATAATGATTAGGATAATCATGTGCATACCTGTAACCTTCACCATGCCCAAGCTTCGCAGCCCCCTTATAATGCGCATCCCTGAGATGCGTTGGAATAGCTGCTGTTTTTTCATTCCTAACCCTGTCAAGTGCAGCATCAACAGCCATATACGCAGCGTTACTCTTAGGCGCACACGCAATATAAGTAACTGCCTGTGCAAGAACTATTCTCGCTTCCGGCATTCCAAGTCTCTCAACAGCCTGTGATGCAGCCACAGCAACTTCTAATGCACGCGGATCCGCATTTCCAACATCCTCACTTGCACATATCATTATTCTTCTGGCAATAAATGCAACATCCTCGCCTGCATAAAGCATCCTTGCAAGATAATACACTGCCGCATCCGGATCCGAGCCTCTCATGCTCTTAATAAATGCTGATATCGTATCATAATGGTTGTCACCCGTCTTGTCATACTTAAGCACACGTTTCTGAATACAATCTGATGCTACATCAATCGTAATATGTATGTGACCATCCTCTGACGGTGATGTTGTAAGTACGGCAAGCTCCACTGCGTTAAGTGCATTTCGTGCATCACCATTGGCACAGTCGGCAAGAAATTCCGACGCATCATCATCTATCAGTGCTCCATACGCACCCATACCTTTTTTGTCATCTGATATTGCCCTTTTTATGAGCTTGAGAATATCATCTTTTTCAAGAGGCCTCAATTCAAATACTGCCGATCTGGATATAAGAGCCTGATTGACCTCAAAATACGGATTCTCTGTTGTTGCACCTATAAGAATGATTGTACCGTCCTCGACAAACGGAAGCAGATAATCCTGCTGTCCCTTGTTAAAGCGGTGAATCTCATCCACAAAAAGTATTGTCTTTCTTCCATACATTCCAATGTTATCTTTTGCTTTTGCAACAACATCTTCCATATCCTTCTTGCCTGCAACTGTAGCGTTAATCTGGCAGAAATCAGCACTTGTAGTATTGGCAATAACTTTTGCCAGCGTTGTCTTACCAGTTCCGGGAGGACCATAGAATATAATTGAACTTATCTTGTCGGCCTTGATTGCTCTGTAGAGCAGCCTATCCTTTCCGATTATGTGCTGCTGTCCCACAACCTCCTCCAGGGTCTCGGGACGCATGCGCGATGCAAGCGGTGATTCCTTTTCCATCGTATTTTCACGCATATATTGAAACAGATCCATTAGTTCCTCCATTCATCAGTCATTCGCTCTTTAATGACTTTTTCTATGTGAAAGTGCATCATAAAGCATATCCATCTCATCCATGCAGATGCAGTGTTCAAACAGGTTATTCTTAACATTATTATAACATTCGTCAAAATCAATCCACATAACCGATTGTACTTCCTCCGGCTGCAGCCTGAATTCAACTGCTTCCGGACCACGTTCAAGAAGATAGACATTGCTTATCTCATGATTAAGAAATGGCTGTCCGTAGAATTCAGCCCTGTTAAACGCATCATGAACCCCGATGAACTCAAGCTCTTCTTCCGAAGCGTCAATTCCAAGTTCTTCCTTAAGTTCCCTTATCGCTGATTCAATGTATCCCTGACCGAATGGTATATGTCCGGCTGACGATATATCATAGCAGTCAGGGAATGAATCCTTGTTATGGCTGCGCTTCTGCAGCAGAATATCGTACCCTGTTTTACCAACATTATCAGCTCTTATAATCCATACATGAGATGTTGCATGTGCGTCACCGTCACGGTGGACAAGCCGCCTTGCTTTAGCCCTGCCTGTAGGTCTCCCATTATTATCAAGTATCTCGAGCATCTCTTCGGATGATATATTTTCCTGCATATTAATCCCCATTCCATTCCGTTATCTAACGATTAGATTTTATACCCGGTACATTAATTTAGCAACATTTTCATCATTGTACTTCTTATACAATCTCCCAATCCCGCTTTTTCTACTGTATCTGCCGCTACAATATCAATAGTTCCAAGTATATTGCCATCCAGCTCGTATACCATCTGTCCGACCACGTCCCCCTCATACACCGGTGCTTCAAGCCCGTCTGCATATTCCTCCGTACACTTAATTCTGCCTGTATCAGTATCTTCCGTAAATACATAGACAAATTCATTATTCTTACGGCATTTTACCGAATCAGATTTTCCTCCGTGTACAACCATCTTTTCCTGACTTAACCATGCATTGTCTCTGTAAATGTCTACAACACCATATCCATAATTAAGCAGGCTTATCGCATCCTTAAAACGTGTCTTACTGTTAGGAGCTGCCATTACGACAGCGATGAGCTCTATCCCATCCTTTTCAGCAGTAGCTGAAAGACAGCATTTTGCAAGACCGGTTGAGCCGGTCTTAAGACCTGTTGCCCATTCATACTGCTTAATCAGCTTATTAGTATTGGACAGCCCGAACTCTGACTCTCCGCGTCTTGTGTTGTGCGTTATGGTATCCATCCATATTCCGGAATACTCATGTATCTGCGGATACCTTGTAATCAGTTCTCTTGACATTATGGCTACATCCCTCGCAGTCATCATATGTCCGTCAGTATCAAGCCCGCAGCAGTTAACAAAATGCGTACCGCTCATGCCAAGTCCCTGTGCACGTTCATTCATCTTATCAACAAATGTCTGCTCGCTCCCCCATATATGCTCTGCCATTGCTACCGATGCATCATTGGCACTCGCTACAGATATGCATTTTATCATGGTGTTGACGGTCTGTTTTTCTCCCGCCTCCAAAAATACCTGGCTTCCACCCATTGAGGCAGCATGCTCAGATACTGTTACATTCTCTTCAAGCGTTATCTTATTCTCGCTTAAAGCATCAAATATAAGAATAAGCGTCATTATCTTAGTTATGCTTGCAGGATGAAGTGTTTCATCCGCATTTTTTTCGTATACCGTCTTGCCGGTCGATGCCTCCATCAGTATCACGGATGGTGACTCAACATCCGGCTCTGCTGCATTCACCCGATACATACACATGCTCTGCACCGGCACTGCCGCAAGCACTGCCACTATTACAGTCAGCAATATTCCCGCAATTCTTCTTTGTAACATAAAAGACTCCCTATACATACTAATACATTGTAGTATCGGAAGTCTTACATTATTACAAATGTTTCAGCGGGTTCTTATTCTTCCCGTCCATATATCAGCTATACCACCTGTCTCCATCTGTACATTGCCGCCTGTGGATATTCTTGATAATGTACCGTCATGCAGACAGTATATCCTGTTCTTATACTCCATGCAGTAGATTACTGCGCCCTGTTTTACATCGTCTTTCAGCTTAATCTGCTTAGAAGATCCATCACAATAACAAAGCGATGACTGTGATATATACCAGAAGCCGTCATTGCCGTACGCAGTATACTGAATTCCCGACTTTGTAATCCCTGAAGTAACAGTTACGCCTGAAACGCTTATATCGGCTGCTTTACCTGCATTCTTAATTAATACAAGTTCATCTGACTTATTAACATAATACAAGCAATCAGCATCTGAAGAATAATATACAGACGATGAAGCAAGTTCCGATACAGTCTCTGTCTTGCGGATATTGTCATCCGGCTGGTCTGACACTGTTTCGTCTGTTATACCTGTTATTCTTGACAGCCTGCCTCCTCCTGCCGTGTAAGCACAGCCTGATTTGGCTATATATACAAGGCTGTCCGTCTGTGAAGCCGATGTAAACAGATATATTCCATCAGGATTCTTTTTATCAGACAGGTCAAGATAAATATATTCTCCGTCCTGAGTAACATATACAAATGCAGATTCCGTCTGAATCATCCCATTAACATTGGCATACATATACGTCTTCTGCCGTGTATATATTTTTTTTACATTTCTGGCAATTCTTACAGCTGTGCCGTCTTTATACTTTGTACGATAGAGTGTTCCATCCGAATCAGTCCATATTACATTGTCCGCAGCAACGGCATATTCATCCATATCGGACGAAAGCGTGAGGTTCTTTTGTTCATCGATATAATAACATCCAAGTATCTCAGCTCCTACTGCGCCTTCATTAAGATAATGCGTATCGGTATATACAAGCATGCCGTCATCTGTCACCATCGCAATGGTCTTTTTGTCAGTGCTGCTCTTGACTGATACATATCCGCCGTTCTTCTTCCAGCATATTAGCGTATATGTACCGGTGCTGATTGCATTGCCGTTAACAGCCGTACTGTTGCTCTCTCCAATATACCCTGCATCATCGTTACCATCAACTGCTGCGCTTTCATTATTGCCGCCGTTATTCTCAGTGTACATCACAGCTGCATAATATCTGCCATTGGAAGAAACCATTGTCCCGGTTATAGCCTGCCTGTCGATATCCCCGACAATATTATATGAATATGCACATGATCTGTCATAATTAAAAATGACATCATCAGTGCTGCATATAATGTTATTTTTATCCATTCCCTTATAGATGCTGCTGCCATCACTTACATAAAATATATTTTTACCGGAAGCCGTCACAGCATTTATAAGTACAATAATCACAATGGCAGCAGCTATTACCGCTCCTGCCATTGCTAATATTCTGCGATTCCTGGAAGCAAATCCGGCAGCTCTGCCTGCATTGGAAGATACAAGCTGACTGTAATCCGTGTCCGCAATCTTCTTTGCTACACGCCTCACATCATCCCTGTTCTTCTGCTTCTTCTGCTCTTCGCTGTTTTTCTGTTTCTCGCGTTCTTCCCACTCCCTGCGCCTGCGCTCATAATCCGAGGCATTAACAAGGATTGCCGGGGAATTACACTTAGGGCACGTCGTACCCTCAAACTCATTACCACATTTTGGACAAATCATCTGACCACCCTGTTAGAATTAGAATGTAAACTTATCTTCAAAATATGCCTTAAGATCCTCTATCTTGATTCTCTCCTGCTGCATTGTATCTCTGTCACGTACTGTAACAGCTCCGTCTGTCTCAGAATCAAAATCATATGTTATACAGAATGGTGTACCAATCTCATCCTGCCTTCTGTATCTCTTACCGATATTGCCACGATCATCAAACTCACAGTTATACTTCTTGGAAAGCTCTGCATAAATCTTCTCAGCGCCTTCATTGAGCTTCTTTGAAAGAGGAAGGATACCAATCTTAACAGGTGCAAGTGCCGGATGGAAATGCAGAACCGTTCTTACATCTCCCTCGCCAATCTCCTCCTCATCATATGCTGAGCAGAGGAATGCAAGTGTTACACGGTCTGCGCCAAGTGACGGCTCAATAACATAAGGAATGTACTTTTCCTTAGACTCATCATCAAAGTAAGACATATCCTCACCGGATACGTTCTGGTGCTGTGTAAGGTCATAATCTGTGCGGTCTGCAATACCCCAGAGCTCGCCCCATCCGAATGGGAAGAGGAATTCGATATCCGTTGTACCCTTGCTGTAGAAGCAGAGTTCTTCAGGTGAATGATCTCTTGCTCTCATCTCGTCATCCTTCATTCCGAGAGACTTAAGCCAATTGATACAATATGATCTCCAGTAATTGAACCACTCAAGGTCTGTTCCAGGCTTACAGAAGAATTCAAGCTCCATCTGCTCAAACTCGCGTGTACGGAATGTAAAATTACCAGGTGTAATCTCGTTACGGAATGACTTACCAATCTGTCCTATACCAAATGGTACCTTCTTTCTTGATGTTCTCTGTACATTCTTGAAGTTAACAAATATACCCTGTGCTGTCTCAGGACGAAGATATACAGTATTCTTTGCATCCTCCGTAACTCCCTGAAATGTCTTGAACATAAGGTTGAACTGACGGATATCTGTAAAGTTATGCTTACCGCATGAAGGACATGCAATCTGCTTCTCCTCGATAAAGTTCTTCATCTGCTCCTGTGTCCATCCGTCAACAGAGCCCTCAAGCTCATAATTATTGTCTGCGCACCAATCCTCAATAAGCTTATCAGCTCTGAATCTCTCATGGCACTCCTTACAATCCATAAGTGGATCTGAGAATCCGCCAAGATGACCTGATGCAACCCATGTCTGTGGGTTCATAAGAATCGCACAGTCAACACCTACATTGTATGGGCTTTCCATAACGAACTTCTGCCACCATGCCTTCTTAACATTATTCTTAAGCTCTACTCCGAGATTACCGTAATCCCATGTATTGGCAAGTCCGCCATATATCTCAGAACCCGGATATACAAATCCTCTTGCCTTAGCCAGAGCTACAATCTTCTCCATTGTCTTTTCCATGATTAAATCCTCACTTTTATATTTATTGACATTTTACATATTGAAATATTTTAAACTATTTTAGGCATTATGACAAGTGTGTTGTGCCTAAAATATAAATATTTCATATACCGGCCAACTTGACTTTTTTCATTGCTCCATGCACAATAAATATAAATACTAAACATAAGCTGAATGCAGGAGGAGGCTTTTATGAGCAGCATGACGTCAATGCCCGGTGTTTTCACCGCAACACACAAGGACGGCTCCACATATTACCGTGTATCAATAACATACAAAAACAAGCATATCAGTCTCGGAAGTTATGACGACATCAAGCTTGCTGCAAGAGCCTACCGTGATGCTGACCTTCTCCTCCATGATGATGACGGAACACCGCTGAGCGATATGGCAGCCGGCCATCTTCTGCCTGACCTTCATTATCCGGCAGATACTCCTCTTTCTTTTGAAAAATGGGTCATCCTCATCAATTACCGGGATAATGGAATGTATTTTAAGACACCGATATATATTTTCAAGAAATTTTTCCTGTACTTTCTCACATCTGAGCGTGTGCTGCGTTTTGATGTTGATGATCTGTTTTATTATTCAACTCACAAAATAATGTCCCGCGATGGTTACCTCTTTGTAAATGATTACGGTTCACAGACAAGTATTCTTTCCCACTATGGTATCAGAAGCCATGCCGTATGTGGCCGTGACTATATATTTGTAAATGGAGACCATAATGACTTCAGATACGGCAATATACACATAATCAATCATTACCACGGAGTGCAGGAGATACAGCGTAACGGAAGGACATTATATAAAGCTGTTATACATATCCGGGGTAACTTTGTTGCCGGGATATATTCAAGTGAGCATGAAGCAGCCATAGCTTACAACAAGGCCGTTGAGCTGCTTGCCTCAAAAGGAATCATCCGTAATTATCCTTCCAACTATATTGAAGACATAACACCTATTGAATACGCGCGGATATACAATTCCGTACGACTGTCAAAAAAGCTGCGCAGCCTGTGATGTAACCGGAACTCCGGCTGCCAGTCATATGCCGTGCAGCTTTATTAATATGTAATATCTGTTGCGCTGTTACTGTTGTACTTCTTATCGATATCTGTCAGATTGAAACTCTCGCCTTATCCATCTTGGTAATTGAATCATCAAGATTTGCAAGCGTATCCTTAATATGCCTGTTAACTTCTGATGAACGGGCACTCAGATTGCGTACCTCACCGGCAACAACAGCAAATCCTCTTCCTGCCTCACCTGCTCTGGCAGCTTCGATTGAAGCATTCAGTGAAAGAATATTCTGTCTGTTCTCAATACCATCTAGATCTTTTGAATAGTCCTCAACCTGTCTTATAAGCTTCATTGAATTGCCAAGCTCATCATTCATTGTATTAATAAGATTCTCATTCTTTTTCTTTGAATATTCAAAGTTAACGAGCATATTGACAACTCTGCCAAGCAGCTCAGATGCTGCTCTTATGCTCTCTTCCGATCTGATAGGCACCTTGCGTAATGCTTCTATATACTTATCAGGATCTATTCCTAATTCCACAGCCATACTTCGGAACTTATCTTCATCCGGAGTACCCGGAAGCACCTGACCTCCTATAATCTTTCCCATAAACTGTCCGTCGACAATTATATCATGAGAAAAATCCATCAGTCCTGCATGGCAATAATATGTTCCGCTGCATTCGTTATCACACTTTACACATCTTCTGCATCCTTCTTTGGAGCCTCTCGTATACTTGATACAAAAGTCCGTAAAGCCGATTTCTCCTGATATGTACTTTCCCTCATTATCAACGGCTACCGTTGCAAGCCCTGTTGCTTTCGACCATGAACGCATAATCTCATCAAGCATCTTCAAATCAAAGAAATCACCTATATGCATATTATCATCCTCCCAGATATCGCATCATGCGTTAGATACGAATCTTTATTTTTTGCTTATTATAACTCTTTTATCATTATTAGTCTACAGATTAGATGTCAATCATTACAAAATCATAACTATTTTTTTACTTGACTTGGCGGCCTAAAAAGTGTATTATCTTAGTGTTGCATATATCGAAGCGTGGCTCAGTTTGGTAGAGCGCTGCGTTCGGGACGCAGAGGTCGCGTGTTCGAATCACGTCGCTTCGATTATATTTATACTTTATAAAAGGGATGGATTATACGAACAATGTATAATTCATCCCTTTTATGTATTCTTTATATTCCACTTATGACAACATTTTTGCCATTCTTTTTACCGCTGTACATCATCTCATCAGCCCTGATTATGGTCTGGTCGATTGTCTCTCCCTTTTTATATTCAGTAATACCGATTGTCACAGTAAAATCCACTATCTTACCGAATATCTCAAGAGGATTCTGCTCTATCGTCCTTCTTATATTATCTGCTATTATATATCCATCATGCATCTGTGCACTGTCCACAAGAAATACAAACTCCTCGCCTCCCCATCTGCACACATGGTCGTCCGGCTTGATACATTCACGTATTGTTCTGGCTGTCCTTGCTATTACCTCGTCACCAACATCATGTCCGTATGAATCATTGACATTCTTAAAATCATCTATGTCACACATTGCAATACAGAAGTTTCTTCCTGAAACACTACATATATCAAGAAACGGCTGTATTCCGCGTCTGTTAAACAATCCGGTAAGTGTATCCAGTTTAGCCATTCTTCCAAGCTGTTCATTAACCTTAATGATTTCATCGTGGCTTCTGTTAAGCTCCTTTAGGAATATAACCGAAAATCCTATAAGTGCAGTGAACACACAAAATGCGTTAAATGTGTACATACCCTCATGTATGACACTTTCCATTCCCACATATACCGGCGATATATCATCAGCCGAGTACACCTTACAGCTTATAAAAATGACAAAATCCAAAATACTCAGAAGCAATGGCTGCTTAATGTTATACTTATCCCCCGATATAAAATACTGCATATAAAATCCCACCGGAACAAGTGCTATCATATATAATGCGAATCCTGAATCCCATCCCAGAAATACTGTTGCAAGGAATGAATGCAGGATTATTTCAAAATATGCCGCTATGAAGACTGCATTATAATACTCTTTGTTAATAAAACAGATTGCAATGAGATAACATAATATACTGAATATATTATAAACAATCATAGGTTTCACGCCCATGTGTATCATCTCCGCAAGTATAACACAGTGCACTATCGTAAGAAGGACTGCTATAAACTTCAATAATTTTTTCGTAAACAACTCCATACCCCTTTTCAAATCACTCATTAGTCTAATATACCATATATTATTGCCTTATAACACTTATACAATTTACCATATTTGTAGGAGTTTCGAAATGCAGTCATAGTACTAATGTACTGTTATTTATCTAAAAAAAGACCATATTACTCATTACGAATAATATGGTCTTATATTATATATCTTATATAATCAGATCTTGGCAATATCAACTATTGAGAGGTCATTGCTGTTGAATGCATGCTCAAGACTCGATACAAGTGCATGTGCCGTATCAAGGCTTGTAAGTACATTAACGCCTGTCTCAATTGCAATACGTCTGATGAGGAAGCCATCCCTTGCTCTCTCAATTCCGTTAGAAGGAGTATCAATTACAAGGTCTATCTTATGCTCATAAAGGAGGTCAAGAAGTGTTGGTGACTCCTGGTCAATCTTATTAACCTTGATAGCCTTTATTCCGTTGTCATTAAAGAACTTAGCTGTTCCTCTTGAAGCATAAATCTTGTATCCAAGAGCGTCAAAGCGTTTAGCAATATCAAGTGACTCTTCCTTATCCTTATCAGCAATAGTCATAATAATCTGCTTGTGCTTTGGAAGGTTGACTCCTGCACCCTGGAACGCTTTATAAAGTGCTTCATTGAAGTCCTTGGATATACCAAGGCACTCACCTGTAGACTTCATCTCAGGGCCAAGTGTTGTATCAGCTCCACGTATCTTCTCAAATGAGAATACAGGCATCTTAATTGCATAATAATCTGACTTTTTCTGAAGTCCCGGTGTATAACCAAGCTCCTTAATCTTACTTCCCGTGATAACCTTAGTAGCAAGCTTAACAATCGGAATTCCTGTTACCTTGCTGATATAAGGAACTGTACGGCTTGATCGTGGGTTAACCTCGATAACATATACCTGATCATTATAATCGATAAACTGTATATTGATTAGCCCCTTTACATGAAGTGCTCTTGCAAGTCTTCCTGTGTAATCCTCAATCATATCGATAATCTTAGGAGAAAGAGACTTGGCAGGATATACAGAGATACTGTCTCCTGAATGGATACCTGCACGTTCAATATGCTCCATGATACCCGGAATAAGAATATCATCACCGTCGCATACAGCATCGACTTCGATTTCCTTACCCATAAGATACTTATCTACAAGAATAGGATGATCCTGCTTGATTCTGTTGATAATATTCATGAACTCGATAACATCTGTATCTGATACCGCAATCTGCATGCCCTGACCGCCAAGGACATATGAAGGTCTTACAAGCACCGGATATCCAAGTTCATTAGCAGCCTTCAGAGCCTCATCCACAGTATAAACTGTATGTCCCTTAGCTCTTGGAATCTGTGTTTTCTCAAGTATCTCATCAAAGAGTTCTCTATCCTCTGCAGCATCGACATCCTCTGCCTTTGTACCGAGAATAGGTACACCCATCTTCATAAGTGCTTCCGTAAGCTTGATTGCTGTCTGTCCACCAAACTGTACTACTGCTCCGTCCGGCTTCTCCAGTCTTACAACATTCTCAACATCCTCTGCCGTAAGTGGTTCAAAATAGAGCTTATCAGCAATATCAAAGTCCGTACTTACTGTCTCAGGGTTATTGTTGATGATTATTGTCTCGTATCCTTCTCTCTTGAACGCCCATGTACAGTGAACTGAGCAGAAGTCGAACTCGATACCCTGTCCGATTCTGATAGGACCCGAACCAAGTACAAGAACTTTCTTAAGAGGTGTTGTCTCTATAACTTCATTCTCACTTCCATAGCATGAATAGTAGTACGGTGTTGTAGCAGCAAACTCTGCGGCACATGTATCAACCATCTTAAACGCTGCATGTATGCCATACTCATCACGGAGAGCCTTAACCTCTTCCTCCGTTCTGCCTGTAAGCTGTCCGATAACATTATCAGGGAACTCAATGCGCTTAGCTTCCGCAAGAAGTTCCTTAGTAAGAGGCTGCTCCTTAAGAGTCTTCTCCATCTCTACTATAATTGCAAGCTTATCTATGAACCAGAGATCAATCTTAGTTATATCATGAAGTGTCTCCTGAGGCATATTACGTCTGAGTGCCTCGGCAATCTTCCAGATTCTTCTGTCATCTACAACATTAAGCTCTTCAAGAAGCTCATCATCAGTAAGCTTTGTAAAGTCATATGACATAAGACTGTCAACATGCTGTTCAAGTGAACGGATGGCCTTCATCAGTGCTCCCTCAAAGCTCTGGTTTATGCTCATAACTTCACCTGTAGCCTTCATCTGTGTTGTAAGAGTTCTCTTAGCTGTAATGAACTTATCAAACGGAAGTCTAGGTATCTTAACTACACAGTAGTCAAGTGCAGGCTCAAAGCTTGCATATGTCTTGCCTGTGATTGCATTCTTAATCTCATCAAGTGTATATCCGAGCGCAATCTTAGCTGCAACCTTGGCAATAGGATAACCTGTAGCCTTAGATGCAAGTGCTGAAGAACGGCTTACTCGTGGATTAACCTCGATTACACAGTACTCAAAGCTCGTAGGATGAAGTGCAAACTGTACATTACATCCACCTGTAATCTTGAGTTCGCTGATAATATTAAGGGCAGATGTTCTGAGCATCTGGTATTCCTTATCTGAAAGTGTCTGCGACGGAGCTACTACGATACTGTCACCTGTATGAACGCCTACAGGATCAAGATTCTCCATATTACATACCGTAATGCAGTTACCGTTGCTGTCACGCATTACTTCGTATTCAATCTCTTTCCAGCCAGCGATGCAACGCTCTACAAGAACCTGTCCCACTCTTGAAAGACGGAGTCCGTTCTCAAGAATCTCTTCAAGTTCTTCACGGCAATGTGCGATACCACCGCCGCTGCCGCCAAGTGTATATGCCGGACGAAGAACTACAGGATAGCCAATCTTCTCCGCAAATACAACACCGTCTTCAACATTCTCGACAACTAACGATGCCGCAACAGGCTCATGAATCTTCTCCATCGTCTCCTTGAACATAAGACGATCCTCTGCCTTCTTTATTGTAAGTGCTGTTGTACCGATAAGCCTTACATTATGCTCCTTAAGGAATCCCGCTTCGTCAAGCTCCATTGCAAGATTAAGTCCGGCCTGACCTCCAAGTGTAGGAAGCACGCTGTCCGGCTTTTCCTTAAGAATAATCTGCTCTACTGACTTAGTTGTCAGCGGCTCAATATATACTTCATCAGCTATATCCTTATCTGTCATGATAGTTGCAGGATTAGAGTTGACAAGTACTACCTCAATACCTTCCTCCTTAAGAGAACGGCAAGCCTGTGTACCTGCGTAGTCAAACTCTGCAGCCTGACCGATTACTATAGGACCTGATCCGATAACCAATACTTTTTTAATGTCTGGATTCTTTGGCATTTTTTCCTCCCATTCAAAGCTTAATGCTTATAATGCTTACTATTATACTAATGTATACAAATGTTTATATTACTTAGCCATCATTCCAATGAAGCGGTCAAAAAGATATGCAGTATCAAGCGGACCTGCACATGCTTCCGGATGGAACTGGACTGTGAATATGTTCTTGCCTATATACTCCAGACCTTCGTTAGTTCCGTCGTTAACATTGACAAATGCCGGCTTGGCAATATCTTTGTCAAGTGTTGACTCATCGACAACGTATCCATGGTTCTGTGTTGATATATATACTCTTCCTGTCTTCATGTCCTTAACAGGATGATTAGCTCCTCTGTGTCCATACTTAAGCTTGTGTGTATCAGCTCCAGTTGCAAGTGCCATAAGCTGATGTCCGAGACATATTGCAAATATAGGTACATTGCTTGCATAAAGCTTCTTAAGTTCTTCAATTATCTCCACACATTCCTTAGGATCTCCGGGACCGTTGGAAAGCATAATTCCGTCAGGGTTAGATGCAAGTACCTCCTCAGCCGGCGTAAGTGCAGGATATACAGTAACATCGCATCCACGCTTATGAAGCGAATTGGCAATGTTATCCTTGGCACCGAAATCCATAAGTGCAACTCTGTAACCTGTATTAGGCATATGTACAGGTTCCTTGCATGTTACCTTCTTCACAACTCCTGTAACCTTATATTCCTTAAGCTTAGGCAGAACCTCATCAAGGTTATAATTCTCATTAGTTGTAATCATTCCATTCATAGTTCCCTTTTCACGAAGAATCTTCGTAAGAGCTCTTGTATCAATCCCTGCTATACCCGGAACATCCTGCTCCTTAAGGAAATCCTGTATTGTATCATCACTACGGAAATTACTTGGCGTTCTAGATAATTCCCTCACAATAAAGCCGTCAGGCCATGCCTTGGAAGATTCCATATCCTCATGACATATTCCATAGTTACCGATAAGTGGATATGTCATTGTTACAGCCTGTCCTGCATACGAAGGATCTGTAAGCACCTCCAGATATCCCGTCATAGACGTATTGAAGACTATCTCGCTGATTACTTCTCTGGTTGAACCTATGCTCGTACCTTGAAATACCGTTCCATCTTCAAGTATTAAAAATGCTTTCATGAACGCCACCTTTTCCTTTCATTATTCAATAACGATTCTTTTATCATGATGCATAAAAATACATCATTATGCGCTGAATAGTTATATTTTTTCATATTTGCGCAAAAAAAAAGAGAAGCACATAGTTTTTCTCTTTTTTTAATTTAATAAATTCTATCATATTACAGTATCATTTTCAAGAGCTTTGTTCATCTTTTTCCTGCTTAATTCTCTCATTAAGCATTCTGGCTTTTTCCTTAACCTTAGCTGATACAGATCTTGAACTTATTATCTCATATATGAACTTCTGGGCATTGTCGTAATCTTTGTTCTGCCTTGCAAGATCAGCCATAAGATAGCTGAATGTATACTGATCCATGCCACATATCGGCATTGATTCCTTAGCGAGAGCTATCTTAAAGCCCTCATATGCCTTAGTTATAAATGACTTTTCATTATCGTCACATTCTTTTTTCTTCTTCGCATAATCCGCATCCGACTCAGAAAGTGTACTTTTCCATCCTCTGTAAAGCCAGCCAAGCTTAAGACATACATAAGCTCTCTCACTTATCTTCATCTTACGGATAACACAGCAGAGAAGTGCAAGCTTGTACCTCTGGATTGCTTCTTCATATGTATATGCGCCTATTGAATTGGTCATTCCCTTGAAGTTATATCCTATCTGGTCGCGTATTTCCTTTGCCTGCTTCGCCGTAACATTGGTAAATACTCTCTCAAGCGAAGCATATCCACAATGCAGACAGACTACCGCATCATACTTAACAGTATCAACGCCTTCATGAAGTGGACGCAGATCTGAATCCGTGCCGAGGAAACGTGCTTTTCCGGCCCTTACCTTCTTAGTCTTGAACGAACGTCCGCACACAGGACATTCCATATTTTTATCAAATATGTAATCAGCTTCGTTAAATACCTTTTCCTTTTTCTCTATAGGAGACTGTACGCCCGGCCTGACGGCAGCCTCCTGTTCATCTTCCTTGAATATATCTTCACTCTGCGGCTTCTTAATTCCAAGTCCCGCAAGATCACCAAACAAATCGTCCATTAATATTGTCCCCGCTTTCATAATTATACATTAATATCAGTTAAGCTTGAATGAACTCTTAAGTGATACAATTCTGTTAAATACGAGATGTTCCTTAGATGAATCCTTTGAATCAACGCAGAAATATCCCGTACGTACAAACTGGAACTTATCCTCAGGCTTAGCATCTGCAAGTTCAGGCTCGACAACACATTTGTTAAGAACAGTAAGTGAGTTAGGATTAATGTTCATTGACCCATCTTCCTCGTTGTATACGCCCTTCTCCTCATCAATAAGGTTCTCATACAGTCTTACTTCAGCATTGACAGCTGTAGGAGCATTAACCCAGTGAATTGTTCCCTTAACCTTACGCTCAGGGTAATTGCCACCCTTTGTTGCAGGATCATATGTGCAGTGAATAAGCGTAACATTGCCATCTGCGTCCTTCTCACATCCGGTACATGTAAGATAGTACGCATTCATAAAGCGTACTTCATTCCCCGGAAACAGTCTGAAATACTTCTTAGGCGGTTCTTCCATAAAGTCTTCAGCATCAATATAAAGCTCTCTTGAGAATGGAACCTTTCTTGAGCCAAGTTCGGGATTCTCCTGATTATTAGGTACATCAAAATATTCCGTCTGATTCTCCGGATAATTATCTATAACAATTTTAATAGGATTAAGGACTGCCATCATTCTCTTTGACTTAAGCTTAAGGTCTTCCCTTATGCAGTACTCAAGCATAGGATACTCAACAGAGCCCTGACTCTTCGTAACACCCACAAGATCAACGAACATCTTAATTGATTCAGGTGTAAAGCCTCTTCTTCTTAAAGCACTTAATGATACAAGACGTGGGTCATCCCATCCGTCAACTACTCCGTCCTCAACAAGCTTCTTGATATATCTCTTGCCAGTAACCACATTGGTAAGATAAAGCTTGGCGAATTCTATCTGCTTAGGATTACCTTCAGGTGATGTCTTATATCCCGTCTCTATTACGACCCAGTCATAGAGAGGTCTGTGATCTTCAAACTCAAGTGTACATATTGAATGGGTGATTCCCTCTACTGCATCTTCTATAGGATGAGCAAAATCATACATAGGATAGATGCACCACTTATCTCCTGTTCTGTGATGTGTCATATGTGCAACTCTGTATATAACAGGATCTCTCATATTGATATTAGGTGAAGCCATGTCAATCTTAGCTCTGAGGACCTTCTCGCCATCTGCATACCTGCCTTCCTTCATCTCCTCAAACAGCTTGAGATTCTCTTCTACAGAACGGTTTCTGTATGGACTCTCCTTACCTGCTTCCGTAAGAGTTCCTCTGTACTGTCTTATCTCTTCTGCCGAAAGGTCATCAACATATGCCTTACCCTTCTTAATAAGCCCTACAGCTGCCTCATACATCTGAGGAAAATAGTCTGATGCAAAAAGAATATCTCCGTTCCACTTTGCTCCAAGCCACTCAACATCCTTCTTAATAGACTCAACAAACTCTTCCTTCTCCTTGGTAGGGTTAGTATCGTCAAATCTCATATTGAATGTTCCGCCATATTCAGCAGCAAGTCCATAATTAAGAAGTATTGACTTGGCATGTCCGATATGAAGGTAGCCATTAGGTTCCGGCGGGAATCTCGTCCTGACTGTCTCGCAGTGTCCTTCCGCAATATCTTTTTCAATAATCTGCTCTATAAAATTCTTTGAACCTGTCTCGTTCTCCATAACGCCCTCCGTCTGTTTGTACTTATGCATGCTTGAATTATACTATATTAAAATCTTCATTACAACTCAATATTTCTCTTACCTGCACACTCACGCACAAGTTCTTCTATCTCATCTACTATCTTAGGAACCGATATTGCACTGAACTCATCCTCATCTATCGTTACATCTGCATACCGCTGATAAAGTCTGGTTCTGTCCTCAAATATCTCCTGCATTGTCTCCTTGCCGTTCGTTACTACCCCTCTTCCCTTCAGGTCTGTAACCCGGTTGTCAAGTTCAGAATTATTAACCTTAAGATATACAAATATAGAGCTTTTCTTAAGATGCATCATCGACTCTTCTGAATAAACGGCACTTCCTCCTGTTGCAATGACCGTTCTGTCCACATCAAGCGACTTATTCACATCATTCTCTATCTTCAAAAAGCCTTCCTCACCAAACTCATCAATCAGCTCACACAGAAGCTTTTTATGCTTCTCCTGAATTACAATATCAGAATCTATAAATGTATATCCGAGATGTTTTGCAAGCACAACTCCTATAGTACTCTTACCGCTTCCCGGCATGCCTATCAGTACAATATTCATTATTTCATTCTCCATATGCACCAAATCCCATGTACCATACAATATAATGGCACATGGAATCCGTTTTCATTCTATAACTCACAAAATGATTCTATTGTCTCCCATATCTGTTCCAGTCCATGCTTGGTCTGGGCAGAAAATGGTATCAGGATATCCTCTTTTTCAAGATTAAGTCCTTCCCTTACAATCTTCACACTTTTTGCCACCTGACTACGCTTAAGCTTATCCAGTTTGGTAGCGATAATAACCGGTCTGTACCCATTATGTACAATCCAGTCATACATAAGCTTGTCATTGGCAGATGGTGCATGTCTTATATCTATAAGCAGGAATACCTGCTTAAGCTGCTGCGATTTCTGCAGGTAGCGTTCAATCATCCTGCCCCATTTGGCCTTAACTTCCTCACTTGCATTGGCATATCCGTACCCCGGCAGGTCAACAAGATGCATTACATCATTAATGTTGTAAAAATTGATTGTCTGTGTCTTGCCCGGCTGTGATGATGTTCTGGCAAGTGATTTGCGATTCATAAGTGCATTAATAAGTGATGACTTACCCACATTAGACTTTCCTGCAAACGCTACCTCAGGAAGCGTTGTCTGCGGCATGCTGCTCGTCACACCCATAACTATGTCAAGACTGACATTCCTGATTACCATTAATTTTTCTCCTCAAATGCATTTTTAATTACCTGTTCAAATTCGGACACATATACTATATCCATTCCTCCGGTTATCTCATCACTCAGCTCTGCAATATCTGCCTTGTTTCTGGCGGGCACAAGAACTGTCTTAACACCTGCTGTCTTTGCAGCAAGGAGCTTCTCTTTCAGTCCGCCTACAGCAAGGACATATCCCATAAGTGTAATCTCTCCGGTCATGGCAAGATTTTTTCTGACTTTTTTTCCTGTTACAGCTGATAAAAGTGCCGTTGCCATTGTGATTCCTGCAGATGGTCCATCCTTCGGGACTGCTCCTTCCGGTATATGAAGATGGAAATCGGTATTTTCAAAATATTCGCTGTCGATATTATATTTTGTTCCGGCCACTGCCCTGACATGACTCATTGCAATCTTTGCTGATTCCTGCATTATATCACCCATCTGTCCCGTAAGCACAAGATTACCTTTGCCGGGCATTGTTATGACTTCAATTGTAAGAGTATCTCCGCCTACACTCGTCCACGCAAGTCCTCTTACCGTTCCAACCCGTCTGCCCTCATATGAATCTTCCGGGAGATACTTTTTCTTGCCCAGATAATGCTCTATATTGCGTTCGCTGACCTTAACAGGCCTAAACTTAATATCACGATTATCTGCTGCGTCCGGATTATCAGCAAGGAACTCTGTAACCGCTTTACGGCATATATGCGCTATATTACGTTCAAGTCCGCGCACGCCCGCCTCTTTTACGTAGCTGTCCATTATTGTAAGCAGCGCCTTATCAGTAAACTTTATTGAGCTCTTCTTAAGTCCTGCCTTCTTAAGCTGCTTAGGTACAAGGTAATCTTTGGCTATGTGAAGCTTTTCATTGGAGGTATAGCTGTTTATCTCAATAATTTCCATTCTGTCAAGCAGAGGTCTTTGCATCTCACTCACATCATTGGCAGTTGCGATAAAAAGCACTTTTGAGAGATCTACGGGAAGTTCAATATAATGATCCCTGAAATTACGGTTCTGTTCTCTGTCAAGCACTTCAAGAAGCGCGGATGACGTATCTGATCTGTAATCATTGCTCACCTTGTCAATCTCATCAAGAAGCATAAGCGGATTGCCTGTTCCGGCATTGCGGAGTCCTTCAATAATTCTTCCCGGCATCGCACCGACATATGTCTTACGGTGTCCTCTTATCTCAGCCTCATCTCTTACGCCCCCGAGACATATTCTCACATATTCTCTGTTAAGCGCACGTGCCACTGACTTTGCAATTGATGTCTTACCCGTTCCCGGAGGACCTACAAGGCAGATTATCGGACTTTCAGCCCCATTTGTAAATGCTTTTAATGCAAGGAATTCAAGGATTCTCTCTTTAACTTTTTCGAGTCCGTAATGGTCTTCGTTAAGTATCTTCTCCGCCCTTGCAATATCATTATTGTCATCTGAACATCTGTCCCACGGAAGATTAAGGACTGTCTCTATATATCCGCGGCTTACATTAGCCTCAGATGATCCCGATGCAAGCGTCTTATAACGGCGTATCTCTTTGTTAATACGTTCCTTAACCTCATCAGATGCCTGAAGCTTCTCAACTGCCGCATAATATTCATCTATCTCGCTTCCGGCATCTTCACCGTCAAGCTCCTCATGCAGGACCTTAAGCTGTTCCCTCATGACATAATCACGCTGATTTTTTTCAACCCTCTGTGAAACCTTCTGTGAAATATCATCCTTGATTCTTAATATCTCTGTCTCTTCCGCAAGTATTCTCTCCTCTTCCTCAAACCTTGCCTGAAGAGGAGTTATCTCCAGAAGCTTCTGCCTGTCGGTGTAATCCATCGGAAAATCCGACATAAACTTATTAACCAGCTTTTTTATATCGTTAATTTCGAGAAGCTGTTTTATTGCATCACGGTTAATCCCTGTATTGGCAGCTGCATAGAGTTTTAAGAGCTCATGAAGATTCCTGCACATCGCTTTTTCGACAAGCTTTGGCGGTACTGTATCATCTTCCTCTATGACATCAGCACGTGCATACAGTATGTCTCCTCTCTCCATAAGTTCGCCTATTTTTGCGCGCTGTTCGCCCTCAGCCGCAACTCTTATTATAGAATTAGGAAGCTTTATCACCTGCTTTACAGCTGCAATTGTCCCTATATCATACATGTCCTTAAGGCGTGGTTCAGACACAAGCATATCCCTCTGTGCAACAACAAATATCTTCTGTTCCTCTTCCGGATTGCTCATCACTTCTTCAATCGCACGTACTGATTTTCTTCTGCTTACATCAAAATTAATTACCATTCCCGGCACTACGTTTATTCCGCGTAATGCTATGAACGGCAGATTGTAACTTTTCTTTTTCATGTTAATGTAATTCCTGCCGTATAAATTATGCTGTCGGTTTTACTGTTTCATCACGGTAAGTAAGTACAGGCTCTGCCTTACCTTCAACTGCATCTTCTGTTATTGTGCACTTTGCTACGTTATCATCTGATGGAATCGTATACATTGTATCCATCATAACTTCTTCTATTATTGAACGTAGACCTCTCGCGCCTGTCTTTCTTTCAAAGCTCTTCTTGGCTATTGCTTCTACTGCCTGCGGAGTAAATTCAAGATCTACCTCATCCATCTCAAACAGCTTCTTATACTGCTTTACAAGTGCATTCTTAGGCTCTGTAAGTATTCTCACAAGTGCTTTTTCATCAAGTGAATCAAGTGCTACAACAACCGGTACACGTCCTACGAATTCAGGAATAAGACCAAACTTAACAAGATCCTGCGGTGTTACCTTATGGAAAAGCTCACCTATATCCTCGTTGGATCTGTCACCAATCTCAGCATTGAATCCAATTGACTTCTGATTCATTCTTCCTTCTATTATCTTCTCAAGTCCGTCAAATGCGCCACCGCACATAAAAAGGATATTCGTTGTATCTATAGGAATGAGTTCCTGCTGAGGATGCTTTCTGCCTCCCTGTGGTGGAACTGATGCGTTGGTTCCCTCTATGATCTTAAGGAGCGCCTGCTGTACACCTTCGCCCGATACATCTCTTGTTATTGAGACATTCTCTGACTTCTTGGTAATCTTATCAATCTCATCAATATATATAATGCCGTACTGTGCACGTTCTACATCGCCATCAGCTGCCTGAATAAGCTTAAGAAGAATATTCTCGACGTCTTCACCTACATAACCTGCCTCTGTAAGAGTTGTTGCATCCGCTATTGCAAATGGTACATTAAGAAGCTTTGCAAGTGTCTGTGCAAGATATGTCTTACCACATCCGGTAGGACCTATTACAAGAATATTACTCTTCTGAAGTTCTACATCGTCATCCTCAGCTTTTCTCATAATTCTCTTATAGTGGTTATATACCGCTACAGATAATACTTTTTTTGCTTCCTCCTGACCTATAACATACTCGTCAAGGAATTCCTTTATCTCCATCGGCTTAAGAAGATTAATCTCCATATCAGCCGCATTTTTGGCATCATCATCGTAATCATCGAATTCTTCATTGAGAATCTCTTCACATACACTGACACACTCATCACATATATATGTTCCGTTAGGTCCTGCAATAAGCTTCTTCACCTGATCCTGTGTCTTATTGCAAAATGAACATCTAAGTTGTCTATCCTCTCTGCCTGCCATCGGATACCTCCTAATATACAAATTGTGACAAAAAAGGACCGGTCGGCCGTGCATATAGACGCACATGCTGTCCCAGTCCTTATCTGTTTATTTATCTCTTCTCAATCACACTGTCAATAAGACCATACTCAACAGCTTCCTGGGCACTCATGTAATTATCTCTCTCTGTGTCGACAGCAATCACATCGAGTGGCTTGCCTGTGTTAGCTGCAAGGATTGTATTCAGCTTGTGTCTTGTCTTAATAATATGATCTGACACAATCTTAATGTCTGTTGCCTGTCCCTGCGCTCCGCCTGATGGCTGGTGAATCATTATCTCAGCGTTAGGAAGTGCAAGTCTCTTGCCTTTTGTACCACCCGAAAGAAGGAATGCACCCATGCTGGCTGCCATTCCGATACAGATTGTTGATACATCACACTTAACATAATTCATCGTATCGTATATTGCCATTCCTGCTGTTACAGAGCCACCCGGGCTGTTAATATAAAAATTAATATCCTTGCCCGGATCTTCCGACTCGAGGAAAAGGAGCTGTGCTACAATAAGACTTGCAGACACATCTGTCACTTCTTCTCCGAGAAATATAATTCTGTCCTTTAACAGGCGTGAATAAATATCATAAGAACGCTCACCACGACTGGTCTGCTCAATGACATAAGGTACTAAACTCATTATAAAACCTCCCTATGCTGACTGGAAGAATTAAAATTCTAATATTCTTTAATTACTTCTCAACAGCTTCTGCAACAACTAAATCAACAGCCTTCTGAACAGCGATATCTTCTCTGATCTGCTTCTGCTCATACTCGCCCATGAATTCCTTAATCTTGTCTACTTCCATTCCGTAGCTCTCAGCCATCTTGTTGAGTTCTGACTCATACTCTTCATCAGAAACTTCAATATTCTCAGCCTTGACAATAGCTTCAAGAACGAGTCTGCTCTTGATTCTCTTCTCAGCCTCAGGCTGCATGTCTGCAAAAAGCTTGTCTGCTGTAAGTCCTGTGAACTGGAAATACTGCTCTACTGAAAGACCCTGCTGCTGAAGTCTTCTGCTGAAGTCTTCTGCCATCTGACGAACCTGTGTATCAACCATAGCTGAAGGAATATCCATCTTTGCATTCTCGATAATCTTATCAATAGCTTCTGCTTCCTTCTTGTTCTTAGCTTCGTTAGCTTTTCTCTCACCGATTGTCTTCTTAAGATCTTCCTTGTACTCTGCAAGTGTATCAAAATCTGAAACATTCTGTGCGAAATCATCATCAAGGTCATCATACTGCTTTTCTTTGATTTCCTTAACTGTTACCTTGAATGTAGCCGGCTTGCCCTTAAGCTCCTCAGCATGGTAATCCTCAGGGAATGTTACATTAACCTCTGTCTCCTCACCGATATTCTTACCGATAAGCTGTTCCTCAAATGTATCAATAAATGAATGTGAACCGATTGTAAGTGGGTAATTCTCGCCCTTTCCGCCCTGGAATGGCTGTCCGTCAATGAAGCCCTCAAAATCGATAACTGTCATGTCCTTATCCTGAACAGGTCTGTCCTCAACATTAACAGTTCTTGAATTCTGCTCTCTTACCTTATCAAGTTCAGCATTAATATCATCTTCTGTTACCTCAACATCAGCCTTAGCAACCTCAACACCCTTATACTGTCCAAGCTCAACCTCAGGCTTAACAGCTACTGTTGCTGAAAAGATGAATGGCTTGCCATCTTCTAACTGAACAAGACCAATCTCCGGCTGTGATACGATCTCAAGACCGCTCTCTTCAGCAGCCTTTGCATATGCTTCAGGAATAATTGCATTAGCAGCATCCTCAAAGAATACTTCCTTGCCATAGAACTTTTCAATAATCTTACGTGGAGCCTTGCCCTTACGGAAGCCCTGAACATTAATCTTACTCTTGTTCTTGTTGTATGCCTGCTCTAATCCCTTCTCGAATTCCTCATCGCTTGATGTAATCACAAGCTTAACCATATTCTTCTCTTCGAGCTGTTCTACTGTAAAACTCATTGTTATTACTTCCTCCTTAATATATGTAAATACTACTTAAAAATGAGCGCACTACGTACACATTTGATAAGTATATCATAGTTATCAAATAAATGCCAGCAATTTTTTATTAAAAAATACATCAAAAAACGCATTAAAAAACATACGGGAATGACATGAAATCACTCCCGTATGTCCGGATATTGTCAATTATCCATTAATCCGGTCAATCCATTACGGATGACTAGTTGCCTGAAGACATCTGCTCTTCCTGTCTCTTAATCATCTTTCTTACCATCTCACCACCGACTGAACCGGCCTGGCTTGTTGTAAGATCTCCGTTGTATCCTTCCTTAAGAGGTACACCAATCTCTGATGCAACTTCCATCTTAAATCTGTCAAGAGCATCCTGTGCCTGTTTCTTTGTCTTAGAATTAGAATTTGAACTGTTCATACTGTCCACCTCCATATTAATTGCCCCTTGCGGGATTTATATTGAAGATAAACACCCCACCTCCAAGCTTTGCTTAACGGCTTCGTTGTTTATCTTGGTGTTAGTATGTTCATGCCGGATTTAATTTATTATGACAAATTATGTTAATAACTTTTTTCTAAACAGTCTTACATTCTCTCCCGCATCGCCCATCTTAAGAATTCCTGCTGATACTGCCAGACCGTCAGCGCCGCATTCAAGAGGAAGATTGCAGTTATCAACTGTTATTCCGCCTATTGCAACATCAGGTATACTTACCGCATCAAGAATCTGTTTGTAAAGCTCAGGAGTTATCGCCTTGGCATCCGGTTTGGTTGCCGTAAGATGGAACGCTCCGGTCCCAAGATAATCCGCTCCTGCGTTCTGTGCCGCAACAGCCTGCTCCACAGTCTTTGCAGTTGCGCCTATAATAAAATCCCTGCCGAGGAATTCTCTTGCCATGCCAACAGGTACATCATCCGCACCAAGATGCACTCCATCAGCCTTTGAAAGCACTGCTATATCAAGTCTGTCATTAATTATAAGCTTTGTATCTGTTTTATTTTTTGCATTATACTCATCAACGAGATGACGCATATGAAGTGCATCCTGAAGATACTTTGCCGACGTAATATTCTTTTCGCGCAGCTGTACATAATCCACACCTGCATCAAGGGCACTTCTGACACGCTCATCGCCATCATAAAGATCAGCAATCAGATATAGTATTCTGCCATGCATGATTAAGCGGCCCCCTTCCTTTACCGAGATTAAGTCCTGCCTTAATCGCACCTGTAAGATATGCCTTGGCTTTTCTTACCGCTTCCGGCATATCTGCTCCTTTGGCAAGCTCACTGGCAATTGCCGAAGACAATGTACATCCTGTTCCGTGTGTGTTAGGATTATCCACAAATTCAGCTTCAAACCACTGTGTCTGTCCACCGTGATACAAAAGATCAGCCGCCACATTAGTGCTGTCTTCTATGCAGTTAGCACCTGTATTGGCAAGATGTCCACCCTTTATAAGAACAGCGCCGTCAAAACTGCCTGCTATTATACCTGCAGCCTTAATCATGTCTGCCTTGGAAGCAATCTTCATCCCTGCAAGGCATTCTGCCTCAGGAATATTAGGTGTTATAATATCCGCAAGAGGCATAAGCACATTAATGAGTGCATCTGATGCATCATCATCAAGAAGTCTGTGTCCGCTCGTTGATACCATTACAGGATCAAGGACTATATTTTTCATTGCATTCTTTTTTATTGAAGCAGCAACACATTCCACAATCTGTGAATTTGCAAGCATGCCTATCTTAACTGCATCCGGAAAAATGTCATCACACACTGCATCTATCTGGGCACTTATCATATCACACGGAAGTGCAAGCACAGCATTAACTCCACACGTATTCTGTGCCGTTATTGCCGTTATTGCGCTCATTCCAAATGTCCCAAGCTCCGTCATAGTCTTTAAGTCTGCCTGTATGCCTGCTCCGCCGCTGCTGTCGGAACCAGCAATCGTCAACACTGTTTTCATATATTTCTCCGTTTATCACTCATCAAAAATACTTACAATCTCGCCGTCAAGGATTCTGTTCATATTTTTAACTGCACAGAAGTTGCCGCACATTGAACATGTATCTTCCTTCTCCGGCTGTGCCTCTGCACGATATCTTCTTGCCTTATCAGGATCCATGCTGAGTTTGAACTGTTCTTCCCAGTCAAGCTTCTTACGTGCAACGCCCATTGCATCATCCCAGTCTCTTGCGCCCTTAACACCTTTGGCAATATCTGCCGCATGTGCTGCTATTCTTGCTGCAATGATTCCTTCCTTAACGTCACTGAGATCAGGAAGACGAAGATGCTCTGCCGGTGTGACATAACACAGGAATGATGCTCCGCTCATCGCTGCAATTGCTCCGCCGATTGCAGAAGTAATATGATCATATCCCGGTGCTACATCCGTAACAAGAGGTCCAAGTACATAAAAAGGTGCTCCGTGGCAGAGTGTCTGCTGTATCTTCATATTAGCAGCAATCTGATCCATCGGCATATGTCCAGGTCCTTCAATCATTACCTGCACATCCTTCTCCCATGCTCTCTTAGTAAGCTCTCCGAGCGTAATAAGCTCCTCGATCTGTGAAGCATCGGTTGCATCCTTAAGGCATCCCGGACGACATGCGTCACCCAGACTTAATGTAACATCATATTCACGGCATATCTCAAGTATATCATCAAAATGTTCATAGAACGGATTCTCTTTGCCTGTCATCTCCATCCATGCAAATATTATTGAACCGCCTCTTGATACAATATTCATAAGTCTCTTGTTGCGTTTGAATTTTTTTGCTGTTTCTTTATTGATTCCGCAGTGGATTGTCATAAAATCAACTCCATCTTCGGCGTGCATACGCACAATATCAAGCCACTCCTCTGTTGTTATGTCCTTGAGTGCCTTGTGATAATATACAACCGCATCATAAATAGGAACTGTTCCTATTATTGCAGGGCATTCTTTTGTAAGCTTTGAACGGAAAGCTCTTGTATCACCATATGAGCTCAGATCCATTATAGCTTCAGCGCCCATTGAAACCGCCTCATTCACCTTCTTGACCTCTGTATCAAGATCCTTGCAGTCTCTGGATATACCAAGATTTACATTAATCTTAGTCTTAAGCATTGAACCGATTCCGTTAACGTCTATGCTCTTATGCTCTTTATTACACGGAATAATTACCTTTCCTTCCGCAACTAATGCCCTGAGCTCCTCAGGCTGCATGTTCTCTTTTCCTGCAACAGTCTCCATCTGTGGAGTTATAATCCCCTGTCTTGCTGCATCCATCTGTGTTGTGTAACTCATGTTTTCCTCCATTTCTGCGCCTTTTTATGCGCATTCTGACATACATTGCCAATATCCTCATGCTGCCGCAAAACTGCATATATCACCGAATCCGGCTTAATATCAGCATAAAAAAAGACATATCAATAGCCGATATGTCTTAAAATTTTCCTACATCGGCATTATCCGTATCAGGTTCGTGGGTCGAAGCTCACATCTTCCTCTCAGCCTGTAATACAAGCTCCCCAAATTCTGTATAGTATTAATTTGAAATCATTATAATATTTCTCTCAGCATATGTCAACCAATCAGATTAATTGCGATTCCACACAATACACCGATTCCATACACAAGTGCTATAATCTTTGCATTATCGCGCCATTGGTCATTGACCCTGCAAAGAACAAGTATGCCTACTCCTGATCCTGTAAGAAGTCCTGCCATCATAGAGCCAAAACTCAGTACTCCCTGCAGATAAAGCTGTGTAATAACGACAGAAGCTGCGCAGTTAGGTATAAGTCCCACCAATGATGTTACAACAGGTCCCATAAACGGTCTGTCAAGTATAAATGATGCAAGTGTCTCCTCGCCCACTGCTGCAAGCACTGCATTAAGCGCAAGTGATACGATAAGCACAAACACTGTTATGACGAGCGTGTGCTTAAGCGCTGACTTTACTATACTTTTCTCACAGTGGCAATGATCATGTTCACATACATGACTGATTCCAGCCTCTATCTTGTCAATCTGCCTGCTGCGCCCTGCCACAAGCGAAGCAGCAGCATCAATTACAAAGCCGGCCGCCATTCCTATCACAATCTTAAGTCCGAGTATTGAAAGAATCACGCTCACCGGAACTTTTTCAGATATCATTATAGGAAGCATCTCGTCAGATGTTGAAAGATATATTGCGACAAGTGTTCCCATTGTTATAATCCTGCCGGCATACAGATTAGATGCCGCTGCCGAGAATCCGCACTGTGGAATTGCACCGAGCAGCCCGCCCAATAACGGACCGAATCTGCCTGAATTTTTAATTACCGCCTTTGTCTTTTTACTTGTACGGTGTTCAAGCCATTCCATAAGCAGGTACGTTACAAAAAGAAACGGCACAAGTTTGGCTGTATCAACAAGGGCATCCAGAATTATATCAAATACTATATCTAACATTATCTCTATCTCCATAAAATATCTACATTAATGTTTACGCGCATGCGCTCATTGTATCATGTACATTATATGCCTGTCAATTTGCATAATATACCTTGTACATAATGAATCGTCACAGCTCTTATTGCTCATAATACTCATATCAAATTATGCGGAGGTATGAATTGGCTGCTGTATGTGAAACAAAAGGGCATATTTTCCAGCTTTTCTGGATATTTATAATAGGCTGCGTCCTTGGTGACATTATAGAAACTATTTATTGTTTTGTAGTTACAGGCGGAACCGTAATGAACCGCAGCAGTGTTCTGTATGGACCATTCAGCATCGTCTGGGGTGCCGGAGCCGTACTCATAACGGTATTTGCCATAATCCTTAACCGCATCCGTTTTGACACCCGTTCTGTCCGTGGCAGGATTATCATATTCATTACAGGTGGGATTATCGGTGGTATCCACGAATATGTTGCAAGCTGTGTAACCGAACTTCTTACCGGTGCAGTTCACTGGAACTACTCCGATATGGCTTATAACATCAGTGGACGCACTAATCTTCTGTTCTGCTTCTTCTGGGGTATAGCAGCACTGATATGGGTAAGATGCCTCTATCCGTATATTTCCGGGTTTATTGCGGCATTCCCATGGAAAATAGCAAAGACTGCCACACTTATTGCAGCAGTCTTTATGATTATTGATATATATATATCCACATGCTCTCTGATACGCTTTACCGAACGTTCAAAAAATATTCCGGCAATAAGCCGATATGAGCGTTTTCTTGATGAAGCGTATCCTGATTCTCTCATAACCTATATATACCCTGATATACAGATTGTTGATTAGGCTGACTCTCCCGATTATCTCACTGCTTTGTGCAGCAGGTCTTTGAGTTCTTCCACATCAAAATTATAGTGTGAGCCGCAGAAATGGCAGTTTACCTCTATAGTCCTGCCCTCTTCAATCAATGAACTGAGTTCCTTCCTGCCTATGCTTATAAGTGCCCTGGACATTCTCTCTTTTGAGCAGTTGCAGTAGAACTGTGTAGGTATCTTATCCAGTATATCAAGTCCGAATTCCCCAAGGAGTTCCTCAAGCATCTGCTCAGGAGTGTATCCATGTTCAAGCATTGTCGTAACATTTTTAACTTCTTTAATCTTCTTCTCAAGTGCGGATATTATCTCTTCACTTGCATCAGGAAGAAGCTGTATAATGAACCCGCCGGCACTTTTTACAGTATTGTCCTTAGACATAATGACACTGAGTCCCACCGATGTAGGAACCTGCTCACTTGTTGCAAAATAGTATGTAATGTCCTGTGTTACATCACTTGTGACAAGAATCGTATCACCTACATACGGCTCTTTAAGTCCGATGTCCTTTATCACACTGAGCACTCCAATTCCAAGTGCTTTCTCAACATCAAGCTGTCCGGCGCTGTTAAGAGGAAGCATGACTTCAGGGTGATTGACATATCCCTTTACATTAGCCTTTGCATCCGCTGTCACAGTAAGTCCGCCAATAGGGCCGTCCCCTTTTATCTGGATAGTTATAATATCATCATCGCCCTTCATCATAGTACCCATCATTGCCCCGGCTGACATAAGGCGTCCGAGTGCTACTGTTGCAATCGGGCTTGTATTATGTCTCTGCCTTGCCTCTTCTATTGTATTGGTTGATGAAATAGCAAATGCTCTTATCTGATGATTTGCTGCTGTTGCTCTTACGATATAGTCACTGTTTTTACTTATAGTATTCATAATATTCTCCATTCTAAGGCTTTACAGCCATGTAATAAATTCTTTCAAGGTTCTCTCCGTCAATTGAATGTTCCAATATCTGTACATTCACAAATCCGGCTTTCTTAAGTGCAGCTTCAACCTGTCCTGTGGCATATGCCCTCTGTACATGGTATTCGTTACACCTGTTATAGCTGCCGTCATCTTTCTCGATAAATACGCTCAGCTCATATTCATTAATCATACTGTCTGCATCATAATAATTATTCCATATATATGCGCAGTCTTCCATGCTGTCCGCAAATGTATTGTCAGCAAGCTCTTCCCGGTAGAATTCTTCTTTTTTCATATCAAACAGAATAACACCCCTGCTTCTCAATGCCTGATATGAAGCTCTGAGACATTCATCAAGTGCTCCGTCCTGTGACAGATAATTCATTGAATCACACACGCTCACAACCGCATCAGCTTCATATGGGAGTTCAAATTCAGTCATATTCTGAAGTGTGTATATAATCCTGTTATTGCCTTCTTCCGAATTATAATCCTGCCCGTCTGCTGATGACGCAACCGCCAGCATATCTTCCGAATTATCTATCCCAATCATATTATAGCCCATGCGCGCAAGCTCATTGGTAAATGCTCCCGTGCCGCAGCCAAGCTCTGCCACCGTTGAATTCTGAGAATATATGCCATTTTCTTCAAGTTTTCCCTTAATGTATACAGCCCACTCTTCATATGGCATATCCTGCATAAATCTGTCATAAACGTATGAAAAACCTGTATATGCTTCCATGCTCTTCTCCATTCTGGTTCTATTGAATTATCACTAATGATACAGGCAGGGTATGTTTTTGTCAACTTAATGACTTGATAATGCCGTCCGGATAAATTATACTTATTATTTAGCAAAGTATATTTATGGTATTTTTTCGGAGGGTACATTGACTAAGTCAGCATTTGAACATAATATAAGAATTTCTCTCGCACATCACTTGATAATCCCGGCAATATTTCTTGTAATACTGATAATACTTTTATCTCAGATTCCGGTATTCAACTGCCTTTTTCCTGCTACTGTTTCAAGCAGCGAAGATATGTCCGCATTATATCATAACAGCAGATATATCAACTGTCATGCTGATTCACTTCATTACGCCGGTTACGATTACATGATTGGAGGCAGAGTAAAAGGTCATTATTACTACTCCCTCGAAGACGGTAAGTGCACCATATACGTATTATCATGCAAATATATACAGCAGTACGGAGAGTTTCCATCCACAATCAATGATGCCTCATTTCGCGCAGAACTTGTAATCAATGACAGCAACCTCCATGACCTGCTCTCATTAATGGCAGGTGATATGAACTGGTCTTACAACGGCTTAAGTTCTGTAACTTCTACAGTTGTTGTGAACGAACTCCGGTACTCTCCGGTTCCTGTAGCAATACTCGGAATATTCTTAGTATTTGCTTTGATATTTACACTTGTCCATCTTGCAACAATAATAATAGGTCTTATTAATCCTTATCACACTGCAATATACAATAACACTCTTGGCCGAAACAGCACTGTACATATCAAACAGGCATGCCGTGAGCTGATGACAGATTACAAAAAGACCGGCGGCTTTTATGTAACAGCCAATTATGTCATATATGCCAACGCCCCTGTATCAGCAATAATCCCAATAGACCGTATAAGCGCTTTCTACAGTTACAGTACTCTTTGCGGGCTTCCTATGCGAAGGCATCTTGCAGGCACGATAACCTTCTTTATAGACGGACATGCTGCATGCCATATCCACAATCTTCCACCGGTGCTGACCGATGAAGTTACTCATGTCTTTGAGACATCCGGCATAACCAACGGCCGTGCCATCAACACCCAGTCATCGACGGACAACTCATGAATTCATCCATAATATAAAACCGTCACCTCATGATGAGGTGACGGTTTCGTAATCACTGATTATCCTGCTTATTATGCATCACGATTATGCATTCTTACCACAGCACTTCTTGTACTTAAGTCCTGAACCACATGGACATGGATCATTACGTCCAACCTTCTTATCCTTTACGACTGTACCCGAAAGCTTCTGCTTCTTATAAAGATCCTTTCTTACATCTTCTGTAAGAAGTGCATCCCACTGTGGGAGCTCATACAGCCACTCAGCTTTAGCACCAACCATATTATAATAGAGTTTTTCTTTGTCATACTCAAGACTTACTTCTGTATCCTCAGCCATTGTCTCGATTGGGTTAGGAGTCTTAAGACTGTCATTGATTCCATCAAGGAAACCAACCATAATCATAAGTTCAACATCATACTTCTTAGCAAGGTCGGCTACAGTTCCCTTAACAATCTCGTCAGGATTAGCAAGAATCTGCTCGTAGATTCCCTTCTCAAGATTAAAATATGTGCCCCAGAACTGATTTGCCTGCTGCTGATTCATCTCTGTCTCATAGGCCATCTTACGCCATGTCTCAAGTAATGTCATAATCTTCTCCTCATTTCTTATAATTAACCAAACGGGCTGCCGCACTACCATGCGACAGCCTGTGTACTGAACAATGATATACTATACTGTTAAAAAAGTCAATCCGCCAATTACTTATATTGGCTGTAAAGTGAACCTGTATACTGATAACTGCTGTAGCTTCCGGTGCTTGTATATGAATAACCGTTAAGGTTGGCAAGCTGTGACACCGACTTATTATAGATATTGGATGAGCTCGATGCTATACCGTAAGCATATGAACCTGTTCCGTTGAAGATACTCTTAACATCTGTCATATTAGCTGACTTAAACGCCTTCTCATCTATCGTAAGCTTGTTATCACTACCGATACTTATTCCAACATCAGCAAGAAGATTACTGTTAGCCTTAGTTGCCTTGACCATACTTGCTGTTGAAGAAAGAACTGATGAATCCTCTGATGATGCTGCGCTCTCTGTTGTTGAGTTGTAATCCTTAACGAACTTTGAAACCGCCTTATAGATTGCATCAGTATCATACTCACTCTTAACTGTACCGTCATCCTGTCTGACATTCTTCTTGGTGAACACCGAATCCTTACCCTTAGATAATAATGCAAGCGAATCTTCCTGAAGTGCCTTGGCGCTGTCACGCACTGACGCTGCATTCTTCTTGGCACTGTCAGAGGCCACGTTAGAAGTTGTCTCTCCTGCTATCGAGCCAATCTTGGAATTACCATTATAATACGACTTCAACAGCTTATAATATGAACCATTCTTAATTGAACCATAATCAAACAGTGTAGACGAAGTACCTGATGTCTGACTTGTTCCAAACATAGAATTAAAAAATCCTGAACTAACTCCAAAATATGTTCCTGTACCAAATGAACTAATTGATGACATAATCAATACCTCCTTGTATAAATCCATGCACCCTCTTATTTATATTATATCACAGTATCCTTATAAATCAACAGGTACATCAATGAACATTGTATACATCACATGTCTTCAGTGCATATTTTTAAAAGTCTCCCTGCCGCATTAGACAACGGCACTTTATTATTGGCTGCAATACATATATTTCTAACGGGTATCTGCTCTTTTATATTAATTTCAAAAAGCTGCCCGCTGTCAATCTCATTACATGCGAAGTTTCTTACAACGCATCCTATTCCCATATTTCTCATACTGAACTGTACTATCATATCACTCGTTGCCAGTTCAAACTCCGGGTGAAGGCACACATTATGCCCCGCAAGATATCCGTCCACAAATCTTCTTGTACTTGTATTGCCCTCAAGGCAGATTACAGGATAATCTTCGAGTTCGCTGCATGACATCTGTCTTCCCTTTAATTCAGCAAAACGGCTTCCTGCAACAAACACGTCCTGAATCTCCATAACCGGCGTGATATCTACATCTTTATCATCATCTACGGGCGTACTGATAATTCCAAAATCAATACTTCCGTTTTTCAGGAACTGCAGCGTCTCCGGCGTAGGTGCATTAGTAACTGACACCTTTATATCAGGATAAAGATTATGGAACTTCTCAAGATACGGAAGGAGAAAATACTTTAGCGTCATGTCACTTGCTCCCACCGTTATCTCACCCGACTCGAGATTGAGCATCTGAAATAGCTTGTCCTCTCCAAGCCTTATATATTCATATCCCTGGCTCACATACGAATACAGTACCGCCCCTTCGCTTGTAAGCTTCACACCTTTTGGCATTCTTGCAAACAGCTTTACAGAAAGCTGGGATTCCATATGCCTGATTGCCTGGCTTACCGCAGGCTGCGAGATGCAGAGTTCCCTGGCAGCAAGCGATATGCTTCCAAGCTTCCCAACATAGTAAAATATCTTATAATATTCCAGATTTATATTAGTCCGTTCCATTCCTGTCTCCATTCCGGGGCATCCCCCCCTTGGAAAATATTATATTGTACGTTATAATAATATTATTGCTTTAAAATTAATGAGGTACATAATGAAGAAAAAAGCTGCTGTTTTTATGGCAATACTTCCTGTATTGCTATTCATAATCATATATGTGTATTTTGCCTATAATCCATCAAAAGGTCTGCGTGGGGCATCCGGGGCATCTGCCGCGGAGGAGACAGCAGGCAGTGATACATCCGTAACAATAACCGAAGCCACACTTCCTGCCGGACTTGATGCGGATATATACTCTTCAGGCATGCATGAGGATGCTACTGATGAGGCAGGCAGGCCTCTGATTAAGTCTATGCAGCTTTATATGCTGATTCCCGTAAGGCATATTGCCCAGAATCCCGAACTTCCTACAGGCTGTGAGATTACTTCACTCACAATGGTTCTCAACTATCTTGGGTATAATGTCAGTAAAACATATATGGCTGACAACTACCTTGACCGTCTTGAGACGTTTGACGGAAGTTTCTATGATTATTATATCGGCAATCCATATGAAAGTGCAAGCTGGGGTTGTTTTGCGCCTGCCATAACAAGAAGTGCTTCCCGCTTTCTTGCCGACAATAATTCGCCACTCAAGGCGCACAACATAAGCGGTGCGCCATTACAGACACTGTTTGATGAGATATCTGACGGCAATCCTGTAATTGTATGGAGCACAAGCAAATGGGGAACGCCTACAACCTACTCTTCCATCCGGCTTAATGATAATACAGTATTCAACTGGCCCAGCAATGAACACTGCGTTGTTCTCACGGGATTCAATCTTGAGAAGAACACCGTGTTCATTGCTGACCCTTTAAGTGATATCGTCGAACGTGACCTTACGGAATTTGCCGCAACATACAGTGCCTACTACCGCCAGGCTGTGGTAATAAAATAGTCTCCTGCACGCCGGTTCCCCATATGCTTCTCCTGCATGCTGACTTTCTATTGCAGCTCGGCAATTCCACTCAGGCGTACATACATATCTGATATCTTATACCATGTAGGATAATCAACAATTCCTGTCTGTGGCAGCCTGAATATCTTCTGGAATGCCCTGACTGCATCAGCAGTGCGCTCGCCATATATCCCATCAGGAATAAGAACAGGTATCGAACTATAGAATTCCCCTATAAGATTCAGCTGCTCCTGAATCTGCCGCACCTTGCTTCCTGATGAACCTATATCAAGATTACTCCCCGGCCATGATGCCGGTATTCCGCTTATCTCTTCTGCCGTATTTATATACATATCGTCGCCATAATAATTACGGAGAATCTGTATTTCTGAGTAGCCCTGGTCTCCAAGTGCTTTTGACCCCCACTGGCTCAACCAGTTCGGGCATGACACGCGTCTTCCGTCACAATACTGTGTAAGTATCGGCTGCTTTACATTAGGACGCGAAAGATAATTGGTGAATATCTCATCTACAATCTGTGATATATTTTCAAATATATTACGCCCATACACCCATTTATGGTCAAATGCAGTAGACGAAGTTATTGTGAAATCGTATCCGCGGTTTCTGTACCACTCAGTATAGACCCTGTTCAATGTAAATGATATTATAGCAAGAATATTAGCACGCAGAGTCGCGTCCGGCCATGTCGAATATATCTCGCTGCTTGCTACATTTTTAATATAATCGGTAAATCTCTCATAATAATTCCTCGCTGTTGAATCTGTCGGGACCCCATCATGGACTATAATATATTCCGGCACAACCACGCGGCTTAGTACTATTTCTCCGGGCTGCCCAACAGGCTTGGTCTCTGCCTCCGCTATCTTGGGCGGAAAGTTGCCCCACAGCGTATTGGCAGGAATTACAATATTTCCTGCCAATGTTGTAACATTCCTTGGCACAAGCCTTATTCCCTGAAGTGCTGTTGTATCCGCAAACAGTGAAATTCCCGAAACATTAAAGCTTTCATAACCGGATGCGGTTACCGTAACGCTGTACTCCGCATATGGCTGGACATCGCCCGGTTCCATGCTGTACTCAACCGGTGGTGCAGCAAGCTCAACCGCATCAGTCTGTCCGTCAGAATCCGTGACAAGCTGTTCAATATCTGTCTCCGGTTCTCCGCTGTATGATATACTTACCCTTGCGTCCTGAAGCGGCTTCATTGTATCTCCTGCCACAACACTCACCTGAAGAAACCCGCTGTCTGTTGCATTATTACCGTTAATTGCATCCATATTCTATACCATTTCCATATTATATAATCTAAAGCTACTATATGCACAAATGTGTGATGTATTGCATAAGATAATAGCAAAATGTAAAATTTCACATGCAGCTGTCTGAACAGCTGACCTGAATGGAGGATATAATGGCTCAGTATAAAGTTGCAATTGATGCCGGCCATGGCGGCAGTGACCCCGGTGCTGTATATAACGGAAGACAGGAAAAAGATGATGTACTCCGCCTTGCAATGGCCGTCGGCAAGATACTCGAGAATAGCGGCGTTGATGTATTTTATGTAAGAAATGACGATACCTACGAAACGCCTTTTAAGAAAGCCACGGACGCTAATAATTCCGGAGCCGATCTTTTCGTATCTCTCCATCGCAATTCATCAGAGATACCTAACCAGTACTCCGGTGTTGAAAGCCTTGTATATGCAGATGGCGGTACAAGAAGTCTTCTTGCCGATAATATCAATTCCGAACTGAGTGCCATCGGTTTTAACAATCTTGGCATTGATGAACGCCCTAATCTTGTTGTTCTCAAACGCACCAAAATGCCTGCCGTTCTCGTTGAGACCGGTTTTATAAACAGCGACACCGACAACCGGATATTTGATGATAATTTTAACAAAATCGCACAGGGTATTGCTGATGGCATACTTACAACAATATACCAGACTAACAGGCCGTCAAAGCAGGCGCGGCCCGTATCTGCTGATGCCGGCAATACGGTAAGCCCAGAAAATGATTCATCAGCAGGGCGTTACATCCAGCCATCAGCAGAGGCTTCTCTGTCGCCGGAAGCAGTGCCGTCTACACCTCCACGTACAATGCCCGATGGCAGTTATACAAAATGGGGCTGTAACTGTGAGAACATTAATGACAGTAATGCACAGTTTGATAAATTATACCGTGTACAGGTAGGCGCATTCCGTAATAAAGAATCTGCCGACCGTATGCTCAACTCACTTCTCATAGAAGGATTTCCCGCCTTCATCGTGTATGATGATGGCATATACAAAGTACAGGTTGGTGCGTATGGCTACCTTGCCAACGCAATCAAGATGGAAGAACGTCTTAGACGGTTCAGATATAACACTTACATCACAACCTGACAGATTGGTTCTGTAATCATAAAAAGCGCCTCTGTTTGCGAACATATTACCATTCACAAACAGAGGCGCCTTTGAATTATTGCAAAAACCTACCTTCTATACATATCTGTCTGCCGCAACACAAATCCGGCCTTTTTTTGTCTCATATATAATTCCTTCATATACAAACTTACCGAATCCTCTTACTGCAACAACGTCTCCGGGCTTCACAACTCCACTGTTATTCTCATACTGCCGTCCGTTTACAAACACTTTCTTATCACGGAACATCTCTATCGACTGGCTGCGTGACATATTATAAAGCTTGGATATAACTGCATCAAGCCGTTCAGATGATATAACAAGTTCCTGCCGTTCAAGCTCAACAGAAACGCTTGCCGTTATCTCTTCCGTGCTCAGTATCCTGCACTTAACACTTGTATGCTTTACCTTATCAAGGCTATCTGCTATATATGGGACTATTTTTCTGGTCGCAAATACATACGCCGTCTTATCCCTTATCATTATATCTCCTATAACATCGCGTTCAATTCCAAGATTCATGAGTGCGCCAAGGAAATCTCTATGTGTAAGTTCATCGGAGAACTTTTTAATGAGAGGTTCTATCATAACAACGTCAATAGGAAAATCCTCTTCATATCCGAATTCTTCTGCGTTGCCGAATCTTGCCATAACTCTCTCGCATCCGTCTGTACCACCGAAAAGAGTAACATATCCTGCCGGTGCACTGTCGCACGCAATTGCGGCATCCGGCATTGACAGAAAATCCGTGAAAAGATATATTCCCTGATTATATGACTTTCTGGCAAGCTCATCGAATCTCTTTTTTAACTGCTGGTCATTATTGTCCATATGCCACCATCGTCAGATCGTATAATCAGCCCAGACTCTGTCACACACATAATTATTCATCTTTTCCCTGTGTGCAACATGCAATGGATCATTACCGAAGTTTCTGCAGGCCTCCATGTCCTCGAATTCACAATACATGACGATATCATGCGGTCCTCCGGTCTCATTAACACCTATCTCAGCTCTGATAAGTCCCGGAACCTTACCGTTCATATTAGCTACAGATGCCTTAATATCACTTATAACCTTATCTCTGCCTTCACTATCCGCCGCATCAGTAAGGTGAAACATTGCTATATGTCTTATCATAGTTATTCTCCATCTGCACTGCCTGCAGTCTCCTCATATATCTTAACCGTTCCGCTCTGTGAAGTCATTCCGTCTATAAGTGAATTGATATATTCCTGTGACTTCGAACTCTTCATGCTGTCAGTCATTATCGACTTCTGCGCATCAGTAAGATATCTGCTGCTGAAGTAAAGCACATAATTCTTATTATCATCCGCAACTGTTACTACTGTCTTATCGCCTTCCTTACGCACACTGTCAAAAAGCCATGATGTAACTTCGGCTCCTGTTGTGATTGATGACTGCGTTGCTCCCGTTGCAAGTGACTTATCATCTGTCTCGTATCCGCTCTTAAGATCATCTGCCGCATACTGAGGGCAGAGTGCTCTGAATGAGCTGCCATCAGTTATTGATGCAAGCATCTCATTGGCCTTATCAAGATCAGCAACTTCCAGATATCTGTAATCAACAACATCATATTTATCCTTATTCTCATTGTAATAATCGTTAATCTCTGCATCTGAGAATGTAAGATTCTTCTGATAATCATCATAATAAGCATTAGCACGCAGATACTGCTTAACATAAGATTCAATGCTGCTCTGTGTAGCATAATCACCGAATGTCTTCTTATAATAATCCTTAACACTGCTGCCATCATCAGAAGCAGCCTTCTCAATTGATGAGTTAAACTCATTATAATCATCCGTATCATCGTAACTGAATGAATTCTTATCCGCTTCTGCCGATAATGCTCTCATCTCTTTTATCATCTCTACCGCATTAACGCCAAAATAATCAGCCCATGTCTCATCTCCGCGATATGTCTGCTTTGAAAGGTCTGAACCTGTATCAAGTCCAAAATATGATGCATATGAGCCATAGGTATTCATAAAGTTGTTAATTCCCATATGATAATAAAAATCATATTCAACTCTGCCTATCTTCTCGCCATTAACGGTAACAGCCGTGCCGTAACGCTCATTAACTTTTTTACCTATTGCAAATATCAGTGCTGCCGCAACTGCCACAAGTACGACAATCAATGTAATCCTCGTGATTAAAGTGTTACGCTTGTCCTTCTTCTGTTCTTCCTTCCTCTTGGCAAGCTTCTTATCATAGCTTGTTACTACTTTGCCGTCAGCATCATATATGGATGCCTGCTTCTTCTGCATATTCTCCGCAGCCGCCTTGCGGTTTGCTTCACGTCTCTTTTCTTCTCTGACCTCTTTTGGGGTCTTCTTAGACACATCTTCCATAAGTCCGTAAATTCCTTCCCAATTCTCCATATTACCGTCAGTATAAACAACCGACAGACATACATATAATTATATCCTTATCAAAGAATTGTTGCAACTGTTTCATCGCATTTTCACATATTATGATTGTACTTGATATTGCGCCCCGCTATCTTCATAAGTGCAGATATTGTCCTCTGTATCATCTTCTTGGTTGACGGATCCATATTTTTCATTGACTTAAGTATCAGTTTCGCACTTTTAAGTCCGTTAACAGACAGTTCAAGGAGGGTCTTTGCTTCCGTCTGCTGTACTATGGCATACATAGCATCAACAAATTCCCTGCGTTGCTCACTGTTCATCGAATATATCCACTCTTTGAGTGTCGCATCCATAAAAATACTGCTTTCATTCACATTATCAAGGCACACAAAATACCTGCCGAGCACCTGCCATGAATATGTGTCATGCTGATAGATTCCAAGCTGTGTACTCTCGACCACTGTGTACCCGACCGGATGTCCGAGAAGCATACCTACAACAGATGACTGCGGAACATATGAGTGAATCTGTGATGCTATATTTTTGAAATTCGACTCGTCAAGAACGTGATTCATGAATCCCGGTCCGTCAAAGCAATACACGCCGCGTATTCTTTCCTGAACCTGCTTATCAGCATATGATGCCGCATATATTGCAAGATTACCGCCCTTTGAGTGTCCTCCGATTCTTATCCTGCCTTCAAATGTTCCTGCCACAGTATTAAGATATTTAAGTGCCTCAACCTGTGACGGAACCGGTGTCTGAAAACTCATGTTAAGGTCTTCTTTCCATCCGACTATAGTATCATCAGTTCCCCTGTATGATATATAAACGGTGGCATCTCCGGGAAATATGCACACGGCACCGAACTGTTTCTCCTCCTCTTCATCAGCCACAGCTCTGTATGCTGCAAGCTTCATACTGCCAAATCTTCTGCTTGACGCAAGCTTTTTAAGGAGCAGCGTATCATTGTCTGACAAAAGCAATCCTTTTGTTGCACTGTCCCTAAGCTCAAATAACCGCTGTGACGCTTCCGAAAGCGTCACAACGGCCTCACCAAAAGATGCTGCAGGTTCATTCCCCACAACACCATCAAAATTCATATATGAAATCTGTGCCATAATAAGGCAGTCAACATCATTAATTCCTGACTGGTGAATCGTTATGTCCCCACGCCAGTCAATATAATCAAGCATGTTAGCCATAAAGCCTCCATTCTGTGCACTATATACTATTGTGCCATTACTATCTGTGCATTGAGAATGAATCCATATCATATCCGGCAAGATTCTGCTCAATATTCCTTGAATCAGCCTGAGCTATAAGCGTATCTCTGTCCTTCCTGGATGGAAGCTCAGCTCTGTGTGCACTCGGACCGCCTACGCATCCGCCTTCACATGCCATTCCTTCAATAAAATCTTCAGGGAGCTTGCCAAACTTAAACAGTGTAAGTATCTTCTTACACTCAGCTGCGCCACTGCACTTTGCCACCTTGACATCTGTCTCCTGTCCCATCTCCTTCATACTTTCAAGGACAGCTGCCGTTACTCCTCCGCCATTACCAAATCTCTTACCGAATACACTTGCTTCCTGACGGTCATCTTCTTCAGGCTCAAGCACAACATCCTTTGCCCTTAATATTGCACGTATCTCGCCAAATGTAAGAACATAATCAGCATTACCTTTTATTGACTTGTCCTTACTCTCTGACTTCTTAGCAACACATGGACCTATGAATACCGTTATGGCGCCTTCGTCCTTAGCCTTTATCATTCTTGACACTGCGCACATAGGTGATACGGTTGTAGAGACATTCTCCATAAGTTCCGGAAAATGCTTTTTAACCATGTTAACAAAAGCCGGACAGCATGACGTTGTCATCTTCTTACCGTCCCTGTACGCCTCAAGCCATTCTTTGGCTTCCGAATATGCTGTCATGTCTCCGCCGAGACCTACTTCATAAAGATCTGAAAAACCGACCTTCTTAAGTGCTGTCCTCCAGCTTGCCATAGTTATGTCAGCTCCGAACTGTCCTTCCGATGCCGGCGCAATCATTGCATATACATGCTTACCTGCACGGATTGCATTGATAACATCAACTATGTATGCCTTGGAACCAATTGCACCAAACGGGCAGCTGTGAATACACTTGCCACACTCGATGCATTTGCTCTCATCTATCTTACTTACACCATACTCATCCATCTCAATTGCGCCAACCGGACATGTCTTCATGCAAGGTCTTATAAGATCCGCAATTGCATTATAAGGACATGCCTTGGCACACTGACCACACTCGCGGCACTTCTGAGGGTCTATATATGCACGGTCACGTCCCATGCTTACAGCCCCGAACTTGCAGGCCTGCTTACAAGCCTTCATCATACACAGACGGCAGTTATCCGTAACTGTATATCTTGCAATCGGACACTCTTCACATGCCGAATTAATTACCTGTATAATGTTATCAGAATCAGAATCTGTAGGATTAAGACCTTCTGCCAGACGTATTCTCTGCCTTATAATCTCTCTTTCCTTATAGATACAGCAACGGAACTGCGCCTTAGGACCGGGAATCATATTATATGGTATATCATCCTTCTTCTCATCAAATGTTCCTTCAAAAGCAAGCTTCGCTACCTGATAATAAACTTCGTGCTTTATCTTAATTATTGTTGCATCATTAGATAACATCATAGACCTCCAAATCCGCATAACTGTTATGTTATAACTATTATGTTAATATTTTCACACTCATTATATGCAAATTTTTATCATTTGTAAATGAGAAATAATATTTATTTTTATAACTTATTCCGGCGATATTTCCATATTCGTTATGTTATGGAATAGCTTTTCCATCTGCCTACTGCATAAAAATATATTGACATGGCTGTACCGATTGACCATCCTACCGGCCATGCACTCCATATGCCTACTACTCCGAATCTTGCTGAAAGCATTACTGCAAGTACAACCCTCAGTATAAGATCCGTAAATGTTGTTATCATAAATGACTTCATAGCACCTGCACCGCGTAATACGCCGTCGCACATAAGCTTTGTAGACACAACAAAATAAAACGGTGCAAGAATTCTTAATATCTGAATCCCTGTTTTCATAGCATCTCCGGTTCTGTCATTTATAAACAGAAGTAATATGCTTTTTCCTCCAAGCATATAGAGCGCAGCCACAGGAATACAGATAATATATACAAGCTTAAGTCCTCCCTTAAGTCCGCTGCCGACACGTTCCGTCCTGCCGGCACCCATATTCTGTGCCGTAAAGTTGGAAACTCCGTTACCAAGTGTCGTAAATGAAGTTATGACCATATTATTAAGCTTAATTGCCGCCGAATACCCTGCAATAACCGGCGCTCCATATCCGTTAATTACACTTTGTATTATTATGTTGCCTACAGACACAAAGCTCTGCTGAAGTATGCTTGGCACCGCTATATTGGTTATCTTGCCAAGAAGCCCCCATGAAAATATCTGCGGTTTATGTACATCTTCATTCTTTATCTTTGCAAGTCTTTTGAATACGAGTAAAACTGCTGCACCGCAGCTTATTCCCTGACACAGGAATGTTGCCCAGCCGACTCCCGCAACTCCCATCTGGAATTCCTTAACAAACAGAATATCAACAAATATGTTAGCCGTCGATGAACACGCCAGCAATATAAATGGCGTTCTGGAATCTCCCATCGCAGAAAATATGCCCGTTGCAATATTATAGAAGAAAAGAAACAGAAGTCCCATCGTATAGATATTAAGATACAGCAGTGAATCTGCCATAATGTCATCCGGTGTTCTTATAAGTGCAAGCATGTTCCTGCCAAACAGAAGTCCCACTGCCATAAGTACGGCACACAGTATTCCGCTCGCAATGAACGTTGTACTTACAGCTGTCTTCATTGCCGAATATCTTTTGCCACCGAACAGATTGGATACTATAACCGAGCATCCCATATTACATCCAAATGCAAATGCTATGTATATCAGCGTTATCTCATATGAATTACCTACTGCTGCAAGAGCATTTTCGTGTATAAACTTGCCTGCGACAAAGCTGTCGGCAATATTATAAAGCTGCTGGAATATCATACTTCCAAGGAGCGGAAGTGAGAACTTAACCAGCTCTGCCGACGGATTCCCCTTCGTCAAATCCCTATTCATATTTAATCCTCCATTCAACATTCACAGATCTATCTCAGTTTTTCAACAAACATCAGACAGAAGCTTATGAGCAGCAGTGCAACCGACATCCATATTACATGTATTCCGTATCTTACAGACATTACGCCTCCGATTCCGGCACCTATTGCAAAGAAGAATATTATCCCAAAATAATACGCTGCCTGTCTTAGCTTTTCAGAATCTTTTTCTCTCATATAGAGGGAAAGTGCCGCTGTTCCGCTTCTCAGGTTACCTATACACATAGTACTTGCATATGAATAACCGTTCACCTTACGGAATGTCTGAACCTGCATTGCACATGCAAATGATACAAGTGTTGTCGCCACCATGTTAAAATCAACCGGTATGAAACCTACAATCCCGAGAATAATTATCTCCAGCAGAAGTATCCCCTGTCTCCAATGCAGCTTCTGTGCATATCTGAACCTGTTCTGTACTCTCTCTGCAAAGAATACTCCAAGTCCGAATGCAATCAGCGGTACAAAATAATGCAGAGCCCTGCTCCAGTCGCCATCCATAAAATACTGGCTCATCAGCACCACATTACCTGTCTGCGCATTTGAGAATACCTTATCACGCGTATTATACGTATACGCATCCTGAAATCCTCCTGACAATGCAAGGAATATGCTGTTGATAAATGCTTCTGACATCTGTTTTTCTGACAGAAGCTTTGTAAACATTGTTTCACATTTTTCTTTCATATATATTTCCTCACTTTTCAACATTAACGTATACGCCTTTTTGTGCTTTATGTCAACCGTGAATACATAAAAAATACCTGACGCAGTTCAACTGCGCCAGGTATGATTCCCATGCACCTGTCAGGTACACATTATATTATATATTGTTCTTAAAGGATTGGATTACATCATTCCACCCATGCCTGCACCTGCTGGCATTGCCGGAGCGTCTTCCTTGATTGTTCCAACAGCAGCTTCAGTTGTAAGAAGTGTAGATGCAACACTTGTAGCATTCTGAAGAGCACTTCTTGTAACCTTAGCAGGGTCAAGGATACCAGCCTCAACCATGTTCACATACTTCTCATTAAGAGCATCATATCCTGTACCAACCTCAGACTCTCTTACGTTGTTGATAATAACAGCGCCTTCAAGTCCTGCATTGTTAGCAATGTGGAACAGTGGAGCTTCAAGTGCCTTAAGAATAATCTCAGCACCTGTCTTCTCATCTCCTGCAAGTGAAGCAGCAAGCTTTGCAACTTCCTTAGATGCGTGGATATATGCTGAACCACCACCTGAGATAACGCCTTCCTCAACTGCTGCTCTTGTAGCATTAAGGGCATCTTCCATACGAAGCTTAGCTTCCTTCATCTCTGTCTCAGTAGCAGCACCTACTCTGATAACAGCTACGCCGCCTGCAAGCTTTGCAAGTCTTTCCTGAAGCTTTTCCTTATCAAAGTCTGATGTTGTCTCTTCTATCTGAGCCTTAATCTGTGCAACTCTTGCATCGATATCAGCCTTGTTGCCTTCACCGTCAACGATAACTGTGTTCTCTTTCTGAACCTTAACAGACTTAGCTCTGCCGAGCATATCCATTGTTGTATCCTTAAGCTCAAGTCCGAGTTCTTCTGAGACTACCTGACCACCTGTAAGAATGGCGATATCCTTAAGCATCTCTTTTCTTCTGTCGCCATATCCCGGAGCCTTAACAGCTACAACATTAAATGTTCCTCTTAACTTATTAACAATAAGTGTTGTAAGAGCTTCGCCCTCGACATCCTCTGCAATAATAAGGAGCTTTGAACCACTCTGTACAATCTGCTCAAGTATTGGAAGAATCTCCTGAATGTTAGAAATCTTCTTATCTGTGATAAGGATGTATGGATTGTCAAGGACAGCTTCCATCTTATCCATATCTGTTGCCATGTATGCTGAGATATAACCTCTGTCAAACTGCATACCTTCTACAAGGTCAAGCTCTGTCTTCATTGTCTTAGATTCCTCGATTGTGATAACACCATCGTTAGAAACCTTCTCCATTGCATCTGCTACCATCTGGCCTACTTCTTCGTCACCTGCTGAGATTGATGCAACCTTTGCAATCTGATCCTTGCCTGTAACCTTCTCGCTCATATGTGCAATAGCCTCAACTGCACAATCAGTAGCCTTCTTCATGCCTTTTCTTAAGATGATTGGATTAGCACCTGCTGCAAGGTTCTTCATACCGGCATTAACCATTGCCTGTGCAAGTACTGTTGCTGTTGTAGTACCATCACCTGCTGCATCATTAGTCTTTGTTGCAACTTCCTTAACAAGCTGTGCGCCCATATTCTCAAACTTATCTTCGAGTTCTATCTCCTTGGCAATTGTAACACCATCATTAGTGATAAGCGGTGCACCATATGACTTGTCAAGAACTACATTACGACCCTTAGGTCCAAGTGTTACCCTTACTGTATTGGCAAGCTTGTTAACGCCTGCTTCCATTGCTGATCTGGCATCTGCTCCGTACTTAATTTCCTTTGCCATAATATCTTAGTCCTCCTAATATTCTGATAATATTTATAAAATGTTATCCTGTATGCGTTACTACATATCCGAATTGATTACTCGATTACTGCAAGAATATCTCCCTGCTTAACAATGATATATTCTTCATCTTCAAGCTTAACTTCTGTTCCGGCATACTTAGAATAGATAATCTTGTCACCAGGCTTAACCTGCATTGTAACCTCTTTGCCATCTATAACTCCGCCAGGACCAACTGCGATTACCTCTGCCTGCTGTGGTTTTTCTTTTGCCTGACCCGGCAGAACGATTCCTGACTTTGTTGTCTCCTCTGCAACTAACTGCTTGATTACTACTCTGTCACCTAATGGTACTAACTTCATTATGTCCTCCTTCTTGTGCTCAATGCACACAGTCTTAATATTCTATTGCTTTAGTATTGTTAGCACTCATTTATCTCGAGTGCTAAACCTTGAACATATATTATTCAATTTGCCCTTATAATGCAACTGTTTTTTGCTCCCATGTTTTTTCTATTTTCTGGTATTTTCTCTTGTTTCCTCTCATTATCTCTATTTTTCTCACTTTATCTCATTTTGATTATTTTATATTTTGTTAAGATTTTGATGACATTTCTCTTCCATAATAAAATATGTACTGCTGTGCAAAGCCGCCATACTCTCCAAAATGCTCAGCAGCAAAACTCTCTATTACCTTTTTTGGTGTCTCTCTGCCGTCAAAATACATCTGTTCCATCATTCTTTTTATCCACACGTCAACCGGAAATGCTGCAGTCTGTCCCAGAGAGAACAATGCGACACAGCTCGCGACCTTAGTACCTACACCCTTTATCTGCATCAGTTCTTCAAGACATTCCGCAATTCCATCTGTCCTGAGCCTCCGTTCATTAATACGGCCTTCCTTCACACTGCATACCGCATCCCACAGATATGGTGCCCTGAAGCCTGTTTTGCACGCTCTGAATGCTTCAACTCCCGCATTACTGTAGAGCGTATCACAGTCAGGAAATGCATAATATTCCTGTCCGGCAATATCTCCGAGATATGTGCCGTAATCATGTGATATCTGTGCCACAATCTGTTTTATATGCGGTATCTGCTTATTCTGTGAAATTATAAATGACATCAGCGTCTCAAAGAATTCCTGATTGAGTATCCTTACTCCTCCCATTGCATTAATGGCATCTTCAAGCCTTGAATCATATCTGACAAGATATTCTTTGATGCTGCTGTAGTCTCTGTCCATATCAAAATATGACCGCCATATATTCTCGTACTGCCCTTTGTCCGTATCATACAACACAATCCCTGTATCTGTCTGCGCTGCATGAAGGAGCATACCGTTAGCTGCAAGTGCGTAATCATGGTCATCAATCCTGTTAAAATGAAAGCACTGTCCGCACTCTAACGTCTGCGCTATGTCAAAATCACTGACTTCCGCAATCTCAAGATCCTTACCGTATTCTTTTATCTTCATCCTATCTCCGTTCCATGCACATATTGCACATAATTCATTAAGTATTTTCCAAAAATTTATAAATTGTACGCCTTTAATTTTATGGTAAAATAGAGTACAATATTCATTACGATATTATACATTATATTTATTATATTTTGAATATATAAATTCTGGAGGAATACACTATCATGAAAAAGGACACTGGTTTATTAATTGCAAAAGCTGCTGCCGTTGCCGCATCTGCATTTGCTGCAGGTGCACTTCTCCTTAAGTTCAAAAAAGACAACGATACGCTCACTGCATATGAGAATGAAGATGATGATGATTTTGGCGATATCGATACATTAGATAACATTAACCCGGACACAACTACGCGTGAATACGTTGCAATAAATATAACAGGCAATTCTTCTAAAAATATATCAGAATCTGATGACACAGACCGATAATATCTGAACGGAGATTATATGAACCGACATTTTGGCCGATATCTTGTGCAATGCTCTCTTATTCTTTGTATGGTACTGCTTTGTCAGGCTCTGTCCGCCTGCGGTAATATATATGATATTGATACATTACTGTCAGGTTCCAAAGCCGCATCAGCTGACAGCAGATATACACTCTGTACCAGTCAGGATGACATAACAAGCCTGCTTTTGCAGACCATGTATGAGAATAAAGATTCATGCACATTCAATGTACCAGACAAATCATACGTTGACGCCGATGCATGGCTGAACTCACTTGCAGGACTTAACAAAATACATTGCGAATATATTACATATTCAGGTTTCTGTCAGGTTACTGCACAGATTGAATACTGGGACAATTATCCGATAATATACGCTTACCGTTCCAATGATATATCAGCTCTCAATGAACAGCAGACTGCCATGTATGACAGATACTGTGATATACTCAGCTCCACTGTATCATCATCTAATCCTGATGTCATCAATGAGCTTACCGTTCATGATTACATTGTAAATAATGTCCGGTATGTTCTTGACCGTAACTCTGACTCGCCTGCATATGATGCGCTTTTTAACGGAAGTGCTTCATGCTCAGGATATACAGAAGTATTTCAGACCCTGATGGATATGGCAGGAATCAGATGCATCCCTGTCACCGGGCAAGCCGGAGGCGATAGCCATATATGGAATATGGTATGCTTAGACGGTCAGTGGTATCATGTCGATACTACATGGGATGACCCGGTTGGAGGAGATGGTACCATAAGACATAATTACTTTAATATAACCGATGATGACATCCTGCTTGACCACACAATAGAATCCTGGCATCCGGCTGCCGCAGGCACCGATCTGGCTTACTATAATGTTCTTGGATATACTCTTTTCTCATCACAGAGCGAACTCAATCATTATCTTGCTTCACAGGTTAAGTCACATGCCGCCTCATGTAATTTTATGACGCGTGGTTTCACTCCTGACATCCGCGCGGGTGTCAAATGTGGCAAAAAGACTGTATCTTATCGTGTCCTGGCAACTGAACGCACAGGATATTCAACTTATACCGTTACATTTGAATATTAAAATAACTGCTGTACGCATCTGTCATCCGAACAGAGCATACGGCAGTTATTTTATTGGATAATCATCTGTTACCTTATATGGCTTTGTATAAAATTAACAATTATCTTACGTGTCTCATCCTGTGCCTCTGCGGTCTCAAACTTTCTCTCCGGGTGCCATTGAAGTGCCAGTAGCTTCATCTCTTCAGAGCCATACGCTTCTATCGTATGATTCTGCTCATCTACCGCAAGCACCTCAAAGCATGGTGCAAGCTCTCCCTCATATATTACGTCCTGATGATAGTTATTAACCTGTATTATTCTGTCTTCCTTAACAAGTCTTACAGGATGGTCTACTCCTCTCGGTCTTTCAATCTTAAGCTTAGGATGGTAATGGAGCCTGCCGCCAAAAAGAACATTTATATACTGCATTCCGCGGCATGTAGCAACTATCGGTATTCCATGCTTAATACAGTATCGTATAAGCTTCTCCTCAGTAATATCCCTGTGCGGCTGTATCTCATCATTATGAGGCCTGTCATAACATTCCGGCTGCAATGAGCCGCCTCCTACAACAATAAGAAGGTCTATCTTATCATCAAACAGCTTCTCTATATTCCTGTTATGATTAGATACCGGCTTAGGTATAAATCCCATAAGCTCATAAAAACGCATGTATGCCGATTCAAGTATGTCTGTAGGGTCTCCGTATGCGTTAACGCCTTCTCTCTGTGTTATAAGGGCATGCAGGTTGTTATACTGGATTCCCGGCTTAATCTCTCCGTTCTTACAGTCCAGTTCAAGATAATCCATCTTGGATACCGCATTATAAATCTTCTCTCCACAACCTATTGCAGCAGGTATATCGAACTCTGCGCATCTTATTGCCATGTGTGATGCCGCTCCGCCGTATTTGGTGATAAATCCCTTAATATTCTTGGTAAATATCCACTCATATCCGGGGTCTGCCTTGGTAAGGACTACTATCCTGCCTGTAATATCCGCATCCTTGTCATCCTCAAGCATCACAACCTCGCCCTCTATCCTCTTGGATGTAATAAAGTTAGGTCTTGCCTCATATACCGGAATAATATCAAAGCTCAACGGTGATAGAATTACCTCAGGAAGCAGCAGTGTTCTGTATTCACGGTACTGCTTACGTCTTGTATACGCAAGTTCAAGCCATTTTTCCTTAAGAGCCTCACTCTGTACATCTTTTCTGATTGCCCTTATATCCGCAACAGAAAGCCATGACAGGTCTTCAACCCGTACTTCGGCAATATTGCCTATCTTACGTATAAGTTCAAGTACAAGACTGAGCGACTTGGTAAATTCAAATTTAAAATACTCTCTCTGCTCTATTCCCTTAATAAGAAACTTCTTAAAATCCTTCTCAGGTATATCTATTCCATTATCATCAAGAGCTTTTTTAAGCGGTGCAAGGTCAATATCAAGGTACTTTGAATTCTTAGGTGTCTTATTCCTGGCAGATACCGGCCTGAAGTTCATGGCATCATATCTTTCTGAACGTATATCATAAGTATCACTTCTCAAATGCCCGTACTTGGCATAGAATTCCTCGCTGCTCATCTTATTATTGGAGAACTGTTCAAAATCATCATTGAATGCAGAAGAGACCGTAGATATTGACTTCATGAAGCCGTCAGTCTCCTCATGTGAGTAATATCCTGCCTCTGAAAGTGTTCTTATAAATGACCTCGCAATAAATGCAATTCTTGCCTGTCTTGCAAACTGCGGCGTACCATACGTCTCCAGTGTATTAAGAAGTTCGAGTATTCCCTTCGCAATCTCATATATTCCCGCATCCGAACGGCGCAGCTGCTCCATCTTATCACGGCACTTATCAAGAACAGCCAGCGATTCCATATCCTCTTTTATAAGCCTGTCCTGATTGTTGACTGCATCTATCGTAATCTCCTTGACAGCATCTATCAGTGTACGGCGTTCTTCCTCAGTAAAGCCATACTCCAGCATCTTAAGGCTGTTCTTCTCCGTCATAAAATCATAGCTGCTGTAGGCTATCTCAAACTCTATCTTGTCATGTGCCGACAAATCCTCCTCCAGCCTCTTCTGGTAGAAATCGACAAGCCTCATCGCAAGACCTTCTGAAACCGATGCCGGTATAAGTGAATAAAAAGAATAATTAAGGTTAATATACGGCTTATTACCTACCTGATACATAAGATCCTGGTCGAGCTTTCTGTAGCCCAGCTTATTTATTCCACTGTTCCATGCATTATGTGTGATAATCTCACGATAAAGTGAATAATCAAGTGTCTTTGGATTAGTTCCTATTATCTCAGAAGGATTCCAGAATGCCATATCCGAGAGCTTCATGGTACGTCCCGTGATTATATCAACCTTACGTTCATACTGCTCTCTTACTTTCTTCTTAAGCAGGAAAAATGCATGGTCATCCTTAATATCTGTCTCATGGTAACCTGCCGCAAGCGGTCTTACCTGAAAAAGTATTATCTCATTATTACTGTCAATAGCAAACTCGATGTCAAGCGGTATACCTTCTATAATATTCTCTACTTCCCTGACTGCCTGTACAAGGCTCTTCCAGTGCGGAGGAAGCTTCTTAGGCATTATATCCTTGGCTATCCAGAGCATCTTACCGCCACGTCCGCTTGTTACGCTGTCTGTTGAACCCCTGTCATCATAATTCACAAGATAGTATGGTCTGTCTCCCTTAAGATCCCTTGTAAATATTACACCGCTCAGACACACATCTGTTGCCTGCCTCTGTATAAGTACCTGCTCACCGAGTACAGATTCCATATCTTCCTGATATGACGCGATTACCTGTTCTACCGAATCCTGAATCTCCTCAAGACTTGCTGAATCAACATCCAGAATACTCTTGTAATGTCCTGCATTAGAATACTTAAGGGAATCTTCCTGCGTAGATGAACTTCTAACTACAATCCTGCTGCCCTCAAAACGTTCCCTGATTTCCTGACATACACGCTCTTTATCCCGCCAGAAATCCTCAACTTTAAGAATATACATCTTCTCTATTCTTGCTTTTTTTATGAGATTCTTCATCGCATAAAGGGTGTTGGCCTTCGTAGAAATGATATTACCTGTAATTTTTCCCATATCTGCCTCATTTCCTGATATTATCTGTCAACATCGTCATAATTATCATAAACACATTTAACTATATATGAATTATAAAAAAAATGTGTCTTTTTTGCAATAAACTTATCCTAATAAATCAAAATAAATCAATAAATATTGTTATTTTAATCATCCTGGAATATAATCGGAGTATCTTACGTGATATTATTAAGAAAGGAACATACATTACAATGATACTCGCAATAGACATGGGTAATACAGCAGCTGTTCTCGGATGTATTGACGATCAAAAGATATATTTTACAGAAGAATTATCCACAGACCTCTCCAAATCCCCACTTGAATACGCAATGGGAATTAAGACAGTTCTTGAACTTTACAATATAGATTCTGATAATATAAGCGGTGCAATAATATCCTGCGTTGTACCTTCACTTCAACAGGTGATAAGCAGGGCTGTCCAAAAAATAATAAATAAGGCTCCGCTTATAGTCGGTCCCGGACTTAAAACAGGTCTTAATATTAAGATGGATAATGCCAGAGAGATGGGCAGTGATCTGATTGTTGATTCCGTAGCCGGAATTAACAGATATGGAGCTCCACTTATTATTATAGACATGGGAACCGCCACAACAATAAGTGTAATCGACAAAGACCGCAATTATATCGGTGGAGCCATTACTCCCGGTGTTAATATTGCAATGAATGCACTTTCTTCCAACGCAGCCCAGCTTTTTAATGTAGGGCTTCAGGCTCCATCAAGAGTAATAGGCAAGAATACTGTTGAATGCATGCAAAGCGGTATTATACTCGGTAATGCTTCATGTATTGACGGAATGATTGACAGAATTGAGGATGAACTTGGTTACAGGACAACCGTTGTCGCCACAGGAGGTCTGAGCGGAATAGTTATTCCCTACTGCAGGCATGATATCATCATCGAACCAAGACTTTTACTTATGGGTCTTAAGCTTCTCTATGACAAGAATGCCTGAAGCAGAATGACACCGGAATTGAAGCAGTCTGATTATATCTGCCCATTCCCGGTGTCATTTTTACTTCTATACTGTATACTCCAGCATTTTATTTGTTACAGTTGCAGGATTGTTTGTCAAATGCAGGATTGAATGCATAGAAGTTACGTGCATCAAGTCTGTCCTGAACTATTCTGAGTGCCTCACCGAATCTCTGGAAATGTACAATTTCCCTTGCCCTTAAGAATCTTAGCGGCTCTGTCACATCCGGATCACAGCTGATTCTAAGGAGATTATCATATGTCGTTCTGGCTTTCTGCTCTGCTGCCATATTTTCAACAAGATCTGTTACAGGGTCACCTGTCGACTGGAACTCCATTGCTGAGAACGGCACTCCTCCCGCCGCCTGCGGCCATACTCCCGTTGTATGATCAACATAATATGCCTCAAACGGTGTACCCTTAATCTGGTCAGCTGTAAGATTGCGTGTAAGCTGGTGAACTATTGTGCTGACCATCTCGAGGTGTGCAAGTTCTTCCGTGCCTCGATGTTATATGTGGCTCTCCCTCTGTGATTGAAGGCATTTTTATTATTTTTTTGTCACAATCTGTGACATACGGTTTTTTGCCTGTTCTTACCTGTTTTTGGTGTCTTTATAACGGCTTATTCATGTACTCATCTTTGAACTGCTCATAGTCTTCTGCGAACCTCTCAGCCATAAGCGCTTTATTGACTTCGTATCTTAATGAATACTGAGCGTACCACCAGTCTATCTCTGACTGCTCCGGTATACGTCCAAGTATGTCCACAAACAGCGTATACTTAATCCAGCGCTTTACGCCTTCTTCACTCTCCTGAAGCCTCTTAGTGAATTCATACCAGTCAAGCTGACCTGTGCTGAGAAGTTCCACATAAGTGTCCGCATCACCGATTTCACGTCCGAGCACTGTAAGTGCGTATCTGTTCACCTCATACTTAAGTTGTTCCCTGCTAATCTCTCTGTTCATCATATCACCTCCGTCAAAGTCTGTCACGTTATTATCTGAACTGCTGCCATCTTCCGCAGGATTGTCTGATTCATCATCCGGCTTATCCGTGATGTCTTCCTCATTCTCATCCGGTTCAGCGGCAGGGTAATTGGTTATTGCAAAGTAGCTGTGCCAGTCAGTCACCGTAGCTCCGGTGGTCTCGTCGCCCCACCAATGCGTATTCTTATAACCGCCGTTGCCCCGTGTATCAAGGTGCACGGCATTCCCCATGTAGCCAATGCCCTGTACTCCGATGTCCTGAGCATAGCAGCATATATACCTGCCTGATATTACATCTCCCTCAGAATCAAAGAATACAACATCTGCCGCCATTCCATACGCATGCGCATCCCTGTCGCTTTCTCCGATTGAACGACAGTATTCTCCCGGCTGTCTGAAGCCGTCATTGATTACAGCTTTTGAGCAGTTAAAGTGCTTATAGATCTTTTCAAGCATGTCAATAAGCGCCTCATCCACAAGAACCTCATCCCAGCCATTGCGGCTCTGGAACTCATGAAGTCTGAAATGCGCAGACAACTGAATGTCGCCTGCGCTCATAAGATACCTCTTAATCATCGTTACTGCCTCCCTCTTTCAGTATGTCAGCCTTATCCTCCACCTGTGACTTAAGATTGCGGACAATCGGCATGAGGAACGGCGGAAGTGTAACGCCTATATCATTGATATTCTCAAGGATGCTTATAATCTCATTGCAGATAATCCACACCGCCACGATGCAGGCAACCAGAAATGAAAACGGCAGTGTTATGCCGACCGCTCCGGATGTATATGCAAGCAGATTATCAATGACAACCCCGACGCCAACAAGCAGCCACATGCATATCTTTTTTGTAATTCCCTTTATCCCCTTGTAAGAATCAATCTCCTGGTTCCTGTAATGCGATGCAAATATGCCTGTCGCATAGTCAATCACATTGCATACAATGAGCAGTATCATAGGTATTGCAAGCACTCCCAGCCTTCCTGATATAATTCCGCATAAGGCAATAATTACCGCCTTGATTTTTTCGTATCTGTCCATCTTTTTATCCTTCCTTTTCTATTATTTTATATGTTGTAAGTTGCACCGGTGCAATTCTCAGAGCATACGCATCACCTTCTTCCGGATATCCGCATCATGTTCTGTTAAATGGTCTGAATACCGCACTTGATATGCCTCCGGTTACAAGATTGCCTGCCTTTTTGTATACACGCATGCCCTTTGGCACATAGACATTTCTCGAACATCCGTAACCATTGGATCCATCCGGGAATATTATTTCATCGACTTCGGTTCCATTCTTATCCCTCATACTCATCTGGAGATATTGTCCTGCATAACCATTAATAGTCATTGTCAGGTATCCATCAGATTGCGTTGTATACGGTGAAGCCGATGTATATGCAGATACGTCTATAGCTCCATCAAAAGCGGCGTCTATCTTGTCATACTCGCCCCAGCCTGTCCAATTAGATCCGTATCTGCTACGTATATACATCTTTCTACTGCTTGCTGTTATGTATATCTGATAACCGCACGTGCCATATACCCAAGCAATAACATATCCCCAGCCCCACGCTCCAACCGGTGCATGTTTGTCTGCCGACCAGGGATACTGGGAACCGCCATTGACTACATGATATCCGATTGTAATGTTATCCCAGTCGTCGTTCGTGCTGATTTCATCTCCATACACGATTGATGCAACCGCCTTATTCTGCACTGCATTAGTACTTGCTGTAGACAGTGCCGTATCTACTGACGGCTTGTCAATCAAGTCTTTATATGAGCCTGTAAATGCAACATTCTTAAGATCATTGAACCACTTGGCGATCTTACCAAAGATAGTTGTCATTTTCTCATTGCTGACAATATTCGCCCGTGAATCCGCCTGTGTGAATGTCGGACGCTGTTCATTCGTAGCAACATTCGGAACATTGCCAAGTCCGACATCTGCTGCCGTAGTGCCATGCGGATTACCCGTCTGCCGACTGTGGTCATATGCTACCTTGCCATAATCGCCCCTGAACGCTGTTGACGATGTCTCGCCAAGGGCAAGGTCACTTCCTATCACCACATAACGTGTTCCGGACCAGCGGTACGTCCTGCCGCTTGTGATGTTGCCGGCCGATACATCCACATATACCTTGCCGCTCTCAGGTACAATTACAACTCCGTCTGTTCCGACAAATTCAGTACTGTTGATATACTGTCCTTCAATTACATCATCAACAAAGCTCGGAAGCTGGCTTGCAGGAACAAAGCCGTTCTCATCAAGTCCTGCCACACCCAGTGCGGCTCCGACCTGGCTTTTAAGAAGGTAGTTATCAGCACCGGATATTTCCTTTGTATGCTCATAATAGTATTTGGCACAGTCAGTATTTTCTCCCTCTCTGCTGCCTGTACCGCCCACCGCATAGCTCTGGCTTAACAGTGCAGCGGATTCACTGCTGCCTTTGCTTTCCTTTGCTCCTGCTGCGCTTTCTGACGCTTCTGCTTTGGCATTTTCTGCCGCTTTCGCACTGACTGCTGCCGCTTCTGCTTCCGACTTCGCACCGGCTGCTGCACCTGCTGCTGACTGTGCTGCTTCTGCTGCGCTTAAGGCTGACTGTGCAGCTTCTTTTTTACCTGTAATGGCATCTGTAGCTGATGATTCTGCCCGACCTGCATTTAATGCAGACTTTTCTTCTGATTCTGCCGCACCTGATGCCGACTGAATAGCTTCTGTCGCACTTAATGCTGCCTGCTCCTTGTAAAACCTTGCATTATCTTCATCCTCATTCTCCCTGATGCCGCTGCCGCCGACTGAATAACTCTGTGCCAGTTTGGCATCATAATCAGCGTCATTGGCACTTGATGCAGCTGATGCCGCACTTGATGCTGCACCTGCCGACTGTACCTTAATCTCTGCAAGGTAATCCGTTCTCAGATGCTTCTCGCTGATACTGCCTTCCTTAACTATCGCCTTAACCTTACCTCCCTCAAGAACGAAAGCGATGGTATCACTGTCAAGGAACTCATACTGTGTTATGAGTGCCGACATGTCTATCTTTTTGACGGTACCGTCATCAAGCGTGATTACAAGCTGCTGCGTCTCTTCATCGAAGGCGAAATTGACCGCTATCTTCTCGAGCAGCGTATCAAGTGTCTTTGTGCTGCCATTAACCAGCGTAAATGTGATTACGCCTGTTTTTTTATCAAGCGAAACGTCTTTAAAAAGTCCCTGCGCATCCGTCCTGTCAAACTTTGCCGTATTAAGTGCAATCACACGGTTGTCCAGTTCATTAATCGCATAATCACCCGAATTAAGATTTGATGCGCTCAGCGGTGTCTTTTGGGACGGCTTGTTTTCCCAGTTCCGTCTTGCAAATACTTTCTCCCAGTTAAACATTTTCTTCCTCCTTCCTCTCTTTCTCATAAAGCTCCTGCTCAAGTATGCGCTGTCTTTGCGCTGCATCTCTTACCTGTGCAAGGGCATTTTCCATATAGATTTCCAGAATGTAAAAAGGGAGTCCCGAGTTATTGCAAGCTTCACTGACTCCCTGACAGAATTCTTTTATTCTGATTGATGTTGGTTTGTCCATTCCTGCCTCCTTACGCTCAGGCTTCAACACCTGTGATGACTCCGTTCTGCACCGTCACTGTCCATCCGTTTCCTGCGGGAAATGTTCCCCACCAGCCGTCAGACAAGTACTGTACACCGGCAGGTACTATCGGATTGCCATTGCCATCTACAAGCGAGCCGTATATGGCAACATTATTAAGATAGCTCGTTGCCGCATTGTAAATTCCGTGTGCGTTAATGGTTACTACCTTTTCCGATTCGTCCGATTCCACCCACAGACCTACCCTGCCCCTGATTGTACCTGTAGTGATGTTGTCACCGTTAATTTTTGTAGTTCCTGATGCTGACAGGCTGTTGAACGTAACATAGCCCGACAGGTCGATGTCAAGCGCTTCCATCTTAATCTTTCCGGCTTCCTGATTAATCTCGGATATCACTTCGCCCTTTTTTACCGTTTGCGATATCCCCTCGGCCGTAATTTTGACAGTGGCGGATAACTGCTCCTCAGCCTGCTTGGATCTTTTTACTTCTGCCGTGACACTTTCCGCTGTCTGCGTTATCCTGCTTGACAGGCTGCTTTCCGCTTCCTGCGCACGCTGAGTTTCTTTTGTCACCGCACTCTCTATCGCATCAGCGGATATTTTGATTGATGCGTTGTATTTCTCAATGAGTTCGGCACTGATATTCTCTTCAGCTGACTGTGCCCTTGATACTTCCGCCTCCAGTGCATCATCGGTACGCTCCACACGTATCCTTGTCTTATAGAGGGCGGAATTAAGTCTTTGCAGACTGTCCGTAAGACTTTCCGTTATTCCGTCAAGATACTCAGGGCCTGATGCAGCATATGTATCCTTTAACCCCTGTATGCCTTTAAGCGTTCGTGTCATGATGATGCTTTCTATCGTCTTTCCGGTACTCGTCTCGAGAACAAATCCGTCTCCTGCCTCGACATAAGGGACACCCCGGCAGTATACTTCCATCGGGATATACTCAATGTATTCCATGACATCCAGTAAGTTTTCGGCAATTGTCCGAAGCTCATCAATGCTTTTTCCGATGATGCAGAAGTTGTCCTGTATAGAATAGATGTTGTCATCGGCATTGCCAAGAAGATACTCGTTGCCGCCCGTCTCTTTCAGCTGTAGACCGTCAATCTTCCGGCAGATATAATCCTCATAATCACAGGATATATACGCTGACAGCACTCTCGCATTGGGATTGCTTCTCGCATCCATGGGATATAAGTCCTCTGACGGATACAGGTCTTCTGACGGATACAGTGAAGACACTCCTTTAAGAGACTTCCATATGAACTGCCCCTCACGTGATATCCTGCCGAATACGCCGTTAATCTCACACAACTGCTCCATAACGGTACGTCCCGTCAGCGTCCCCGATGTGTCAATGTTTTTACCGACAATAACGCTGTCATTGACCAGGCTCACATCCTCATATGGTATGCCGACAAAATCAAGAAGGCTTTCTCTTAGTTCCTTAACCGTATGCTTCGACTTTATATTGGGATACAGACCTTCATACCAGTCTGACACATCGATATCAAGCCATGTCATCCTGTCATATCCGGTAAGGATTTTATATCCCATGTTGGCTGCCATCTTCGGCTTCGTAATTGTAAACAGCCCGAGCGGAATTGCCGTGTCGGCTCCTTCCGCCCGGATTGTCACCTGCATCTCAAGTCCCGACACGGCATTAACTCCATCCCTTACCTGTATGCTTATCTCTGATGCGGTACATGCGCCAAATCTGAGCCTGCCTTCATCACAGAGCGTTTCGGTAAATGAAAGGCTTTCGCCGTATATCCTGTTATTGGTGATATCTTCTATGTCTGTTCCCGGGAAGCTTATGCTGACAATTTTCCGCACGGTATCCCGGTCATACAATTTTTTATGTTCGTCTGATATCTTGAGCATATTAATCTCTCCATTTCCTAGTACTCAATAAGTGCAATCCTTATACCACTGTAAATGATTCCGTCTTCTTTCAGCTGCTTGTACTTGAATTCAATATCCGGAAGATAAAATGTTCCTGATGAATAATCACTATTTTCATCATCCCAGTACTCAACATCAACCATCCGCTGCCCTTCATGGATATAGCTGTTTCTGAACAGGTCCATGATTTCATCCTTTTCCGCCGTTTTTAGCGGAGGTGTCTGAAACTCAATCTTTGTCCTGGTATGAGGCAGTGTGGTGCGGTGGAAGTATCCATCCGCATCACTGTAATCATCCTTATCCGTCCTCTGATTTGGAGTTGCCGTATAAGTGTCCGCTATTATGTATTTTGTTGGAAATACATTCCCCGATATTTTTAAAATATATCCATTGTAGCTCATATGTCCTCCTCATCAACTATACAAATGCAGGATGCCCTGTCTGCTGCCTGTATGCCTCATTTTCCGTGCGTACAACCCTGAATATCTTCTTGGAATCTCCTTCAAGATATACCTTTACTGTTACCGGCTGTGGGTTATCAGCATTATTGTCACTGCCCCTGTTCTTTAATGCCTCTAACGCTGCCTGCTTTGCCATGGCTTCCATCTTGTCTTCAGGAGCCGTAATCTCGCCATAATGGCGGTTATCGCCGATAATGGCAAGCTGTGGTGTGTTGGCTCTCACGTATCCGCCATTGGCAAGCATTGGTATCTCAGGGATATTAACCAGCTGTACAGAGCCTGCAGGAATGATTTCTTTTCCTGCCACGCTAAATCCCTCCCAGCTGATATTCAGCTTCTCATTGAGCCATGTGATAAGCTTGTTGAACTTTTCTGCTGCCGCATTGCATGCGTTTTTAAAAATCTCCCGGAATGCATCTTTAATTCCTGACATTCCTTCAACCCATTTATCCTTTGAGAACCACGGCTTAACCTTTTTATCCCACCATTCAGACATGGCATCGCCAAATTCAGAAAACTTTCCTCTGAAGCCTTCAATTACTCCCAGCAGAATATTTTCTCCAATTGGCTCCATCTCTGTTGCAGGGCTGTGTATTCCGAAGATGCTACATATTCCGTCCCATACCGCCTTGAATAAATCGTTTATAGGCTCTACAAAGAAATCCAGTATACCGGTAAATCCAAGCACAATTCCTTCAAGTATGTTAGTGGCTATACTTCCCCAGTCCTGCTCTCTGAATGCTTCCGCAGCCATTCCAAAAGATTCTTTTGCCATTGAGAACAAGTCAAGCGTTTCGTTCCAGTTAAATATTCCTTTAAGTCCTTCTGCTAACAGTTTGCCTGCTGCCGGGAAGAAATCTCCCTTTAAAATTGAATCCCACAGGTATGCCATCTGTTCGCCAAAAGACATATCTATTATTTCACCGGAAATTTTAGTATATATTTCCTGACCAATATTCCATCCGGCAAATGCCGCCACTATTCCGCCTATGATACCGGTAGCAAGCATTGTTCCAATTTCTGCTGCCGTTCCAGCTCCAATAACGGTTGCCACATCCATAGTAAGTATTCCGCCAATTCCGCCAAGTGAAGCCCATGCAGAAGTCATAGACGTAACAAGACTGCTGCCCATGATGGCTTTGCCAAGTGCCGGGGCTATCTTTTTCCCCAGTCCTGTAAACTTTAGCGCACCAATGGCGGTTATTACCGCTGTTTCAATCGGTGCTGCCTTGAATGAGCCAAACCAGACCTCAGCTATAGCTTTCCATATGTTGAATTTCAGTTTAAAGCCTGCTATAATAACGTCTTTCCAGTTAATTCCTGCAAGATATTCTCCGATGCTTTTGCCAAGCTTTTCCCATTCCACATTATCTATGGCATCTGCAAAGGAATTGAAAATACCGGTCACAAGCTCTGATGTGTCCCGTCCTGCATGGAAATAGTCACCAGCTTTGAAATCTTCAACAATTTTCTTTATCCTGTCAAAGAATACTTTCGTTTTGCCTGTTATGGCATCAAACTTGTCTGCAAGCTTTTCATCATCTGCATTGATATTACCAAAGTCAATGCTTTCCCCGGATGTACCGGATGTACCTGATGTGCCTGATGCCTCGTCCGAACTGCCTGAAATATTGTTGACCTCATCATAGCTCATTACACCTTTCAGTTCTTTTGCAGCCTTCTTGGCGGCATCTCCCACCCCGCTTGTGGCACTTTCAAGTGAGTTGGCCGCATCTGTAGCTTCTGACAGTCCGCTGCTGATTCCTGATGTCGATTCTTCGGTGTCATTTCCCGTTATATATGCCGTGAAGCTCTTAAAAGCATTGGCAAGTGTCTGAAGCTTTCCAATCACACCATTGATTCCTTTAATTATTGGCGTGAACAGATTTATAAACCCCTGTCCCAGTGTTGCCTTTAACGAATCAAACTGCAGTGTAAGCACCCTTATCTGGTTTGCCCAGCCTCCGGATGTCCGCACAAAATCACCGCTGGCCACTGACAGTTTCTCCTGCACGAACTGATATCTTAATGCCACCTTTTCAGCTTCCGACATGGAATTTGTAGTCTTTCCGAAACCATTTTCAAGTGCATACGCATCAAGCGCTGCCTGTGTCATTACCACACCGAGATCCTTTAATGTTTCCGTCTCTCCGGTAAACACTGATTTCAGCTTTGTGTAGGCTTCGTCCTGCGTTATATTATAGAACGATGCCACATCACCGGAAAGTTTGGTAAGCGTACTGCCCATCTCATATGCTTCTCTTTCACCAAAGCCGAAAGCCTTGGACATCGCTCCGAATGTTCCGGTATACTTTTTTGCCATCGTCTCACTAAGTCCAAAACTTTGTGCCGCACTCTGGGCAAACTCATTAACCTTTTCTTTCATTGACGGGAATGTGACATCAACAACATTCTGTACTTCCTGAAGGTCGGATCCGAGTTCAAGACACTGTTTTGTGAAATCAGTTATTCCTTTTACAGAAAATGCAGCTGCAAGAGCCAATCCTGCTTTTTTTGCCATATTCTGTATTCCCGCCATCTGGCTTTTGTATTTCTGGCTGTTAACCACAAGATCAAGCGCTATTTCACCTATCGCTCCTTGTGACATTATTTCACCTCCCTGCTTTCCTAACTGCACATAGAGGCAAACAAAGCTTCCAGATTGCTCATTTCAGCATCATACTGCTGCTGTGTCATGCTGCTGGCACTCTTTTCCTGCCATTCATTACGTATGCGGTGCTGCTCTTTCGTGAATCTCTTAAGCACTTCCGCATCATCCTCTGCACGTATACTTACTACACGGCCAAGAGGTGTGTCAGGTCCAAGTCCTGCAAGCAGGCTCTTAAACTCCTGCCATTTCATGTCATTAAGCTCTCTTGTAAGCCTTATCCCATACTGCGCCTGAAATGATGATATTATCAGTTCATAATCATCAATTATGTCGTAGTATGGGTCTGCACTTCCCCCGTGTCATTCTTATCCCTTCCGGTTGCAATATCCATTGCTATGTTAATAACCTTGATAAAGTCCTTGTACTGCAGATGCATTCCGTCTATGACTTCCCTGTCTTTTTCGCCAATCAGAAGCTCATAAGCTTCAAGGCTTGCTTCTATCTCGCTCTTGTCAGCATCCTGCACTATTGCCATAATCTTCAGCATTGTTGGTGCGTCTGAATTAACTGTAATCATATGTCCTCTGATTACCATCACCGGATTTTCGTCAAAACTAAGTTTATCTGTAATATCTACTATCTTTGCCATGCTTTTCTCCTTTACCGGAGCGAAGACCGTGATCTCCGCCCCTGAACAATTAAATTAACCTGTTAAATGCCTGTTGATGACGTTAATGCCGGAGTAAATGTCGGCTCGCCGTAGCAGATTGCCTCAAATTCCAGCTTGTCAATATTAGTTGAGTCACCGCCGCCCGGTGTGGTAACATTAATCACTACATCACATGCTACCTTTGCACCGCTTGTCATCTCCCACTCGAACTTTGTCATTACATCCTGTCCGAATTTCCATGCAAGGCCTGCAATGTAATCATTGCCCGCATCGCCTACGCTTCTCTTGCCGCTGAATGTCCATGACAGCTTTTTGCCTGTCATAGATGACTTCGCCCAGCCTGCAGCATCCATTGCATACCATTCTTCAACCGTTCCGTCAATTTTGGGTGCAAAATTTTCAAGGTCCTTTGGCATTACCATTTCTTCTGTAGTACTTTCAAGCCCGTTCGTGCCGAATTTGAACTTGTTATTATGTACCGGATATACTTTTCCCTTCATTGTTATTCCTCCTTGTTATAGATAAAATCAAGCCATATCACATATTCGTATATGCCTGCATCATCAGTTCCTACATCCTGCGGCTCAGGCACCTGAAGCTGAATATATCTGACATCAGTATTATTGATGTTGATGCCGCTTATTCCTTCCATCTGCTCGAACAGACTGAATGCCGCCTTTTCTGCCTCATCCTTGTTTTTATTCCAGTGAATAAGCAGCGATACCGGCTTTATTCTGTAGGTACCATATTCAGGACCTCCGAGTGTTGTCCTCGGTGGTCCTGATGCCGGCCTGTTGTATACTCCTATTGACTTTGGCTTTTTGTTGTCCATCTTGCCAATATAGACATTCTCGGCAATGCCAAGACTGTCCACATATTCTCTGATATCTTTTAGTGACAGCATTAAAGTCCTGCCTCCCTTTTATAAAAGCTGCTGAATGCCTTCGGTACAAAATCAGCCCTGTTACCTGTCTCCATCCAGTCCTCATACCAGTTGCCTTTTGCATCCGGATTCTCACTTTTGTCGAAGTGATACTCCGGATGATAGTAAAGGCGTCTGGCATATGGTGTTGAAGTTACTATTGATACTTTCCCAGAATCAGACTGCGAATAATCGACAAATGTACTCTCATTCTGCATTGCACCCGTATCCCTTGGCATTACCTGCGCCTGAACAACTTCCGTGTGCAGTGCTTCCCCGGTCTGTTCAAGTGCCTTCGATACTGCCGCATTAAGGCGGTTTATCATACCTGTGTTGATCTTGACAGTGGAGCTTACCTTAACCATTACTTCACCTCCAGCGATGTGTAATTGACAGTTCCGTCAGGATTACGTGCCTTGCTTCCCTGTGCAATGATGCGTTTTTCACCATGTATCACAACATATCCACATCCGACAGTCGGAAATTCAGGTGCAATGTCTCCGGCAAAAAGTGCCGTTCCGGTAATCTGCGTCAGTTTCTTCTCAGCTGTTAATACCGTCTTTGCCTTGTCCTGATAATTGCATTTTGTTTCAATGTCAATTGCTCTTACAGGATTACTGCACTCGTCAACCTCTTCTGACTCAAGATGTACCATGATATCTGTCTTACACATTCTTGCCGGTACCAGACACGGATATTTCATACACAATCACCTCGCTAACCTGCAGCACAGACCTGTCTGCGACAAAAGCGCATACAGGTCCTTACGCATTGCAACACCTTTGTCCATATGTACATTCCATGAACTTCCAAACTGCATCGATGTTCCGTTAATGCTGTATGATGATAATATGCTCTGTATTACGTCATCATTTTCATACTCAAAATCAGCCTGCCGGCATGCAACTTCCTTCACCATTTCCTGCTGGAAAGGCGTTAAATTATCAAATCCCTGACTTACGATTCTGTTGTAAGTCAGGGAATCAATGTGATGGCATGCCATTTTCAGATATTTATCAACGCTTTCATCAGGAATTGCAGTCCCTTTATATTCGTTCCTGTAAAACTCCTTATCAACGTACAGCATATCAGTCACCAGCTTTATTCTTTGTACCTAAAGCCTTAAGCTTTGCCTTCAGCTCCTCATTTTCTTTCAGAAGCTTTGCGTATTCGCTGTAAGCTATCTTCTTTGCAGGTGAATACTCGAGCAGCTTGCCGGAATCATCATAAATATCAAATCCTTCCTTCAGGTATCTGTTTTTTTCCTCTTCAGTGACAATCTTATATATCTTATTTTCCTTCTTCGCCTTCATATCATGCCTCCGCATTAATAATGCACGCCTGCTTTAATTCCTCATCAAGTCCGAAAGTACCGTTGTATCTTCTGTTCTGATACAGATAATTATCAGCCACTCTCGAATCATGTCCCGGAGTGTATGTGTTAATGTAAGCATACTTGACACGCGATACCTGTGCCTCCGGATCAATGAGGATGTAATTAATCTGCTTTCCGGAAGCATCAGCCTTATAACCTTCCGTGAAGTCATATGCTGTCTTGAAGCGTTCAACCGGCACTGTTTTGATTTCCTTCAGGTCATCAAGAGTATGCACTCTTCTGTCAAGTGACTTGCTGCCGCCGCTTACCTCAAGTGTTCTCTGGATTCCATCAGCGTTCTTTAACTCCCTGCGGTATGCTGCCGTGCAGTAAAGGATACATCTTGACAGGGGTACGCCTGCATTTTCAAATGCTTCACAGTTTTCATCAAAGTCCTCAAGGATATTAGCGCGTGTGATGACTGTGTTTCTGATTACTGCACCCACTCTCTTCGCTTCTGAATAAAGCTTTGAGAATGTATAACAGTCAAGCTCCGGAATCGCCTGCTTTTTCTCAAATCTTGCCTGGATATTGGCAATCGATACAATCTGGTTGGTCTCATCAACGTCCATAGGATCAATTGCAAATTCAATGTCTCTGTCATGATCAAGCGACTTGGTCTCGAAGTCATTGGAATAATTGCCGCTGTTGAATCCCAGCGTCTTACGGTCATGGTCCTTATAACCGCTTACCTGCATGCGTGGAATCTTAATCTCCTTCGCTCCTGTGACCTTGATGTCCTCATTTGTGTGGTAGAGTGCATCTGATACCAGCTCATGTCCGTACATATCACGGATTCTTGTGTCAAACTGTGTTACATAATTCAATACTGCCATTGTTTAATTCCTCCATTTTCTTACTTTTTTACGCCAAAAATGCGGTCAAGCTCGTTATCAACTGCACCTGCTCCGCCAGAGCCTCCTGATGCTCCTACCTGAATGAAGCCCGAAGCACCTGCCTGCTGCGGTTTCAATGCCGGCACATCCTCCATGACCTTATTTAAGGCATTTTTGATTGTTTCGGTGTTAATCTTTCCATCCTGCCCTACAGCCTGGCTTAAATCTGCCATCTTAAGCACGTATGGAATTGTCTTGGCATCAATTCCGAGTGATACTGCTGCCATGGTCGCTTCGCTCTGAATCTGTGCCTGCTTCATTGCATCGTTCGCTTTATCAAGCGCTGTCTGCATGGCATTTACATCCGGCTGATTGGCCGCTTTCTGCTCCTTAAAGGATGCAATAGCCTGTTCAACTTCCTGCTGGCTTAATCCCTGCTGTCTGAAATAAGCCTTTAATGCCGTCTCTTCTTTTGCAGCAAGTGTCCCGTTAAGCATCTGCTGAATCTTGTCATAGTCAATTGACTGCTGGCTCTGGCCTCCTGACTGCTGCCCGCCATTCTGTTCATTTGCCTGCTGGTTTGACTGCTGCTGGTTTCCGTTCTGTCCGTTTGGTTCGCTGCCGTCTTCGGCAAAGAACTGCAGGTTGTACGGAAGCATTGTTGATTTGTTCATGTGCTGCTCCTTTCCGTTTTAAGGGTGTCGCCCTGTTAAATCCATTGTCTTCGGTGTCTCCGGCCACGCAGCTTTTTTGGTCTTCTCATGTTTGGACCTGTTTTTAGGCATATAAAAAGCAGCCCTTTTGGACTGCTTAATATCTAAATTATTGTTGCACCGGTGCAACTTTGGGATTTGTGGAATTTTTTGTATTAAAAAAGCACCCTGACATTTGCAAGATGCCTTACTTCTTTTCTTCAAATTTAATACCATTGCTGCACTCTTTAAGCTGACTGGGATTTCCATAAAGTATTTCTTCAGGTATACCTTCAGGGAATGCATCACAGCAGCATTTCCAACCATCAATATTTTCCTTTTGATGTATGCAGTTGTCACAATCATATCCAACACAAACCATACTTACTTACCTCTTACATACTTATTATATAAATCCATTGCTGCTTTTGGAACTTTTGAACCACGATAAATCAACACTTCCACTTCAGCAATACATTCAGCACCATCACGCAGTGCATCTTGGCTAATTCCTTCAATACCCATATTTTTTAATTCTTCATTCATGGCTTCAATTTCTTTAACTGATTTTCCATAATATGCTTTTGCATGACCGCATTCATGCGCAATAGCTTCTTCAATGGTTTGTGGAAGATTTGATTTTGTTCCTGCTAACAATGCATTAACTTCATCAACTGTCTTTCCACCAAGAATACGACTGTTTACATTTAACTGTGTTAACCCATTAGTTCCATTAAAAATTTGAAATAAGGCTTGTTTTCCAGTTTCATCATTGTAGAATTCACCAAAATGTGCTTCGAAAATATACATTCCACCACTTTTTTCAAATTCTTTTATAGTATTACCTATCACAGCAGATACTTCGTCTTTTATTTTATTTGAAGAAGCCATCATATTAAAATCATCAATATCTAATGATTTAATTTTACTACTTTCCCCAACTTTTTCAAGTGCATCTTTGGCAATTTCCTCACCCGCCCTGACTTTCCAGTCGGCTGCCCTGGCTGCATATATTTTCTTATTATCCTCATCAAGCGAATACTTTGACATCCTTGAGCATTTTTCATACTGCTGCCTGGCGTACTGCTGCTCCGCTTCCTTCTTATTAGCCTGCCTTACGTTCTCAAGTTCTTCCTTGGTCCATCTGTCATCTGCAGTGGATATTCCCGGAAAATATGTGGTGTGGCTGTCTTTGCATCTTGGATGGTACAGTCCTGCTGCTATTGCCGTGCTCATAAGAGGATATGATCCGTCTTCCGGTTTTCCTCCGCTCCATACATCATCAATCAGTATTTTCCCCACAAATGGCAGACATTTGGGGCATGGATTTCCACGTTTGTTGATGATTACTGTGGATATTCCCCATTCCTGACGTTTCTCGCCCTCTCCGGTAAGATATGCCCTCTTGCAGGCTGTCCTCACTGCCATATCTGCATAATCCTTAAGCGTATGCCTTGCTCCATTGGAATACTCCACACAGTTAAGCCCTGCACGGAGCATGTCCTTTGTTGCCATGTCCACAGCCTTTTCATATGTGCCGGCGCCGGTGTTGGCAAAAACCTGCGCATTATATATTATTCTGCGGTACTTATCATTGGCCATTCTCAATATTGCCGTCTCTGCCTTTTTCACATCGTTTACAGTTGCTTTCATAAGTGCTTCAAGCTTTCTGTCATTAAGACGGAAGAACTGCCCCATTACTCCCTTTGGGCCTTTCTGTGCTTTGAGGCCTTTCCTGATTGCTTTAAGGATTTCCTGTTCCTGCTCCAAGCCTCCTTCAAGTCTTGACATCTGGATCAGTGCTTCTATTTTTTTATTAATGTCCTTGAACTGTGCCTTATATACCTTTGCACTAGTCTGCTTATATACCTCAAGTGACTTCAGCTGTTCTGCCTGCCACATTGACCAGTTGAAGCCCAGTTCGTCTTCTTCAGCTTTATGCCTGTCGAAATTACGTATCATGGATGATATAAGTTCATCCTCAATAGCAGCAAAAGCTTCGCCTATATCATAATCCATGTTTACACCTGCCTTTACTTATCCTTATTGGACTTCACATTAAATCCTGCTGCCCTGTACTGCCTTGTGAGGTTTTTAAGCTGTGACATGCTTGTGCATCTGTCATTTCTCAGTTCGGCATATCCGTTTCTTTCCACTGCGTATATTCCGAATGGCACCTGTTCGCTTGCGGTCTTTAACAGCCCCCTGTACTCTCCGGTGCTCATGCTGTAAAGGTTATTTCCCACTTTAACTTTCATTGACTTCAAATTCTCCCTGTTTTGTACTCATGTCAGGCTCTGCAATGTGTTCTATTCCCTGTTCTGCTTTCAGGCGCATTATCTCTTTTTCCTTTTCGCTTTCGTCTATCGTATCACCATAAAGCTCATTTACCACACGGTCTATACTCATCACTCCGCCTGTCCTTGCCTTTGACAGTGTCTCTATCTGGCTTTCAAATGACGGATTGGCATACTCTCCCCAGTCTATGAATACATCCACATTCTTTACCGGCTGTTTGTTAAGCATATACTCTGCATTCAGGCAGGCTTCAACCACCTTCGGAAGATTCTTCTGCAGGGTTTCAATTACTGCATTTCTCGTATAAAGCGTGGTCTTTTCCTTTTCACGCTGTGCTTCGGCATTATCAAGCTTCTTAACATCTATACCCAGCGTTGAAGGACTTATTACACCCTGAAGACATATATCAAGTGCTGTACAGTAGCTTGCTACATAACTGTCATGCGGTATGTCCGGCTGTTCCGTTGTGATTGTGTTTTTGGCGCCTTCCGACATGTCATTGTCGCCGGCGATAAATCTGTTATCGAACGGATTTGGTGACATCGGCTTTCCGGTATCCATGTCTCTCGGGATATATGACTCTGGAATATATGTCTTGGCTCTTCCTGCCCTTACGGCATCCATCCACTGACTCCACACTTCGTCAAATGCATCAAACGCATCTATCTTGCCGTCAAAGATTGAGCCGCCCCTGTTCTCGTATTTTGTACTCTCATAGACTTTGATTGGAACTGCAAGCATTACATTATTGTCAAATTTCACGTCATGCAGGTTCTGGAACTTTTCGACCGCACTCATATCAACCATTTCTTCATCCTTGTAAAGCTTATAGATGATATATCCATGTCCGTAATGTTCGTGAAGTACATATATATTACTGCCTTCTTTATGCCGGCTCTCTTCCTTTAATCTTTCAACAGCCTTATCAATGTCATAGGCGGTTGGCTGCTCCTCAACCGCTTCTATGCACTCCTGTATTACATCACGTATATCTGCATTATCTTCATCGCTGTAGGATGTTTCCTGTCTTGCGTAATCATTCAGATACGCTATAAGGTCATCTGCGTCTATTAGTCTCATTCTTCTCCTATTCTGCTTCTGATTGAAGCCATTCTTCCCACTCACTATGTTCTTCTTCACTCGGAAATTCATGCTCCATCCACTGATAATCTGATTTTACTTTGCAAAGAAACTGCGCCAGCTCTTCATCCGACATATTCCTTATCCTGTCAGCATTGTTTTGTCTCTTTTTTACGTTTGATGTTCCAACCAAATAGTCAACGCTTGCACCCAGTACCTGTGCTATGCTAACTATTGTCGTGACTGTAGGTACTCGCTCACCTTTGATGTACCTAGACATAGATACTTCGTTAACACCGACCTTACTAGCCAGCTCTCGCTGGGTGAAGCCTTTTTCTTTTCTCATTTCTTCTAATCGTGATATAAAAGTTTCACATTGGATGTTGTCGCCGCACACTGTCTTGATTATTCTCAACGCTGTCAATATGCTTTTTGCTTCTACTACTACTCCGTCAACTTCTTTCTTTGCCATTTTCTTTACCTCTCCTTTCGTATTTCACTGCTTTGCTGTAAAACGTCTTAGGACACATATTGCAAGCCTTTGCAGCTTCTTCTATTGCAATTTTCCCTGTTCTCCAATCCTCTCGCATCTGATAAAAGTTATCTGGAATTGGTAATGGCGGTCTGCCAAATCTCACGCCTCTTGCTTTTGCAGCGGTAATTCCTTCTGCTTGCCTTTGTTTTATATTTGTGCGCTCATTTTCTGCTACGAAAGAAAGTACCTGTAATACTATGTCACTTAAAAATGTACCCATGAGGTCTTTTCCACGTCTCGTATCAAGTAATGGCATGTCAAGCACTACAATATCCGCTTCGCGGAAACGTGTAATTCTGCGCCATTCCTGAATTATCTCATCATAGTTTCTTCCCATCCGGTCGATACTTTTTATATACAGTACATCCCCTTTTTTCAGCTTTCGGTATAAGGTTTTATATTTTGGTCTGTTAAAATCTTTACCAGATTGCTTGTCTATAAAGATGTTACAATCTTCTATTCCTTGCTTGCAGAGAGCGTCAAGCTGTCTGGCTTCATTCTGTTCTTTTGAAGAAACTCTTACATAGCCGTATTCCATACTATCCCTCACTTTCTGACTTCTTACATGGCGGCTCCTGCTATGGTGCCGCCTCCCTCTTTTTCATACGGCTCTGGCAGCTCCATCCATGCCTCCGCATAATGTATCTTTGTATCATCCTGAAAGAAGAATGATGCCTCCTGCGTGTCATATATGCCGATTACAGGCACGGCCCTGCTTGCAACCGATATCAGTATGTATCTGTCATCGTCCGGGACGCTGTCTTTTGCTGAATGCCATGCTTCTCTAATCGGTCTGTAAGGGATACACTGTTTCTTTTGCTGTTCGTCCGGCACAGTATCAGCCGCATCTGTGTCATTCTTATTGTTTTCAGGAACCACCCCCCGATAATCTCCCACATTCATCTGTCCCCTGAGCTGTTCTTCTTCATGTTTAACCGGATTATCCGGCTCTTTTTCCGGGCTTTTTTTCGGCTTGACGTCCTGTCTTGTCACGGTAACCTTCGGTTGCTTCTTAGCCTGTGCTTTTTTATCCTGTTGCACCGGTGCAACTTTGGCAGTTTCCGGCATGTCCTCCCTGAACAGTGCCTTCCATTTGCTTTCCACTGTTGGCTCATCATGTGCAAAAAGCTTCCCACACAGCTGTATGAACCCTTCTCCAGACATCTGCTCCCGGTCTGAGGCGTCTCTCATGTTTACCACTGTAATCCCGTCAGCTTTTACCGACACCATGAACTTGCCGGCACCTGATACTCTTGCTATGTATACCGCCTCGCCTGCCGGTGCAAGTATGTCCAGATATTTCTTCCATTCCGTTATGCTTTCCCATAACTGTCTGTACAGTTCCGGTTCGTTATGCATCACCACATAGAATACCTGCTCTGTCTGTGTAAGTGTGTCGGCTGTCGCATCTTTGGGCTCTGCCAGCACTTCAAGCGGGGTTACCTGCTGTTCCGCGTCATATTCTTTCTTAATCGTGTTTATCTCACTCTTGGAATATTCCGGTGATATCTCATCATTAATCCCATCCGGGAGCTGCAGCATTATAGCAAGCTTGGCATATCCATAGCCTCCGTATTTATCCTGAAGGCGGTCCGAATTGCCGCCTTCCGAGAATCTGTCATTGATGCTTATGAACCTGCTTACCATCGTCTTATCTATGTTATATTCGGCTGCTGCCATGTCATTAATATTGGCATATCCCGAACCTGCAAGTATGGCCGGATTGTCCCTTGCAGTCTTTAGCAGAAATCCGATTCTTACAAAGCCTTCCGTTGTCCTCGTAAGCTCCGTGTCAAGTGTCTGCTTGAACTCTTCATATCCTGCAAATGTCTTTTTAAGTTCTTCCATGCCTGCCTCCTATGCTGATGCTTTTACTTTCTTTGGGTTAAGATGCTTTACAAAGCCTTCAAGGAAGCCTTCAATCTCTTCCCTGTCAGGTTGTGTGTCGTGTATCCCGTACCACTGCCGTATCCTGTCTCCTGCAATCTCTACCGTGACATATGGCACATCAGGAGCCTCCACCCTTCGGACAAAAAGAATGTACCCTTTGTTATTGTTGTAGTTCTTCATGTAGCTCTGGTATTCACTCCCCACGCAGTGATGCAGGATGCGTCCTTCCATGACTATCTCACCGGCATCAGCCGCGGGCCGTATCATAAGCCCGCCCTGCTGCCATGTGTATCTTTTACTGATTTTCATGCATGCTTCCGGGATTTTTGGATATATGCTTTTCATCCGTTCCACATACATCTCGTCCTTTTTATGCTCATTTTCAATCCTGAGCCGTGTATACGTTTCATGCAGTCTCCGCGGTCTCAGATATATCTCATTGGTCATGTCATCGCCTGCTGCCTGCCTTTCATGCAGGTAATCCGCATACTCTCTCAGTGCTTCCCTGAACTTACCTCGATATTCCTCCTTATACCTGCTGACTGCATTGTATAATTTGTCAATGCTCTGATAACCGAGCAGCATGTCACACTCCTTTTCATCACCTCTTGCAGTTTCGTATATCGCCTGCAGCCGGTCATAATGCCTGCGGCTGATATCCCTTGAGACTGCATATCTGATCATTTTCAGAGTCATGGATTCATCGTGGCCTTTTTCAGCTTTTTCAACAAGATATCTGAAATCTTCCTTTGACAGCTTCAGTATCTTTGCAGCCTCTGTTGCACTCCTGTCAATTTTTCTTGTGTGTCCCTGTACATACATGAGACGGCGGCATATGCCTTTTAGCCCGACCTTGTACAGTGCCTCTGTCTGTGGACAGTTTGCATATGTCACAAGTGCCTGGATGACTGCCATGTTCTTATTTTTACTGCTGTCACAGTTAAGCAGCCTGTACATATTTTCAGGGCAGTACCTGAACATGCTGTCCGCAACTGCTTTCTCCCTGCCATACTCAACAGCAAGAGCATTGATTGCCACATTCTTTGCCTTAATCCAGCTGCCAGAGTAGGTTTGTATATACTGCCTGTCGCCTTTTCTGGTTAAAATAATTCGTCCGCGCTCATATGTGTCTATGCTCATGCTGTCTGTAATGCGCCTTGTCACTATTGTCCTGAAGATTCTTATTACAAGCTTTTCCCCTGATGTCTGGTACAGTACAGAATCAAATTCCTGTCCATATGCCGTGCACTGATTCATATACCCTATCGGACGCAGGCGCCCTGCTTTTTTGCACACAGGGCATATATATGCCTCTCCATCCCTTGGAACATTCTGCAGCTCTGATATTCCGGTAAGTGGATCACGCACACGCAGGTTACGTGATGACTGTCCACCGCACTGTAGGCACCGGTAATCTGCGCAGCTTCCGTGACGCTTGTACGCTATCACGTTGCATACGTCTATATTGTTCATGATGCGTGACCGGAATGCCTGCGGTATATCGTCCGGTATCTCTGCAAGAAGCTTCTCCATTTCCTCCTGCTCCTTTTTCTGCTTTGCCATGTCCCGGCGTCCGCTGATATCATATTCATACCTGAATATTTCATCCGCAATATCTCCATCCGCATATCTTTTTTGTTTCTTAGTCCACCTTTTCAGCAGCCTTTCATGTGCTGGTGATATGTGTGCCATTGATATTGCCGTGTTGTATGGATTATTCCAGCCTGTCTTCGCATCCCATATCCCGGTGCCGTAGCTGTAATGTGCGTAATCATCTGCTGCCAGCGCAATCCTGTATGCTGCTTCCCCGTTCTCAAACAAATCTATGATAAGGTGTTTTTCATCCTTTATTGTTGCTTCCTGTACGGTAAGCATGTCTTTTTCCTGTATCTTCGGCTTTACAGGTTCAATTGCGAGTACCGACTTCTTTTTCACTTTTACCGCCTCCAAGATAATAGTCACATATGATCTTTTTCACCCTTGCCATTCCGGGAATGCCCATCTTCACACTGGCAGTGATGCCTGCTGCCTCGACAATGTCTTCGTCAACCTCATATGCATTCTTAAATGACCATGTAAGTATCTTTGCTATGCAGTCTTTTAAGTGCCTGTCCTTTCTCCGGACTGCTGCTGCCATATCCGGGTTGTCCATGCACTGTACACGGATGTAGCTTACCCAGTCTTCAACAATCTCGACAGGTCTGAGCACTGCCGTCTCAACTGCAAGCTTTCCGTATGCCGCGGTCAGTGGTGTGCACAGGCTGTCTGTAACGCCGTCCATGTAGTCCTGTACATCATCCTCATCGATGCCGTTCTCTTCTGCCAGCTCCTTAAGTGCTCCCGTGTCACCTTCCGCCTTCTGTCCTGCTGCCGCAGCATTTAGCTCTTCTGCCGAATCAAATTCCCCATATTTATCGAACATAACTGCCTCCTATCCCGCAAGCTCTACTTTCTCAAGTGCCTCAACAACCATCTGCACATCAGGATTATCAATGCGTATGTTCTGCACGGATACTGCACAGATGTTGTTGTACCACAGGAATCCCGTGTAACCGTCAACCTCATTCATTGCGTATGGCCCTTCCGGTGATGTCTCAATGTCAAGGTTAAGCTCCCTGCGGCCTATCAGGTTGAGCCTGCTGCCATTTACAAGATATATCTTTCCGCTGTCCGGCTGTTGGAGCATGCCGTTGATTCCATATGACATCTTCGTTGTCCCGTACTTCTGTGTGTACCTGTTCTGCATCCCGTACAGGTCCATCCACGCAGGCGTTGTTATCTGTTGCATCTCCCTGCCGGCACGCATGGCAAGGCACTGTCCGTCAAGCGGGAGACCACCGAGTATCTCAAACAGGATACCCTTTGTTTTGTTTGGGATATATGCCTCATTCATGTTTATGATCCAGTCAGCCCCGGCAAGCATAAGCATTCCGGCAGATGCTGCCTCTGAGTAGGCTCTTGCTATCTTAATGCCCTCGGCTTTGTATGAATTATTAAGTGTTCTCTTAAATTCTGTATTATTGATAAACATAACTGCCTCCTCTATAACCATATTTCCACAATGCAGGGTTCGTCATCTGCTCCCGGTGCAAACGGAATCATTCCCGGGAATCTCCGGATTATGTCCGCACGTATTTCCTCAACTGTTCTGCGGCGTATATGGACATTAAGCGGATGTCCATGGTCGAACAGCCTTGCTACATACCAGCCGGGATAATCTGACGGACTGGCGTATACTGTTACACATGGCATTGTTATTCCTGATATGTCTGCAT